>NZ_CP088149.1:4171250-4476666 GCF_002845275.2 Pseudomonas sp. S06B 330 | reverse complement strand
TCCTCCAGAAAATCAGCGCCGCGCCGCTGACCGATTGCCCGGCGTGTCAAAAGCCTGAGCTCAAGAAGCTGATTTCTGCCCCCGGTTTCCGTCTGGGCGGCACAGGTTGGTACGAAACCGACTTCAAGACCGGCGCAAAAAAGAACCTTGCAGGCGGCGACAAGGCCGACTGAGTTGAATTGCACCGGCAGGGTCTTGCACTATTAGCCCTTTGGGGCGCCAAGGCCTCCACTGAACACACGAATGACGAGAAGCGAAACCACCATCATGATGCGCAGCCATTATTGCGGCCAACTGAACGAGAGCCTGGAAGGTCAGGAAATTACCCTTTGCGGATGGGTCCATCGTCGCCGCGACCACGGCGGGGTGATTTTCCTCGATATCCGTGACCGCGAAGGCATGGCTCAGGTCGTCTTCGACCCGGATCGCGCAGACAGCTTCGCCGCCGCTGACCGCGTGCGTAGCGAATACGTGGTACAGATCACCGGTAAGGTGCGTCCGCGTCCAGCTGGCGCTGTGAACGCCAACATGGCCTCCGGTGCCATCGAAGTGCTGGGTTATGAGCTGACCGTGCTCAACGAGGCGGAGACCCCGCCGTTCCCGCTCAACGAATACTCCGATGTCGGCGAGGAAACCCGCCTGCGCTATCGCTTCATCGACCTGCGTCGTCCAGAAATGGCCGAAAAGCTGCGTCTGCGTTCGCGCATCACCACCAGCATCCGTCGCTTCCTGGATGAAAACGGTTTCCTCGACGTGGAAACGCCGATCCTCACCCGCGCCACCCCTGAAGGCGCGCGTGACTACCTGGTGCCGAGCCGTACCCACGCCGGTAGCTTCTTCGCCCTGCCGCAATCGCCGCAACTGTTCAAGCAATTGCTGATGGTTGCCGGTTTCGATCGCTACTACCAGATTGCCAAGTGCTTCCGCGACGAAGACCTGCGTGCTGACCGTCAGCCAGAATTCACCCAGATCGACATCGAGACCAGTTTCCTCGATGAATCCGAGATCATGGGCCTGACCGAGAGCATGATCCGCAAGCTGTTCAAGGAAGTCCTGGACCTGGAGTTCGGTGAGTTCCCGCACATGACCTTCGAAGAAGCCATGCGCCGCTACGGTTCCGACAAACCAGACCTGCGTAACCCGCTGGAACTGGTCGACGTCGCTGACCAGCTCAAGGACGTTGAATTCAAGGTCTTCAGTGGCCCGGCCAACGATCCGAAGTGCCGCGTTGCCGCCCTGCGTGTACCTGGCGCAGCCAGCATGCCGCGCAGCCGCATCGACGAGTACACCAAGTTCGTCGGCATTTATGGTGCCAAGGGCCTGGCGTACATCAAGGTCAACGAACGCGCCAAAGGCGTCGAGGGCCTGCAGTCGCCAATCGTCAAGAACATTCCTGAGGCCAACCTCAACGTGATCCTTGATCGCGTCGGTGCGGTCGACGGCGACATCGTGTTCTTCGGTGCCGACAAGGCCAAGATTGTCAGCGAGGCGCTGGGCGCCCTGCGGATCAAGGTCGGCAACGATTTCAACCTGCACACCTGCGAGTGGGCACCGATGTGGGTTGTTGATTTCCCGATGTTCGAAGAGAACGACGACGGCAGCTTCACCGCGCTGCACCACCCGTTCACCGCACCCAAGTGCAGCCCCGAAGAGCTGGAGGCCAACCCGGCCACCGCACTGTCGCGTGCCTACGACATGGTCCTCAACGGCACTGAGCTGGGCGGCGGTTCGATCCGTATTCACCGCAAGGAAATGCAACAGGCGGTATTCCGTCTGCTGGGTATCGAGGCGGCTGAACAGGAAGAGAAGTTCGGCTTCCTGCTCGACGCCCTGAAGTTTGGCGCCCCACCGCACGGTGGCCTGGCCTTTGGTCTGGACCGTCTGGTTATGCTGATGACCGGCGCTCAGTCGATTCGTGAAGTCATCGCCTTCCCGAAAACCCAGAGTGCCGCCTGCGTCATGACCCAGGCGCCAGGCCTGGTCGACGCCAAAGCCCTGCGCGAACTGCACATCCGTCTGCGCGAACAGCCCAAGGCTGAGTAAGCGGACCCCGGGCGCATCCACATGGATGCGCCTTTGCGTTAAGCAGTACTGATTTTATCGTCCCTGCCCGGTTTGCGCCGGGGAGGGGCATGGCATTGTTTCAAAGGATTCGGAGTGCGTTATGGCTGGTCATTCCAAGTGGGCAAACATCAAGCACCGCAAAGAGCGTCAGGACGCCAAGCGGGGCAAGATCTTCACCAAGTGGATTCGTGAGCTGACCGTCGCCGCCAAGCAGGGCGGTGGCGACCCGGCTACCAACCCGCGTTTGCGCCTGGCCCTGGACAAGGCGTTGGGGGCTAACATGAGCCGCGACATCATCGATCGGGCGATTGCCCGTGGTGCTGGCGCGACCGAGGCCGATAACGTTGAAGAGCTCAGCTACGAGGGCTACGGCCCGGGCGGCGTGGCGATCATGGTCGAGGCCATGACCGACAACCGCAACCGTACTGCAGCGGCCGTGCGTCATGCCTTCAGCAAATGCGGTGGCAATCTCGGTACCGACGGTTCGGTTGCCTACCTGTTCGAGCGCAAGGGGCAGATCAGTTTTGCCGCAGGTGTCGACGAGGATGCGCTGATGGAGGCGGCGATGGAGGCCGATGCTGACGACGTCGTCAGCAATGAAGACGGCTCCTTCGATGTATTTACCTCTTTTGCCAGCTTCTATGCCGTGCGCAATGCGCTGGAAGAAGCCGGCTTCAAGGCGGCGGATGCGGAAATCGTCATGCAGCCGACCACCAGTGCCGAACTGGATCTGGACGGTGCGCAAAAGGTCCTCAAGCTGATTGACATGCTCGAAGACCTGGACGACGTGCAGAACGTTTACTCCAACGCCGAGATTCCTGACGACGTCATGGAAAGCCTTGGTTAACTAAAGCCTTGGCGGGTTGGAAGCCGGGCCCCCTTGCAGACACACCGTGACTGCAGGAGGGTCCGGCTTCTGTCTTTGCAACGATGCCTACGGGTGTCATTGATGATGCAGGCGTTATGACTTTGATTCTGGGCATCGACCCTGGCTCGCGCATCACCGGCTACGGCGTGGTGCGCCAGGGGCCACGGGGCTGTGAGTATGTGGCATCCGGGTGTATTCGAACCGGTAGCGGCGAGTTGCCCGAGCGCTTGCAGATCGTGTTTCGAGGTGTGCGCGAGATCATCAGCCAGTACGGCCCGGTGACCATGGGCATTGAGCGGGTGTTCATGGCCCGCAACGCCGATTCGGCGCTCAAGTTGGGCCAGGCGCGTGGTGCGGCCATCGTCGCCGCCATTGAAGAGGGGCTGGAAATCGCCGAATACAGTGCCACCCAGGTCAAGCAGGCGGTTGCCGGCACGGGTGGGGCGAACAAGGAGCAAGTGCAGATGATGGTCATGCACCTGCTCAAGTTGACCCAGAAGCCGCAAATCGATGCCTCCGATGCCTTGGCCATCGCCCTGTGTCATGCACACACCCGCTCCAGCCTGTTGCCACACGGCCTGGGGACCGCGCGCAGTCGCAGCGGGCGCTTACGGCTCTGATAACATCATGCGTTGAAACAAATTTTGGCCGGGCAATGCCATCGGTCATTGAATTTGCTGTTAGGGTTTACCGGTTGTTTGCCGGTGCCCATAAGGAAGGATTGCAACGTGATTGGACGTTTGCGCGGCACACTGGCTGAAAAACAGCCGCCGCACCTGATTGTCGATGTCAACGGCCTGGGCTACGAGCTCGAAGTGCCGATGACCACCCTGTACCGTCTTCCCAAAGTGGGTGAGGCCGTGACCTTGCACACCCACTTGGTGGTGCGCGAGGATGCGCACTTGCTCTATGGCTTTCATGAGAAGCGCGAGCGAGAGCTGTTCCGTGAGTTGATCCGGCTTAATGGTGTCGGTCCCAAGCTGGCGCTGGCATTGATGTCAGGTCTGGATGTCGACGAACTGGTACGCTGCGTCCAGGCTCAAGATGCATCAGCACTGGTCAAGGTGCCCGGTGTCGGCAAAAAGACCGCCGAGCGTCTGCTGGTCGAGCTCAAAGACCGATTCAAAGCCTGGGAGACTTCACCCGCGATGTTCGCGCTGGTGCCCAATGGGCCATTGCCGCTCGCCAGTGTTTCCAGCGCCGAAGCTGATGCGGTCAGTGCCTTGATTTCCCTGGGTTACAAGCCCCAGGAGGCCAGCAAGGCCGTGGCCGCCGTCGATGCCAAAGGTTTGAGCAGCGAAGAGCTGATCCGCCGCAGCCTGAAGGGAATGATCTAAGTGATAGAAGCCGATCGACTGATAGCCGCCAGCGGACGTGACCGTGAAGAGGTCCAGGACCGGGCGATCCGTCCGCTACGCCTGGCTGAATACATCGGTCAGCCAGTGGTACGCGAGCAGATGGCGCTGTTCATCCAGGCCGCCCGCGGGCGCAGTGAATCGCTGGATCACACGCTGATCTTCGGCCCGCCGGGGTTGGGCAAGACCACCCTGGCCAATATCATCGCTCAGGAAATGGGCGTGTCGATCAAAAGCACCTCGGGTCCGATCCTTGAGCGTCCTGGTGACTTGGCGGCATTGCTGACCAATCTTGAACCGCACGACGTGCTGTTTATCGACGAAATCCACCGCTTGTCTCCGATTGTCGAAGAAGTGCTGTACCCGGCCATGGAAGATTTCCAGCTCGACATCATGATTGGTGAAGGGCCGGCGGCACGTTCCATCAAGCTCGACCTGCCGCCGTTCACTCTGGTTGGGGCGACCACCCGTGCCGGTATGCTGACCAACCCGCTACGTGACCGTTTCGGTATCGTCCAGCGCCTGGAGTTCTACAACACCGAAGACCTGGCGACCATCGTCAGCCGTTCCGGCGGTATTCTGGGGCTGCCGATCGAAGACCAGGGGGCCTTCGAGATCGCCCGGCGTGCTCGTGGTACGCCGCGGATCGCCAACCGTCTGCTACGCCGCGTGCGAGATTTTGCCGAAGTGCGCGGCAAGGGCCATATCACCAAGTCGATTGCCGACATGGCGTTGAACCTGTTGGATGTTGACGAGCGTGGTTTCGATCACCAAGACCGACGCTTGCTGCTGACCATGATTGAGAAGTTCGACGGTGGTCCAGTGGGTGTCGACAGCCTGGCAGCGGCGATCAGTGAGGAGCGCCACACCATCGAGGATGTGCTCGAACCCTACCTGATCCAGCAGGGTTACATCATGCGCACGCCGCGGGGCAGGGTGGTCACTCGCCATGCCTATCTGCATTTCGGCCTGAACATTCCCAATCGCCTCGGCGAGTCGGTCAATAGCGAAGGTTTTTCCGCCCAGACCGATGAATGACAGATTTATCTGGTGAATTCGTGGTCCTATCGCCTGTCATGGAAGGACCACGCTGGCAATACGACATAATCGATGAAAAAACAGTTGCCGGGGCGGATTGGCAAGCTGAGGAGTAAGCACTAGAGTATGCGCGCGCAAAATGGGCTTGAGTCGTTCGCACACCGTTGTCGGGTCTACTACGAAGACACTGATGCGGGCGGCGTGGTGTATTACGTCAACTACCTGAAATTCATGGAGCGTGCCCGCACCGAGCGGTTACGCGCACTGGGTTTTGCCCAGTCGGCATTGGCGCAGGACAACCTGCTGTTCGTGGTCCACTCCAGCGAGGCGCGCTATCACGCGCCTGCGCGGCTGGACGACGAATTGCGGGTTACCGCGCAGGTGCTTGAGTTGAACCGGGCCAGCTTGCGCTTCGTACAGCAGGTCTGGCGCGAAAAAGATGCAACGCTGCTCTGCGAAGGGCAGTTCCTGGTGGCCTGTGTGCGCGCCGATACTTTCAAACCCCGGGCCATCCCCCCAGCGCTGCGTGCAGCCTTTGCCGAGGCTGGCGATCCGGGTATTCATTCAAATGCAGGAGATTAAGCGTGGAAGCTAACGTCGTCGACCATACCTCCATGTGGAGCCTGGTCAGCAATGCCAGCATCGTGGTACAGCTGGTTATGCTGATTCTGGTTGCCGCATCGGTAACGTCATGGATCATGATTTTTCAGCGCAGCACCATGCTGCGCGCCGGTCGTCGAGCCCTGGACAGCTTCGAAGAGCGCTTCTGGTCGGGGATCGACCTGTCCAAGCTGTACCGTCAGGCCGGCAGCAACCCGGATCCGGATTCGGGCGTCGAGCAGGTCTTCCGTGCCGGCTTCAAGGAGTTTTCCCGTCTGCGTCAGCAGCCTGGTGTCGATCCTGACGCGGTCATGGAAGGCGTTGGTCGTGCCATGCGCGTGGCTATCTCGCGCGAAGAAGAAAAGCTCGAGCAGAGCCTGCCGTTCCTGGCGACAGTCGGTTCCACCAGCCCGTATATCGGTCTGTTCGGTACCGTCTGGGGCATCATGAACTCCTTCCGCGGTCTGGCCAGTGCCCAGCAGGCAACCCTGGCGACCGTAGCGCCGGGTATCGCCGAGGCGCTGATCGCCACCGCGATCGGCCTGTTTGCCGCCATTCCAGCGGTTATTGCCTACAACCGTTTCGCTGCCCGCAGTGAAGTCTTGATCGGCCGTTACTACACGTTCGCCGACGAGTTCCAGGCCATCCTGCACCGTAAAGTGCACACCAGCGAAGAGTGATCAGGTAAAAGCCCATGGCCCGAGTTCGCCACAAACGCAAGCCGGTCGCCGAGATGAACGTGGTGCCTTACATCGACGTGATGTTGGTACTGCTGGTCATTTTCATGGTGACCGCACCGATGCTCAACCAGGGCGTGAAGGTCGACCTGCCCAAGGTTTCCAGTGAAGCCTTGCCGCAGGACAACAACGTCCAGGTCCTGACTATTTCGATCAAGGCAGACAAGACCTACTTCTGGAACCTTGGCAGTGAAGTCGACACCGAGAAGCAGATGGACAAGGCCATGACCTTGCCGCAAATGACCGACGCGGTGACCAAGATCATCGCCGCCGGACGTGACCAGGGCAAACAGACCCAGGTCTTCATCCGTGGCGACAAGTCCGTCGACTACGGCGCGGTCATGGGTGCCATGGGCGGGTTGCAGAAAGCAGGTGTCGGTAACGTTGGCCTGATTACCGAGGCGCCCTGATGCAACAGCGAGAGCCATCCGCCTCGGAAAGCTATTTCTGGCCCAGTGTCTGGGCCATTGCGCTGCACGTTCTGGTGTTCGGCATGCTGTTCGTCAGTTTTGCCATGACCCCTGAACTGCCGCCGGCCAAGCCTATTGTCCAGGCAACCCTGTACCAGCTGAAATCAAAAAGTCAGGCCACCACCCAGACCAATCAGAAGATTGCGGGTGAAGCGAAGAAAACTGCTTCGCGTCAGACCGAAGAAGAACAGATGGAGCAGAAGAAGGTCGAGCAGCAAGCAGTGAAGGCTGCGGAACAAAAGAAAGAGGAAGCGGCTCAAAAGGCTGAAGAGGCGCGCGCCGAAGCTGAGGCGAAGAAGTCCGAGGAAGCCAAGAAGGCTGACGAAGCGAAGAAAACCGCCGAAGCCAAGAAAGCCGAAGAAGCCAAGAAGGCTGCCGAGAAGCAACAGGCTGACATCGCCAAGAAAAAGGCCGAAGAGGAAGCCAAGAAAAAGGCTGCTGAAGACGCCAAGAAGCAGGCGGCTGAAGAAGCCAAGAAAAAAGCAGCCGAGGACGCCAAGAAGAAGGCGGCCGAGGATGCCAAGAAGAAAGCAGTGGCCGAAGAGGCGAAGAAAAAAGCTGCTGAAGACGCCAAGAAGAAAGCTGCAGCAGATGCGGCCAAGAAGAAGGCACAGGATGCAGCCCGCAAGGCGGCAGAAGACAAGAAAGCCCAGGCCCTGGCCGAGCTGTTGTCTGACACCACCGAGCGCCAGCAGGCATTGGCTGACGAGCAGGGCGACCAGGTAGCCGGCGATTTCGACGACCTGATCCGTGCACGTGCAGCTGAAGGCTGGGCCCGTCCACCTTCTGCACGCAAGAACATGACGGTGGTTCTGCAGATCGGCATGCTGCCTGATGGCACCATTACCTCGGTGAGCGTAGCCCGCTCCAGTGGCGATGGTCCGTTCGACAGCTCGGCAGTTGCCGCGGTCAAGAACATTGGTCGTTTAACCGAGATGCAGGGCTTGAAACCGAGCGAATTCAATCCCTATCGTTCATTCAAGATGACATTCACACCTGAGGATCTAGCCTTGTGATTAAACTTCTTCGAGGACTGCTGGTCGTTCTCTGCTGCGCAGCAGGGATGGCCGTGGCAGAAGAAAAGAACATTCTGGTCACCAGCGGTAGTGATCGTGCCACGCCTATCGCCGTTGTACCTTTCGGTCTGCAGGGCGGCAGCGTGCTGCCTGAAGACATGGCTGACATTATCGGTAATGACCTGCGCAACTCCGGTTATTACTCGCCGATCCCACGGCAGAACATGATCAGCCAGCCAAGTCAGGCCAGCGAAGTGATCTTCCGTGACTGGAAAGCCCTGGGTGCCCAGTACGTCATGGTGGGTAGCATTGTTCCGGCAGGCGGTCGCCTGCAGGTGCAGTACGCCCTGTTCAACGTCGCTACCGAACAGCAAGTGTTGACCGGCAGCGTCTCGGGCAGCACCGATCAGTTGCGCGACATGTCGCACTACATCGCTGACCAGTCGTTCGAGAAACTCACCGGCATCAAGGGTGCGTTCTCTACCCGCATGTTGTACGTGACGGCTGAGCGCTTCTCCACCAACAATACCCGTTACACCCTGCAGCGTTCGGATTACGACGGTGCTCGTGCAGTCACCCTGCTGCAATCGCGAGAGCCGATCCTGTCGCCACGTTTTGCACCTGATGGCAAGCGCATTGCCTATGTGTCGTTCGAGCAGAAGCGTCCGCGCATCTTCGTTCAGCACATCGACACTGGTCGTCGCGAGCAGATCACCAACTTCGAAGGCCTCAACGGTGCGCCAGCCTGGTCGCCAGACGGTTCGCGCCTGGCGTTCGTGCTGTCCAAGGACGGCAACCCGGACATCTACGTGATGAACATGGGTTCGCGCCAGCTGTCGCGTGTTACTGCAGGTCCTGGGATCAACACCGAACCGTTCTGGGGTAAAGATGGCTCGACCATCTATTTCACTTCCGACCGCGGTGGTAAACCTCAGATCTATAAAACCAATGTTTCTGGCGGTGGCGCCGAGCGTGTAACTTTTGTAGGTAACTACAACGCCAACCCTAAACTTTCGGCGGATGAAAAGACCCTGGTGATGATTCATCGTCAACAAGGTTTCACCAACTTCAAGGTGGCTGCACAAGATTTGCAACGTGGCAGTGTAAAGATTCTCTCGGAAACAAGTCTTGATGAGTCTCCCACTGTTGCGCCCAACGGCACCATGCTAATCTACGCCACCCGCCAGCAGGGCCGGGGAGTCTTGATGCTCGTCTCTCTCAACGGACGCGTGAGGCTCCCGCTTCCTACCGCTCAAGGCGAAGTCAGAGAACCGTCCTGGTCCCCTTACCTGAACTGACGCGGCGCTTTACGTTGTACTTAACACATTGGGGTTCATTAGGAGTTTCACGATGGAAATGCTGAAGTTTGGTAAGTTTGCTGCGCTGGCTCTGGCCATGGCCGTAGCCGTAGGTTGCTCTTCCAAAGGCGGCGACGACGCTGGTCAAGGCGCTGTTGATCCTAACGCTGGCTACGGTGCCAACACTGGCGCTGTTGACGGCAGCCTGAGCGAAGAAGCTGCTCTGCGCGCAATCACCACCTTCTACTTCGAATACGACAGCTCGGACCTGAAGCCAGAAGCCATGCGCGCTCTGGACGTTCATGCCAAGGACCTGAAAGGCAACGGCGCTCGCGTCGTGCTGGAAGGTAACACCGACGAGCGTGGTACTCGCGAATACAACATGGCTCTGGGCGAGCGTCGTGCGAAAGCCGTTCAACGCTACCTGGTACTGCAAGGCGTTTCTCCTGCCCAGCTGGAACTGGTTTCCTACGGCGAAGAGCGTCCAGTTGCTACCGGCAACGACGAGCAGTCGTGGGCTCAGAACCGTCGCGTCGAACTGCGTAAGTAATTCGATATGCGAACGTGCCGTCGTGCTTTAACCGTCCTGGCGCTCAGCCTGCCACTCGTGGCTTGGGCTGAGGTTCCTGTTGTTGATGACAACGCTGGCTATAGCGGCGCAAGCAGCTACCCACCAGCGGGTTATGGTACGAACGGCGCCTACGCCGGGGGAGGGGTTACGGCCCCTGCCTCGGCGCAGGGTCAGCTGTTCATGCAACTGCAGCAGATGCAAGATCAGTTGTCGCGTCAACAAGGCATCATCGAAGAGCTGCAAAACGATGTTGCGCGCATGAAACAGGAAAGCCTGGAGCGTTATCAGGACCTGGATCGGCGTATTGGAACCGGCGCTCCTGCCGTGGCTCCAGAGAATTCTTCCGCTGGTGGTGAAGCCGCCGGTGCCGCTGCAGGTGCTGCCGCCGCGCAACAACCTGCCGCCAGTAGCGAACCTGGCGATCCGGCCAAAGAGAAGCTCTATTACGACGCTGCTTTTGACCTGATCAAAGCCAAGGATTTCGACAAGGCCAGTCAGGCGTTCAACGCCTTTCTGCGCAAATACCCCAATAGTCAGTACGCTGGCAACGCCCAGTACTGGTTGGGTGAAGTGAACCTGGCCAAGGGCGACCTGCAAGGCGCAGGGCAAGCCTTCGCCAAGGTCAGTCAGCTGTATCCCAAGCACAACAAAGTGCCAGATTCTCTGTACAAGCTGGCCGACGTAGAGCGCCGCCTGGGTCACACCGACCGGGTCAAAGGCATTTTGCAGCAAGTGATTACCCAGTATCCGGGTACCTCGGCTGCACAACTGGCCCAGCGCGACCTGCAAAAGCTCTAACTCAGTCGTTTCAAAAGAAACCCGCGCCAGTCGCGGGTTTTTTCGTTAGAATCTCTGCCCTTTTATTGAAAAACGCTGCTGTGAACTACGCGATGACGGGTTTTCAGCAGTGCCTGACGGAGGCGGACAGCCTGTTTAGCTGTTACGCCCGTGGCGACTATGCAAGACACATTACGTATTACCGAAGTTTTTTACTCTTTGCAGGGTGAAACGCGTACCGCTGGCCTGCCCACGGTATTTGTCCGTCTCACCGGCTGCCCGCTGCGCTGCCAGTATTGCGACAGCGAATACGCCTTCAGCGGCGGCAGCATTCGCACTCTCGATTCGATCCTGGAGCAGGTCGCTGGCTTCAAGCCGCGCTATGTCTGCGTCACCGGTGGTGAGCCGCTGGCCCAGCCGAACGCCATTGCGCTACTTAAGCAGCTCTGTGATGCAGGCTATGACGTCTCGCTTGAGACCAGCGGTGCCTTGGACATTTCCAAGGTGGACACGCGTGTCAGTCGGGTTGTTGACCTGAAAACCCCGGGCTCGGCAGAAGTGCACCGCAATCGTTACGAGAACATCGAACTGCTCACACCTAATGATCAAGTCAAGTTTGTCATTTGTTCGCGTGAGGACTACGACTGGGCGGTGTCCAAACTCATTCAGTACGGTCTTGAGCAACGTGCCGGCGACGTGCTGTTTTCGCCAAGCCACCATCAGGTGAGTGCCACTGACCTGGCCGATTGGATCGTGGCTGATAATTTGCCGGTTCGTTTTCAGATGCAGCTGCACAAGCTGCTGTGGAACGACGAGCCGGGACGCTGACAGGAGTGAATGCAATGACTGAGAAACGTGCGGTAATCCTGCTTTCCGGTGGTCTGGATTCGGCCACCGTGGTCGCTATGGCTAAGGCCGAAGGCTACAGCTGCTACACCATGAGCTTTGATTACGGTCAGCGTCACCGTGCAGAACTCAACGCCGCTGCGCGAGTAGCCCGCGACCTGGGTGTGGTTGAGCACAAGGTCATCGGCCTGAACCTGGACGGCATCGGTGGCTCGGCCCTGACCGACACCAGCATCGATGTGCCCGAAGCGCCGAGCGAAGGCATCCCGGTGACCTACGTGCCGGCACGCAATACCGTGTTCCTGTCCTTGGCACTTGGCTGGGCTGAGGTGCTGGAGGCGCGGGATATCTTCATTGGCGTCAACGCCGTGGACTATTCAGGGTATCCGGATTGCCGCCCGGAGTTCGTTGAGGCGTTCGAACGCATGGCTAACCTGGCGACCAAGGCTGGTGTCGAAGGGCAGGGCTTTCGTATTCAGGCGCCACTGCAGAACCTGAGCAAGGCGCAGATCGTCCAGGCCGGTATTGCCCGTGGGGTGGACTACAGCCTGACAGTGTCCTGCTATCAGGCCGACGATGAAGGCCGAGCATGCGGTAAATGCGACAGCTGCCGCCTGCGTGCCGACGGCTTTAAAGCGGCGGGTGTAGAAGACCCAACACGTTATTTTTAAATTATTTTGCGATGGGGTGTTGATTTCCTGTTAGAAATCAGTATTATACGCGCCATCCAACGGGTCGTTAGCTCAGTTGGTAGAGCAGTTGGCTTTTAACCAATTGGTCGTAGGTTCGAATCCTACACGACCCACCATATATGGCCGGATGTGTGAATCTTGAAACGGTAAGGTATTGCCGGATTCATAATCATGCAGACGCCAGTGACGATCCCTAGTTTAGGGCGTCATGTGAAATAGCCCGCTTCCTGCAAAGGAGCGGGCTTTTTCGTGTCTGGACCGCAGCTATTTTCTGCGCGTTGCATCTAGTCGGCGCGTTCAGGTGCACCTCGAGCAATGCTGTAATAGAAAAGCACAAGGCCCATCAATTGATGGGCCTTGTGCGAAGTGGCGCCGTATTTCGGCTCAGGCAGCTTTCTTCAGCTCGCCTGTCTGAGCGACTGATGAAATCAACGAGATGGCCCGCTCAAGCGCGCTCTCGGAGTCATACAGGTGGCTGGTGAGCAGTTCGGTGTTGCCTGCTCCGCGTAGAACAAAGTAGTTCTTGCCACCGCTATGGATACCCTTCTTGAAACGCTCCACCGTCCCGCAGCTGTTCTGGATTGCCTCAATGGTTTGCTCAGCGCTGACGCTGTCCGGATACACTGCGCTTTGCAGTAACCGCTGGCCGTCGCGCGAATACAGATAAAAGCGACACGTACCATTGCTGTAGTTTTTCAGCTCGTACCAACCACTCATTGCAATTCCTTCCAACCTTCGATTAGTTCACTGCACCTGCGTGCAAACGAAGACCCAAGGCTATCAAGAGAGGTTTTGCGGCTTAATAAGATGAATCTGAAAGCATCCAGCGGTATTGCCCGGCCTGGTAACGCCGAATCGTTCTAAAAGCGAGGGATCAAGGCAGTAAAATGGTTAGCACAATGTAGCGCGAGGTTCATGGCGATGAGAACTTTCAGCACACTCGCATTTACCACAACAGTGGTCTTGGTGTTGGTAGCCCAGCAGGTACAAGCCTCTGAATACCAAGAGCCAATCGATAACTCTGCAGTGCATCTGCAGCCCCAACAGCAAAACGGTATCAGCTATGTGACTGGCGGCATTGGCCAGGATGAGTCACGGGCCATTCAGCAAGTCCAGGGTTACAACCTGCAGCTTACGTTTTCCAGCGGCTCGCAAAACAAGTACGTACCGGATGTTGATCTGATGATTCAGGGCGTGCAAGGCCAGATACTGTTGCGGTTGAACCAGGTTGGCCCGATGGTTCAGGTCAAGCTGCCTCCGGGGAAGTACAACCTGATTGCTTCGCGCAATGGTGAGCAACAGGTCGGCGCGGTCAATGTAGTGCCAGGCCAGACTGAGAAAGTGAATCTGCATTGGACGCAGGAGAACTGAGCGTCGAGTACAGACTGTGCCGCGCAAAGCAACAGACTGATTTATAGTAGCGACCTCGTTAACGGCGTCTCCGGGAAAAGGAAGTGGTGTGTTTTTCAGGTTTATTCTGATCGCCGTGATGCTGGCGATGTCCGCATGCAGTTCGCATTCTCCAAACTCTGGTGTCGCTGCTAACAAAGTTGTGGCCGGTACCTACAAGGTCAAGCGTGGCGACACCTTGTATTCGATTGCCTCACGCCACGGCTGGAATTTCAAGGAGCTGGCGCGTTACAACGGTATTGCTGCGCCCTATGCGGTGAATGTCGGCCAGACCATTCGCTTTGGTGGCTCGAAAACCACAACGCGTAGCACCTCGACGGCCAGCAAGAGCAAACCGGTTTCAACCACCAAGGTGACCTTGCGCGGTTGGGATTGGCCGGTGAAAGGCGCCGTGATTCGCCGCTTCTCGGCCGCCGACAAGTTGAACAAGGGCATTACCATTTCCGCGACCCAAGGCCAGCCGGTATATGCCAGCCTCGGTGGCAAGGTGGCTTTTGCGGTGAACATCCGCGGATACGGCAACCTGATCATCCTCCAGCACGGGTCGTCCCATGCCAGCGTCTACGGCCACAACAGCAAGTTGCTGGTCAAGGAAGGGCAGACGGTCAGCAAGGGGCAGAAAATCGCTGAAGCGGGCTCCCTGGACGCTGACAGGGTGCAGCTGTATTTCGAGATTCGCCAGAACGGCAAGCCGATTGATCCGCTGGCCGTGTTGCCGTCTGCCGGCTGAGCTTCGCGGTCTCACCAGGCGTATTGCAGGCGCAGGACCCACGTGTTGAGCTCAAGCCAGGTTGGGCCGATCAGTGAAGGCGATGCATTACTGGTACTTGATAACGATGCCTTTGAGCTTGCGCCCTTCGATGGTCTGGATATCGCGGTCCCAGAGCGGGCCGCTGACATAGGCTGAGACCGGTTGGATGCGGTCGTAGACCACTACGACTGCATCGCCGCCGATCTTCGCAGTTTCCTCGCGTAGTTTCTGTTCGACCTCGGTGATCGGTGGTGCTGGCTCGACGCTGGCGTCGACCACGATCTCGCCCAAGCGGTCGTGGGCGCGGGTTGGCTCGCTGCGCAGTACTTCGACGTTTGCCGCACTGCTGGGCGCGGCGTGAGGCGCACCGACGTACTCTGTGGTGCGGGCGTCAATACTGCTGCAACCTGCCAAGGCCAGCAGCAGAGCGCCAAGAAACCAAGGGGTTGGGCGGTGCGACAGCTGAGCTGCAAACATTCTCCGATGCCCTCCGAAGCAAGTCATATGTTGAAACAAGGACTTAGCTGAAAGTAGCTGCAATTGCGTCTGTCGCAAGTCGCCCGTCGTAAATACTCGTGCCGATTAACCCAGCACTTCGCGCAAGCGGTACCACAACATTCCCAATGCCAGCAGGGGGGAACGCAGCGCCTTGCCGCCCGGGAAGGTCATGTGCGGCACGGCACTGAACACATCCATGCCCTGGCTGTGGCCGACATCGATTGCTTCAGCAAGTAACCGGGCGGTCCAGTGGGTGACATTCAGGCCATGGCCTGAATAGCCTTGGGCGTAGTACACATTCGGGTGCTGTGACAGGCGACCGACCTGGGGAAAGCGATTGGCTGTGATGCCGATCTTGCCCCCCCACTGAAACTCAATGCGGGTGTTGGCCAGTTGCGGGAATACCTTGAGCATCTTCGGACGCATGTAGGCGGCGATGTCCAGGGGGTCGCGGCCGGAGTAGTGGCACGCGCCGCCAAACAACAGGCGCCGGTCGGCGCTGAGGCGGTAGTAGTCGAGGCCGACTTTCTGGTCGCACAGCGCCAGGTTCTGTGGGATCAGTTCACTGGCTTGGGCCGCTGACAGCGGTTCAGTAGCAATGATGTAGCTGCCGGCGGGCAACACCTTGCCGCTCAGGCGGGGTTCCAGTTCATCCAGGTGCGCGTTGCAGGCCAGCACCAAGCTGCCGGCGCGTACGCTGCCTTGGGCGCAGCGTACCTGCACGGTAGCGCCGTGATTGATCTCCAGCACTGGGCTGTGCTCAAAGATCCGTACGCCCAGCGAGGTCGCCACGCGGGCCTCGCCCAGCACCAGGTTGAGCGGGTGCAGATGGCCCGAGCCGCGATCGATCAAACCGCCGGCGTAAGCCGAAGAGGCGACCACCTGGTGCATCTGCTCAGGGCCGACCAATTGCGTTTCGTGGCGGTAGTCCAGTGCTGCCAGGCTGTCCTGCTCGGCGCGAAAGGCGGCGAACTGAGCCGGGGTGTTGGCCAGTTCACAGAAGCCCCAGCGCAGGTCGCAGTCAATGCTGTGCTCCTGGATGCGGTTGGCCACCACCTCGACCGATTCGATGCCGGCACGTTGCAGGTACTTCACACCGTCCTGGCCAACGTAGCGGGCAAAGCCTTCAACCTCGTGACCAATGCCACGGATCAGTTGGCCGCCGTTACGCCCGCTGGCGCCCCAGCCAATGCGTCGTCCCTCCAGCAGTATGACCGAGAGCCCGCGCTGGGCCAGTTCGATCGCCGTGTTGACGCCAGTAAAACCGCCGCCGATA
The DNA here is from genome assembly GCF_002845275.2 of Pseudomonas sp. S06B 330. Lineage (NCBI taxonomy): Bacteria > Pseudomonadati > Pseudomonadota > Gammaproteobacteria > Pseudomonadales > Pseudomonadaceae > Pseudomonas > Pseudomonas tussilaginis. Next base: position 4,460,399 of record NZ_CP088149.1, on the reverse strand, counting down.
ACACACACATCAGCGCTCAGTTCGCCTGCCAAGGCCGGGTGTTCTGGCATCGGGCCTACCGATGCCTTGTAGTAGGAGCTGGCATGTTGCGCAGCAGGATTCATAGAGGCTCCCTGGTTCATTTATTCGACTTCACTTTGCTCCAGGAGCGGGTCATCACGCGCATGATCTGCGGGGTCGGGGTGTTGGAGACATAGAGTTTGTCCAGCACCGCTTGCGGCGGGTACACCTCGGGGTTCTTGACCAGGTCGGCGTCCATGTACTGCTGAGAAGGTGGAATCGCGTTGGCATAACCGACGGTGGCACTGACCTTGGCGATCACTTGCGGGTCGAGCAGGTAGTTCACAAAGGCATAGGCCTCTTTGGGGTTGCTGGCATCGGCGGGGATGGCCAGCAAATCGAACCACAGGTTGGCGCCTTCCTTGGGGATGGCATAGGCAATGTTGACGCCGTTTTTAGCTTCCTTGGCGCGGTTGGCCGCCTGGAACACGTCGCCGGAGTAGCCGAAAGCCACGCAGATATCACCGTTGGCCAGGTCCGAGACGTACTTGGAGGAGTGGAAATAGGTGATGTACGGGCGCAGGGTCAGCAGCTTGGCCTCGGCTTTTTTGTAGTCCTCGACGCTGTTGCTGCGCGGGTCCATGCCCATGTAGTTGAGCACGGCCGGGAACAGTTCATCGGCCGAGTCCATGAACGATACGCCGCACTGGCTGAGCTTCTTGAGGTTCTCCGGTTCGAACAACACCGCCCACGAGTCGATATGATCGATACCGAGCACCTGCTTGACCTTGTCGACGTTATAGCCGATGCCGTTGGTGCCCCACAGGTAGGGCACTGAGTGCTGGTTGCCGGCGTCATTCTCTTCCAGTGCCTTGAGCAGCACCGGGTCGAGGTTTTTCCAGTTCGGCAATTGGCTGCGGTCGAGTTTTAGAAACGCGCCAGCTTCCACCTGGCGCGCCAGAAAGTGGTTGGAAGGCACGACTACGTCGTAACCGGTGCGACCGGCCAGCAACTTGCCTTCCAGGGTTTCGTTGGAGTCGAACACGTCATAGATGACCTTGATGCCGGTGCTGCCCTGGAAATCCGCCAGGGTAGTTTCGCCGATATAGTCGGTCCAGTTGTACACGCTGACACTGGGCTGAGCCTGAGCCGCGGCGCTGACCAGCAGCGCCAGGGTTGCACTTGCAACTGTTTTCAATGAACGCATATCGACCTCTTCGAATTGTTTTATCGATGCTTGTTACGTAACGGCGCTCAGACGCTGAGCAGTAAGAACTCCCGCTCCCAGGAGCTGATCACCCGCTTGAAGTTTTCGTGTTCGGCGCGTTTGACCGCGACATAGCCACGGACAAACTTGCTGCCCAGGTGCTGCTCCACGCTCGGGCAGTCTTCCATGTTGGCCAAGGCGTCTTCGATGGTGATCGGCAGGCGCAGGTTGCGGCGCTCATAGGCCCGGCCTTGGACCGGGGCGCTGGGGTTGATCTTCTCGACCATACCCAGGTAACCGCACAACAGGCTCGCGGCAATCGCCAGGTACGGGTTGGCGTCGGCGCCGGGCAGGCGGTTTTCCACGCGCATGGCGTCTGGGCTTGAGGTTGGCACACGCAGGCCCACGGTACGGTTCTCTTCGCCCCACTCGACGTTAACCGGTGCCGAGGTATCGGGGAGGAAGCGGCGGAATGAGTTGACGTTCGGGGCGAACATCGGCAACACCTTGGGGATGTACTTCTGCAGGCCGCCGATGTGTTGCAGGAACAGCTCACTCATCTGCCCATCGTCGGTGACGAAGATCGGCTTGCCGGTGGCGATGTCGACCACGCTCTGGTGCAGGTGCATGGCGCTGCCGGGCTCGTCGCCGACCGGCTTGGCCATAAAGGTAGCGGTGACGTTGTGCTTGAGCGCTGCCTCGCGCATGGTGCGCTTGAATACGGTGATCTGGTCGGCCAGGTCCAGGGCGTCGCCGTGACGGAAGTTGATCTCCATCTGTGCCGGACCGTCTTCGTGAATCAGCGTGTCGAGGTCCAGGCCCTGGGCTTCGCACCAGTCGTAGACGTCTTCAAACAGCGGATCGAATTCGTTGGCAGCATCGATCGAAAACGACTGCCGACCACTTTCGGCGCGGCCGGAACGGCCCAGTGGCGCCTGCAGCGGTAGGTCAGGGTCTTCGCAACGCTGGGTCAGGTAGAACTCCATTTCTGGTGCGACGATCGGCTGCCAGCCCTTGTCGGCATACAGCTTGAGCACTTTTTTCAGGACATTGCGCGGCGACAGTTCAATCGGGTTGCCCTGCTTGTCGAAGGTGTCGTGGATGACGATGGCAGTTGGCTCCAGCGCCCAAGGCACCACATACACAGCCGCCGAGTCTGGGCGGCAGATCATGTCAATGTCGGCAGGATCGAGCAGGTCGTAGTAGATGTCGTCGTCGACAAAATCCCCGGTTACCGTTTGCAACAGCACACTTTCCGGCAGGCGCATGCCTCGCTCATGCAGGAACTTGTTGGTGGGTGCAATTTTGCCGCGGGCGATACCGGTCAGATCACTGACCACGCACTCGACTTCGGTAATCTTGTGTTCTTTCAGCCACGCAGACAGCTGATCGAAAGGGGCATTCATAAAGACCTCGTTATTGGTTTTATTCCGCGCCAGGACCAGCGATCAAGGCTGGTATGCCGTCTGGACGACTTCCCCTGCAGCGCGTTGCGGTCTATCTTGGGTGACGCTTGCGTATCCATCTATCCACTTTTCGCAGAATAAAATGCACCAAAAGAGTGCGTAACGAGCAGCTCATGACAGCGCCAAATCAGTTCCAGGTCCAGGCTTTCAGCACCGCAACCGTAATCGAGCAAGAGCGTGCATCACCCAATTGGGCGGTGCACTACCAGCAGATGTCACCCGGGCATTTCGCCGGGCGGATCCGTTGCCTGGAACTTGAGGGAGTGGAGATTTACGAAGAGTCGATGAACACGCGGGTGGAGCAGAGTTTTCATGCGCCGTCCGGTGCCCTGACGTTCTGTTTTGACCGTAGCGACAACAGCCTGTACCTGCTCAATGGCGAGAGCCGCAACATCTGGATCACCCCGGAGAACTACCAGGAAGTGGCGGTGGTTTTCGGCCCTGAGTTTGTCCAACGTCATGGGCTTGATATTGCGCGCCTGGAAGGGCTGTTCATGGCCCCGCTCAACTCGATGCAAAATGGGTTGTTCAGCAGTTGGTTGAGCAGCACCTTGACGCGCTTGGGGCAAGAGATCGATCCGCCGAGCCGTGAGGCATTGGCTGAGCAATTGCTCCAGGATTGTCTGTTCATCCTCGACAGTGCCTGTGTCTGTCTGGACCGCAGCGCCTTGTGGCGGCGCACCGAAGAACGCACGATCATGCGCCGGATCAGTCAATGGGCGGCTGACTGCCCGGAAGAAACCCTTAACCTGCTGGAACTGGCGCAGGTCGCCGAAGTGCCCTTGCGCCAACTGCAGCAAGCCTTCAAAACCTATACCGGGATGACCCCGGCCCATTGGCTGCGTTTGCGCCGCTTGAACAGTGCACGCCGCGAGCTGCTGGCCTGCCGTTCAAACGACAGCACCGTCGCCGAAGTGGCCATGCATTGGTCGTTCTGGCACTTGGGGCGGTTCTCCAGCAGCTACCAGCAACTGTTCAAAGAGTTGCCCAGCGAAACCCTCAAACGCGCACAGCGGCGCACTTGAGCGGGCAGGCGCCGTCAATCTGACCCTGTCGGCGAGGGGGCCTGCAGTGGTATGTTCTGTCCAATAAATGAAGTCGATAGATTGGAAAGACCATGCCAAGAGCCTCCCACCAAGACCTGCGTCGCGCGTTTCGTCAACTCCTTGCTTCTCCTGCCTGTTACCACACGGCCTCCGTGTTTGACCCCATGTCAGCGCGTATCGCCGCTGATCTGGGGTTCGAGGTGGGTATCCTGGGTGGTTCGGTCGCTTCCCTGCAGGTGCTGGCTGCACCTGATTTTGCCCTGATCACCCTCAGCGAGTTCGCTGAGCAGGCCACGCGTATTGGCCGTGTGGCGCAGTTGCCGGTGATTGCCGACGCTGACCACGGTTATGGCAATGCCTTGAACGTGATGCGCACGGTTACCGAACTGGAGCGCGCCGGTATTGCCGCGTTGACCATTGAAGACACCTTGCTGCCGGCCCAGTTCGGGCGTAAGTCCACCGACCTGATCAGTATTGCCGAGGGCGTCGGGAAGATTCGCGCAGCCTTGGAGGCACGGGTCGATCCGGAGCTTTCGATCATCGCCCGGACCAACGCGGCGCTGATCCCGGTCGAAGAAGTGATCGCCCGTACCGTGGCTTATCAGAATGCTGGTGCCGACGCGCTGTGCATGGTCGGCATCCGCGATTTTGAGCACCTTGAGCAGATCGCCGCGCACCTGAGCGTGCCGTTGATGCTGGTGACCTACGGCAACCCACAGCTGCACGACGATGCACGCTTGGCGCAACTGGGCGTGCGCATTGCGGTGGATGGCCATGGCGCTTACTTCGCGGCGATCAAGGCCACCTACGACTGCCTGCGCGAACAGCGGCGGATCACCAGCAGTGCCTCAGACCTGAGTGCCACCGAACTGACCCATACCTACACCGTGCCTGGCGACTACATCGTCTGGGCCCGTGAGTACATGGACGTCAACGAATAGGCCACTGGCCTTATAGCAACAACCCTCAACAAATGGACAAGCGGAACAATTCATGAAGAAGTCAGTAGGTGTACTTTCAGGCCTGGTCGTTGCCGTGGCAGCAGTCTGCACGGCCGGGGCCTGGTACACCGGCAAGCAATTGCCTGAAGTGCTTGAGCAGGCCATGGCGCAAGCCAATGTGCAGCTCAAGCAATCGTCGGGGTTAAGCGGTAAGGTGACCCTGGAACTGGCGTCGCTGGAGTCACACCTGTTCTCCAGTACCGCGCATTACCGGGTCAAAGTTACGGAACTGCAGGGCGCCGACGCCTCGCAGAGTTTCGAGCTGGGGTTTGTCGATCATATCGAACACGGCCCGTTGCCCTGGAGCCGGGTCAAGGCGTTGAAACTCATGCCGGTAATGGCAGCCAGTAATTACGCCTTGGAGAAGGACGCGCTCACGGCCGAGTGGTTTGCCGCCAGCGGTGAGGTGCCACCAGTGTTCGGCCAAAGTAGCCTGGGCTATGACGGCTCGACGGACGGCACGCTGATCATGCCGCCTATGCAAGTGACCGAGGTGGGTGGGGCTACGACCAAATTCTCCGGATTGGCGATTCAGGCCAGTGGCACGCGCGATGGCGAGCAGATCACATTCAGTGGCGCTGCGCCGAGCTTTAGCCTGGACCTGGTTGATAAGGAGATCGGGCCGCTGAAGATCGAGCTCAAGAACCTCAGCCTCGACGGTAACTTGACCAAGACGCCCTACGGTTTCTATGTCGGCTCCACCGACATGGTCCTTGACCACTTCAGTGCGGCCAAGGGTGAGGAGCAGAAAGTGCTTTTGCTCAAGCAACTTGAGCAGCGCAGCGAGTCCCGGGCCGACGGCGATCAGTTTGGCGGCAAGATCGTCTACAAAGTTGGCGACATCAGTTTTGATGGTAAGCCGGTAGGTTCCAGCGCCATGGTCTGGAACATCAAGAACATTGACATGCCAGCCATGCAGGCATTGCTGACTTGGTACCAGAGTCGGCTGCCGGAGTTCCAGGCAGCAGCAGCGCAAGGTCAGGTGTTGCCGTCCTTGCCGATGACCGAGTCTGAAAAAAACCAGGTCAACGCCAACGTCCAGCAACTGCTGGCTGCGAAGCCGCAGATTGCCCTAGAAGACTTTTCGTTCAAGACGGCCAACGGTGAAAGCCATTTCAAGCTAAGTGTCGATTTGGGCAAGCCATCTTCCCTGGAGCTACCGTCGGCAGAGCTGTACAAGCAGATGATCACTCAGGTGCAAAGTACGCTGCAGGTGTCCAAACCAATGGTGGGCGACCTGGCGACTTTACAGGCCCGCCTGCAGGGCCAGAGCGATGAACAAGTGCTTGCCCAGCAAGCGTCCCAGACCGGGGAAATGCTCGGCATGATGGCCGTGCAGAGCCAGATGGCAACGGTGCAAGGCAACGACATCCTGGCCAGCGTGCACTATGCCGATGGCATGGTTGACTTCAATGGCCAGAAAATGACCGTCGAACAGTTTGCCAGCCTGATCATGGCCAACTTGGGGGGCATGCCCCCACGCGAGGGCTGATCGTAGGCTTCGGGGCGGCAGGCCTGTCGCTCCGAGGCTGGTTTCACTAAAAAAACCTTTTGAATTCATCCGATTATCTGTAGCCTTCGGCATCCCATAAAAACCCGAGGCCGCAGAAGGTCTTTGGTTCTGCCAGCAACGCCGTTCAGCGCCTTGCCTGCGGAGCCTGTAGCCGATTTGCCAGGGCTCGGTGATACACTCGACTTACGCGCACAAGCGCCTGCAGGTCCAGCGATCATGACCCAGATTTCCGAACGCCTTTTGGTCCAAGCCCACCTCGATGCCAAGCAGCCCACGCCGCTGACCGCCGAGCAAGAGGCCGATTACCGTGCCGCCATCGCCGCCGAACTCAAGGCGCAGAACGCGGTGCTGGTTGCCCATTACTACTGTGACCCGGTGATCCAGGCGCTGGCCGAGGAAACCGGTGGCTGCGTGTCCGACTCACTGGAAATGGCCCGCTTCGGCAACCAGCACGAAGCCAGCACGGTGATTGTCGCCGGGGTGCGCTTCATGGGTGAGACGGCAAAAATCCTCAACCCGGAAAAGCGCGTGCTGATGCCGACCCTGGAAGCGACCTGTTCGCTTGACCTGGGCTGCCCGGTAGAAGAGTTTTCGGCGTTTTGCGACAAGCACCCGGAGCGCACGGTAGTGGTGTACGCCAACACCTCGGCGGCGGTCAAAGCCCGTGCCGACTGGGTGGTGACCTCCAGCTGCGCACTGGAAATCGTCGAAAGCCTGATGGACAACGGCGAAACCATCATCTGGGGGCCTGACCAGCATCTGGGGCGCTACATCCAGAAGCAGACCGGCGCCGACATGCTGCTGTGGGAAGGTGCTTGCATCGTCCATGAAGAGTTCAAGTCGCGTCAGCTGGCCGATATGAAGGCGCTGTATCCCGATGCCGCGATTCTGGTGCACCCGGAGTCGCCGGAGGCGGTGATCGATCTGGCCGATGCTGTGGGTTCCACCAGTCAGTTGATTGCCGCTGCGCAAACTCTGCCGAACAAAACCTTTATCGTTGCGACCGACCGCGGCATCTTCTACAAGATGCAGCAGTTGTGCCCGGACAAGGTGTTCATTGAGGCCCCTACGGCGGGTAACGGGGCGGCGTGCCGCAGTTGCGCCCATTGCCCGTGGATGGCGATGAATACCCTGGAGCGCACCTTGCAGTGCCTGCGTGAAGGCAGTAACGAGATCTTCGTGGAGCCTGCGCTGATTCCTCAGGCGATCAAGCCGCTCAAGCGTATGCTCGACTTTACTCAGGCCGCGCGGATGAAGCTGTCCGGTAATGCCTGATACCTGGGCTCCGTGATTCGACAGCCCCAACGAGGCGGCACCAACTGGCACCCAGCCGATACCCTCGCCAGCAAGGCAGGCTCCCACAATGGATCAGCAAGCGCTGATCGTGTGGGAGCGGGCTTGCCCGCGATGTCAGCGCATCATCTCTTTAATCATCCGCTGCTGCTCCAGCATTTCACGCTGACGCGCATCGATCTTCGACGCCAGCACAAAGTTGGTGCCGGCACGTTGCTTGGCATAGTCGAGCTGCTGCACCGCCTGGTCATAGTCGCCGACCAGGGCGAAGTACTCGGCACGTGCCTGGTGCAGGCCAATCGTATTGCCGGACAGCCCGCGAACTTCAGCGACGTCGTACCACACGTCTGGATCATCCGGGCGGTTCTTCAGTAGGGCATCCAGGGCTTTTTCAGCTTCCGCCGGACGGTTCTGTTTGAGCAACAGGTCAATCCGCGCTTGCTGCAGCGGGTAGTTCGCCGGGTACAGCGCTCGCATCCGCTCAACCCGCTGCTGGGCATCGGCCAGGCGATTGTTGGTGATCTCCAGGTCGATCTGCGCAAGGTTGTAGGTGATGTCGTTGGGCGCCTTGCTCAGCAACGGCTTGAGGCTGTCCCGCGCCTCATTGAGACGGCCACCCTTGATCTGTGCCAGGGCCAAACCATAACGGGCCGAGTCGAGGCTCGGATCCTCGTCCAGTTGGGCGCGAAAGCGCTTGGCGGCAAGGCCTGGGGTGCCCTCATAGATCAGCGCGACACGGGCGCGGATCAGTTGATAGCGCTTGCTGTCTTCGGTGCCGCCCTTGGGCGCTTGCTCTGCACGGTTACGGGTGTCGGCGATACGCGACTCGGTTACCGGGTGAGTCAACAGGAATTCGGGTGGTTTGGCGTCGTAGCGGTACTGGCGCATCAGGCGCTCGAACATGCTGGGCATGTTGCGCGGATCGTAACCGGCCTTTTCCAGGTTGAGGATGCCGATGCGGTCGGCTTCCTGTTCGTTCTGCCGAGAGAATCGCCGTTGTTCCTGAATGGCTGCTGCTTGGGTACCGGCGATAGCGGCGATACCCGCATCGCCCGCACCGGCGGCAGCGGCAACGATACCGGCGAGCAATGCCGCCATCATTGGCAACTGCATGCGCTGTTGGGCTTCAACGCCGCGAGCAAAGTGGCGTTGCGACAAGTGCGCCAATTCGTGGGCCAGTACCGAGGCGTATTCACCTTCGGTCTGGGCATTGAGAAACAGGCCACCGTTGACCCCGACAATCCCGCCCGGGGCGGCAAAGGCGTTGAGCTCGCGACTGTCGATGAGGATGAATTCCAGGCGCCGGTCCTGTAGCTGGCTGGTTTCGGCCAGGCGATAGACGCTGGTTTCAACATAGTCCTTGAGCTGGGGATCGTTCAGTTGGTTGACATTGCCCCGCAGCAGACTGAGCCAGGCGCGGCCCAACTGATGCTCTTGTTGTGGGGAGACAATGGCAGAACTGGCGTCGCCAAGTGACGGCAGGTCGTCGGCATGGCTTGGCAGCGCCATTAAACAGGCCAGCGTCAGCAGGGTAGGGCGCAGTAAATTCATGCACGAAGCTCTGGTCGACAAAGAGCCTTACTGTAGCTGGCTCACACGTTGGCGACCAGTGGCGGTATTCTACGAGACTTGATCGAATCTGCCTGGAGCCCCTGATGAGCGATACCCCGACGTTTGACGCCGAACTCGACGCCTGCGGTCTGAACTGCCCGCTGCCACTGCTCAAGGCGAAGATGGAGCTCAATCGCCTGGCCAGTGGCGCTGTGCTCAAAGTGCTGGCCACTGATGGCGGATCGCAACGCGACTTTCGCACTTTTGCCAAATTGGCCGGTCATACGCTGTTGCTCGAAACAGCTGAGGACGGTGTCTACACCTACTGGCTGCGCAAAGCCTGAGTTTTTCTCCTTAAGGATCGTCAATGTTCAAGGTGCTTCGCGACTGGATGCAACGCTACTTCTCCAATGAAGAAGCAGTGGTGCTGATGGTTCTGCTGTTTCTGGCCTTCACCGCCGTGCTGACCCTCGGTGGCATGCTGGCGCCAGTGCTGGCCGGTATGGTCCTGGCGTTCCTCATGCAGGGGCTGGTCAACGCCCTGGAGCGCCTGCGGGTGCCGACCCGCTATGCCGTCGGCCTGGTCTTTACCCTGTTCATGGGCGCGCTGGCGGTGTTTCTGCTGGTGTTGGTGCCGTTGCTTTGGCATCAGTTGATTACCTTGCTCAATGAGCTGCCAGGCATGCTCGGCAAATGGCAGTCACTGTTGCTGCTGTTGCCTGAACGTTATCCGCACCTGGTGTCTGACGAGCAAGTGCTGCGGGCGATTGAGGCCATGCGTGGTGAGATTGGCAAATTTGGTCAGTGGGCGTTGACCTTTTCGCTCTCCAGTCTGCCGTTGCTGATGAGCGTCATGATCTACCTGGTACTGGTGCCGATCCTGGTGTTTTTCTTCCTCAAGGACCGTGAACTGATCGCGCGCTGGGTCAGCGGCTATCTGCCACGCGAGCGGGCGCTGATGACCCGGGTCGCCGAGGAAATGAACCGGCAGATCGCCAATTACATTCGTGGCAAAGGCATCGAGATCTTGATTTGTGGCGTGGCGACCTACATCGCCTTTATCACCCTGGGGCTCAACTATGCGGCGCTGCTGGCGTTGCTGGTGGGATTGTCGGTGGTGGTGCCGTATGTCGGCGCCGTGGTGGTCACCGTGCCGGTCACCTTGATCGCGCTGTTCCAGTGGGGTTGGGGTGACCAGTTCATCTATTTGATGGCGGTCTACGCGATCATCCAGGCGCTGGATGGCAACGTCCTGGTGCCGCTGCTGTTCTCTGAGGCGGTGAGCCTGCACCCGGTGGCAATCATCTGTGCAGTGCTGCTGTTTGGTGGGCTATGGGGCTTCTGGGGGATTTTCTTCGCGATCCCATTGGCAACTCTGTTCAAGGCGGTGCTGGATGCCTGGCCGCGCCAGGAACCTGCGGTGGCGCCGCTGCTTTGATGATGAGCAGGGTTGTGGGAGCCAGCCTTGCGGCGATGCAGGCAGCGCGCATCAGCTGACACTGCGCTGAAACCATCGCCGCAAGGCCGGCTCCCACTACGGTGTTCAAGGCCGTGGGGCTTAGGCCTTGTTCAGTGCCTGTGCTTCAGCCAAAACGGCATCCACATGCCCAGGCACCTTCACGCCACGCCATTGCTTGCGCAGCACACCGTTCTTGTCGATCAGGAACGTGCTGCGATCAACGCCCAGGTATTCCTTGCCGTACAGCTTCTTCAGTTTGATCACGTCGAACAGCTGGCACAGGGCTTCATCCTTGTCGCTGATCAGTTCAAACGGGAATGCCTGCTTGGCTTTGAAGTTCTCGTGGGATTTGATCCCGTCACGAGACACGCCAAACACCTCGGTATTGGCTGCTTGGAAGGCCGCATACTGATCACGAAAGCCCTGGCCTTCAGTGGTGCAGCCGGGGGTGCTGTCCTTGGGGTAGAAGTAGAGCACCACTTGCTTACCCGCAAGGTCTGCCAGGCTGATGCTTTGGCCACTGGTGGCCTGGGCCTGGAAATCGGCGACGGGTTGGTCGAGTTCAACGGCCATGGAATGCTTCCTTACAGTGGGTTCTGTGGGCGCCAAGGTTCAATCAGCGCATCCAGGTTCAGGGCGTCGGAGAAGTCCAGGAACTGGTCGCGCAGCCAGCTGATCTGGGTGCCGGCCGGCAGGGTCACGGTGAACGTGGCGTTGAGCATGGTGCCGCCGGTCTGTGGCGCCTGGTAGGTGTCGCAGGTCAGGTTCTCCAGTTCGACATGGTGGTCGATGAAGAACTGACACAGCTCATTGATGATGTCCGGCCGATAGGCGGCGCTGACATAGGCCACGTACGGCAGGGCCAGTGGGCGCACTTCAAGTTCGGCGCTACGCACCACATTCACGGTGAAGGTGTGCTTCTTGGCCAGACCCGGCAGGGCGCCTTCAAAGCGCGCCAAGGCGTCCCAGCTACCGGCAACCTGGAGGACCAGCGCACTGCACTCGCCGTGGCGGGTCAGGCGCGAGGTGACGACCGAGCAGCGATTGTCGTTACTGGCTCGGCACAGGATGTTGGTCAGTTCCATGGGATTGGCACCCAAAGCACTGATGACAAGGAATTGTTCGCGAACGGTGGGGGTGGACATGCAGCATTCCTAAAGCGATGAGCGGTCGGTACCCGACAGGTCAGAATGGCGGGAAGGCGTGGTCCCGGGGCTCAGGATCGAGGCTTTGGGCACTGCCTGCGCAGGTTGTCGGCAGCCCGGCGGGCCGCTGTGTACCGATCAAAGAGAGAAGGGTAGCGAAAATGGCCGCTGAGGGGAATGCTCCAGCCGCCTGCTTCGCTTGTGCAAGGCCGATGGCGCCAGTACCATTACCGCTCTCTTTTTCCGGCAGGAGCAGTTTCATGATTGCGGGCAGTATGGTGGCATTGGTCACACCCATGGATGCACAAGGGCGTCTTGATTGGGACAGCCTCAGCAAACTCGTGGACTTCCACCTGGAAAACGGCACCCATGCCATCGTTGCCGTCGGTACCACCGGCGAGTCGGCGACCCTGGATGTCAATGAGCACATTGAAGTCATCAAGGCCGTGGTTAAGCAGGTCAATGGCCGTATCCCGGTGATCGCCGGTACCGGTGCCAACTCCACCAGCGAAGCGGTGCACCTGACCCAGAACGCCAAGGATGCCGGTGCTGATGCCTGCCTGCTGGTTGTCCCGTACTACAACAAGCCGACTCAGGAAGGTCTGTACCAGCACTTCAAGCACATTGCCGAAGCCGTCGACATCCCGCAGATCCTCTACAACGTACCCGGCCGCACCTCCTGCGACATGCAGGCCGAGACCGTGATTCGCCTGTCGAGCGTGCCGAACATCATCGGCATCAAGGAAGCCACCGGCGACCTGAAGCGCGCCAAGGCCATTCTCGATGGTGTGAGCGATGACTTCATCGTGCTCTCCGGCGATGATCCGACTGCAGTCGAGCTGATCCTGCTCGGCGGCAAAGGCAACATTTCCGTGACCGCCAACGTTGCCCCGCGGGAAATGGCTGATCTCTGTGAGGCCGCGCTCGAAGGCAATGCCGAGAAAGCCCGCGCCATCAACGAAAAATTAATGCCTCTGCACAAGGACCTGTTCATCGAAGCCAACCCGATTCCGGTGAAGTGGGCTTTGGTCGAAATGGGCCTGATGCACAAAGGCATCCGCTTGCCGCTGACCTGGCTGAGCGAATCCTGTCACGATACGGTACGCCAGGCGATGCGCCAGTGCGGCCTGAAGTTTTAATTGAGGACGTACACCGCATGAAGCGATTGGCTGGTCTTTCCGCCCTTGCCTTGATCATTTCCAGCACCAGTGGTTGTGGCTGGCTCTGGGGCGAAGAGGGTTACTTCCGTGACCGTGGCAGCGATTATCTGGAGGCCACTCAGAAGGCACCGATGCAACTGCCACCTGACGTCAGCAGTGCCAAACGCCTGGATCCGCTGCTGCCGATCCCGCGCAACGTCGCTGACGATAACGTCAAGGGTGAGTTCGAGGTGCCACGGCCATTGCCGTTGAACGCGGCAGCCGACATCAGTGATTTCAGCCTGCAGAAGAGCGGCAGTTCCCGTTGGGTCCTGGCCCAGCGTGCGCCTGCCGAAGTCTGGCCGGTCGCTCGGCAGTTCTTTGAAGACAACGGTTTCCGCATCGCCGAAGAGCGCCCACAGACCGGTGAGTTCAACACCACCTGGCAGCGTTTTGACGAGCTTTCCGGGGCGATGGCCGGTCGTCTGGCCAGTGCGTCGAGCAGCCGCGACAACGAAGTGCGTACCCGCATTCGTATTGAGCCGGGCGTGCAGCGCAACACCAGTGAGGTTTACATCGTCAGTGTCGAGCGTCCCGCCGGCAGTACTGCCGAGCCTGATTTCCCGGCCCGTTCGGAAAACACCGGTGTCGATGCCATGCTGGTCGATGAAATGCTCGCCAGCATGACCCGCAGCGCCGAGAAGGGCGGTTCGGTATCATTGCTCGCCGCGCGTGACTTCGATGCCCCGAGTCGTGTCAGCCTGAGCGAAGACGGCAGCGGCAACCCGGTGCTGAACATGGGTGCTGACCTTGATCGTGCCTGGTCCAGTGTTGGCCGTGCCCTGGAACAGGGCGAATGGCGCGTTGAAGACATCAACCGCAGCCTGGGCCTGTACTACATCAACCTGGCTGAAACCGCCGAGGCCAAAGACCAGGAGCCTGGTTTCTTCAGCAAGCTGTTCGGCAGCGCGCCGAGCAAGGAAGAGCGTGAAGCCCGTGCCGAGCGTTACCAGGTTCGCCTGAGCAAGGTCGGTGATAGCGTTCAGGTTACCGTCGAGAAGAACATCAACACTGTGGCCCCGACTGATGTCGCCCGCCGCGTGCTGAGCGCGATTCAGGACAACCTGGGTTAAGTGCGCTTCGCCGTACTTGGAAGTGGAAGCCAGGGAAATGGCACGCTGATCGCCAGTGGCAACACCCTTGTCTTGGTCGATTGCGGCTTTTCCCTGCGTGAAACCGAGCGGCGCCTGGCGCTGCTCGGCGTTTCTGCCCAGCAGTTGAGTGCTGTGCTGGTCACCCACGAACATGCCGATCACGTGCATGGGGTGGGGTTGCTGGCGCGGCGCTACAATGTACCGGTCTACCTCAGCCGCGGCACGTTGCGTGGCATGCGTAAGCCGGTCGAGGCAGCGGGTTTTCTGGCGGCAAATGAGCACCTGCAAATCGGTGGATTAAGCATCCGCGCCGTAGGCGTAACCCACGACGCGCTTGAGCCATTGCAGTACGTGTTTGACAACGGAAGCCGGCGTTTCGGCGTGCTGACCGACCTTGGCTCCTACGACGCAGCTCTGCTGGAAAGCTATCAAGGCCTGGATGCCTTGCTGATCGAGGCCAACCATTGCCGCGACCTGCTCGGACGCGGGCCTTACCCGATGTTTCTCAAGCAACGGGTGGGTGGCGACTACGGACATTTGAACAACCATCAGGCCGCGCGCCTGGTGTCGGAGCTGGACTGGCAGAACCTGCAACATCTGGTGCTGGCCCATCTCAGTAGCAAGAACAACCAGCCACAGCTGGCCCGGCAATGTTTCGTCGACACCCTCGGGTGCGACCCGGACTGGCTGCAAGTGGCCAACCAGGATTGCGGGCTCGACTGGCGCGAAATCGCCTAGCCCATCTTATTTAGCAAGCGGAGCCCATCATGGAAAAACGTGAAGAACTCTACCGCGGCAAAGCCAAGTCGGTTTACAAGACCGACGACGCTGACCGCTTGATCCTGCTGTTTCGCAACGACACCTCGGCGTTCGACGGTAAGCGTATCGAACAGCTCGACCGCAAAGGCATGGTGAACAACAAGTTCAACGCCTTCATCATGCAAAAGCTTGAAGAAGCCGGCATCCCTACTCAGTTCGACAAGCTGCTGGGCGACAACGAGTGCCTGGTCAAGAAGCTCGACATGATCCCGGTTGAATGCGTCGTGCGTAACTACGCTGCCGGCAGCCTGGTCAAGCGTCTGGGCGTGGAAGAGGGCATCAAGCTTGAGCCGTCGACCTTCGAGCTGTTTCTCAAGAACGACGAGAAGGGTGACCCGTTCATCAACGAATCCCACGTGGTTGCCTTTGGCTGGGGCACCGCCGAGCAGTTGGTGAAGATGAAAGCCCTGTCGCTCAAGGTCAACGAAGTGCTGAACAAGCTCTTCGACGACGCAGGCCTGCTGCTGGTCGACTTCAAGCTGGAGTTCGGCGTATTCCACGGCGAGATCGTCCTCGGTGACGAGTTCAGCCCGGACGGCTGCCGCCTGTGGGACAAAGAAACCCGCAAGAAGATGGACAAGGACCGCTTCCGCCAGGGTCTGGGCGACGTCATTGAAGCCTACGAAGAAGTTGCCAAACGCCTGGGCGTGCCGCTGTAAGCGGCAAGTTCACGCAAGCGCCTGATACCACGCGAATTTTTTTCGCAAACAGGCTTTGCCTTTGGGCAAACTGCTGGTATCATGCGCGCCACTGGAGAGATGCCGGAGTGGCCGAACGGGACGGATTCGAAATCCGTTGTACTGGCAACAGTACCTAGGGTTCAAATCCCTATCTCTCCGCCATATGCGAAATAGACGAAGCCCCCGAAAACGTTGACGTTCTCGGGGGCTTTGTCGTTCAGGTGTTTCGAGCTAGGGCGTTTTTAGGGCAATTAACCGGACTAATAGGCCGCGTTAGGTCGCCTCAGACCATCTGATTGGGGTGGAAAATAGCGCTTGATATCGTTATGGAATGACGTAGAATTTCGCGAATTTTTTCGGGAAACGGAACTCCGATGACAACGAATGTCTACGATAAGGGCGCGCTGAAGGCTGGTACGGATTCTCGCTGGTCTTTCAATACCGACTATGCTGTGTTTTACGTCGATGACAGCGGCTTTGAGAAGATTGTTGACACCGAGCACGCCGTTTTCCTTTTTGCTGGCGACTCTCAGGTCATTCAAGCTTGGAAAGAGTTCCTTTTCGACGACAGCATCAAGGATGATCCAGGCTTGTCCGGTATCGCAATGCTGATGGTTGACAAGTCTGATGGCAGCGTGATATTGGAATACGGACAGGATATCCAATACCCCGACGCAACTGGCGCAATGGTCGCTAGCTTTGCTGGTTCGGGCGCGAGACACGCAGCAGGTTGCTGGATTCGTAACAGTTGCGCTGTAAAGTCGGTGGACACAGCTAAGCTGATGGACCCATACAGCGGCGGCGAAACAAAATTTTTTGAACTGGCTACAAAGACGGGCAATCTTACTCAAGACGTTGGCCTGAAAGGCCTGAACGTAGCCTTCATGGAGAGGGGAATGGTAATGTACTTGACAAGCGGGCAGAATCCAGTGTCGATCGGAGAAGCGGCGGTCAACGATGATCGCGTGAAAAACGTCGTGGACCAGGTTGCTCAGGGCGCCGTAGCGCTAAGCGCGCCTTGCGACGCTCAGTACATGCAGCCGACTGCCGCTGACAAGGAGCGACTGAGAAGTGCTCTCGGTCGTATTATGCAGCGCTGAGGTTTATTCAGCGTAGCGCCCGAAGCCCCCGGAGTCCGGGGGCTTCGTCGTTTCTGGGGCATGTTACGGGCAGGTCGGTGTTAGTTCTCTTTTAACTCGGGATTCAGTCCTCCCCCGAATCCCATCATCTTTGAAACAATCTCCGCCATACTCTTGGTGTCTTTTGAGACCCACCTGCCATAGTGTTTGCGCACCATTGTTGTGTCGCTATGTCCCAGTTGGCGGGCTACCCACTCAATTGGTACATAGCTCGACAGTGCCTGACTCGCGAATGTGTGGCGTGCCTGGTTTGCTCCCCGATGACGGATGCCTGCTTTTTCAAGGTGAGCGGTGAACCAGTTGCTGACGGTCTTACCGTTCCACAGCAGGCCGCTTGATGAGCTGCGGAACAGGAAGCGCACGCGCTCATGCTTCTTGGTGATGTTGTCCCGCTGGACGACAGTGATGTGCGTCGGCTCAGTCAATGCCGCTTCGCCCACGATGGCGGTCATCAGTTCTAGGGCCGGTGTAATCAGCTCTACAGTGCGGATTCGTGCGCGCTCCTTAGGTACCTTGAACTCTCCAGTGACCAGAGCTCGGCGGATGGTGATGGTGCCGGCCACCAGGTCGACATCCTCGACTGCCGTCGCGATCAGCTCGGACAGAGACAGACCGGCCCAGCAGTTGAAGACGATCATCCGACTGTCTGGCGTGCGCTCAGGGTCTGCCTCTGCAACACGATCTATTTCGCTGCGGGTGAATGGATCGGCAAACTCAACGTCGGCATCAGACTGAATGTTCTCGATACGCGCCATAGGATCGGATTTTATGATCTCGTCGCTGAATGCGTCCGCCCATACCCCGCGCACGATAGTGAAGATGTCATTAACCGTTTTGGGGCTCAGCCCTGAAGTCAGTAGTTCTGCTTGGAATAATTCAATGTCGCTCTTTGAAATGCTTGATATGGTACGGTCGCCAAATTTTTTTATTACATGCTTTGACTTGCTTTTATAGTTAATGAATGTGCTGTTGGCACGTCTGACTTTTTGAACATCCAGCCACCGTTTTATGCCTTCTGCAACTGTGCGTTTCTCAGGTTGTACCTGTTCTTCAATGCGTGCCTTGAGCCAGCTTGAGTCGGGGAAGTGGGCCGCATAATCAAAGCGGCCCTCCCGGATTTCGGCAAGAATTGTCCTGCGCTTGTTATCCGCATATGCGATTGCCGCTTTGTTTATCTTGGCGACATTGCGCAGGGGCTCTCGCCGCCGTTGGCCTTCGTACATGAAGGCGACCCGTAGTTGGTTGCCGTTGATGTCGACGCCCGGGGGCAGCGCATCGACACCTGGTGGCAGCTTCGCTGTCATGGATGACCCGCCATCCATCTTTCAATCTCAACCCGGTTGTAAACAATGACGTTGGCTGGATCGACACGCCATTGCTTTTCCTCCAGCCAGATACCACGGTCTCGATATTTTCGTACTGCCTCGGTGCTCAGTCCAAATACAGGGAAAAGCAGCTCTTTACGTATCCATGTAGAAGGGGTAATCAAGAGTTGCAGTTTTCTCGGCTGGCCACTGGTTGGCCGGTGGCTATGGCAGTCGACTCGGGCAACCTGGTCAAGGTGACAAACGCAATGCGTGCCGCGTACCCGGGCGTACCGATCGTGGTAGCGGGTGATGATGACCCGAGCGCACCTGGTAACCCGGGGCGCACCAAGGCTGAAGCCGCCGCTCTCGAAGTCGGCGGTATTGCCGCGTTTCCGAATTTTGGGGAGGCTGCTTGATGTCCAGGGATTGGAATGATTTGCACATCGAGCAAGGTCTTGATGTGGTGCGTGGGCAGCTTGAGGCTGTGGCGCAACTGGTGGTACCAAACCAATGTGTTGACCTTCCCCACACCCCATCCCTGGCAGAGCCCGCTGATGCTGGCGGGGCTCCTGCTCCAGAGGGGGGCGGGGGGAGTGGCTGGACGGCAGAGCGGATCTTTCAGCGGTTTGCCTTGGTAGAGGGTAAGGCGGTGATTGTTGCCTGCGGCGTGGCCAAGCTTGAGGACGCTGCCGAGCAAACCTCGGCCATCATCGGCGGCGTCTTGGCCGACGGAACCCGTACCGGCCTGCAGGCGCTGCTCGATGGTAAAAGCCGTTTCAACGCCCACCCGTCTGCGCATGGCTGCTTTCATCGCCCAGATCGGTCATGAGTCCGGCCAGTTCCGTTATGTCCGCGAGCTGGGTGGGGATGCCTACCTGGCCAAGTACGACACCGGCAAACTTGCCCAGCGCCTGGGCAACACCCCCGAGGCTGATGGCGACGGGCAAAAGTATCGCGGTCGGGGGCTGATTCAAGTAACCGGGCGGGCTAACTATGAGGCCTGCAGTGAGGCTTTGTTCGGCGACAGCCGATTGCTTGCCACCCCTGAACTGCTGGAGCAGCCGGTGTATGCCTCGATGTCGGCGGGTTGGTTCTGGCATCGCGCCGGTCTGAACACCCTGGCCGATAAGGGCGACTTCCTCACCATCACCAAACGTATCAATGGCGGTACCAATGGCCTGGAGGATCGCGAGGCGCTTTATAAACTAGCGCTTGAGGTGCTGCAGTGAGCGCTCAAGGCTGGCGGTTGGCGGTCGTTGCACTGCTGCTCGGTGTATACGTCGGCGCCCGAGGCGCCTGGGCATGGCAGGCCAACCACTACCAAAAGGAACTCGCCGACCAGTCCAGCGCCTACCAGACGGAGCGAGAGCTTGCCGCCACGGCGGTGATCGATTGGCAGGAGAGCGAGCAGACCCAGCGCCGAGCGCTGGAGGATCGCCTGCAGGCGAATGATCAGACCCACTATCAGGAATTACGCGATGCCCAACAGACTCAAGCCCGCTTGCGTGACCGCCTTGCTACTGCTGATCTCCGGCTGTCAGTCCTACTCGACAGTACCGCCACGTGTAGTGGCAGTGGGCTGCCAGCCACCACCGGCAGCGGCGGCGTGGTTCATGGTGCCGTACGAGCCCAACTTGACCCAGCGCATGCTCGACGAATTATCAGCATCACCGACCATGGCGACCAAGGATTGATTGCCCTAAAGGCCTGTCAGGCCTACGTGCGAGCAATCACACGCTGAGTTGAAAAGGAGCGGGCCGAGTGGATGCGTCAACATCCGTTCGGCCCACCGAACCCGCAGACCCTTCCTGCAAGTCCAGCCGAGGCTCCTGCTCCGTGCACAAAGCGCGGCGAACAAGGCCCAACCCATCACTCGGCGCCTACAAAGATCCAGCATGACAGCTAGGCAATTCCGTGGCCCCTGGGCCCAGACATGGGTGATGTTGGTATCTCACATCTGGCTAGGCGCCGGAGCATCTAATTCCCGATTCAAGATGTTCCGGGTATCGAGTCGCTCTCCTGCCGCTCAGTTACCTAATTTTCCTAGTCCACAGACAAGCGAAAGGTTTTTGTTGCTTGCAGAACTTTCGGAAGGTAACCTACCATTGGTAACTTACTAAAGGTAACTTTGCGAAGCTCCTTCTTCATGCTCGTCCTCGACAAGGCAAGAACAACCTCCACACTCGCTCTACAGAAGGAAATAACAATGCAAAAGTACGATTTGGCGATCATCGGTGCCGGAGCCGGTGGGCTGAACGCGGCCCTGAGCGCTGCCGCCGTAGGCAAGCGTGTCATCCTCATTGAAAAGCACAATCCTGGCGGAGAGTGCACATGGGCTGGGTGCATACCCAGCAAGGCGCTCATCCAGATTGCTAAAGATGTGAAGGTGGCACAGCGGTTCGGTCACGTCAGCGTGGATAGCGCTGCAATCATGGGCAAGGTAAGAGCGCTCATCGAACAAGCCCATCAAGCGGAAACCGTTCCGTTGCTGGAAAGTGCCGGTATCGAATACTTGTGTGGGACTGCACAATTCACCGGTCTTCACACGCTAGATGTAGATGGGCAGACTGTGCATGCTGAGCACATTGTGATCGCCACAGGTTCATCCCCTATCGTGCCCGATATATGTGGTCTAGATACTGTTTCGTATCTCACTAATGAGAACGTCTTTCAGCTTGAATCGCTGCCGAAAAGTTTGATTATCCTAGGAGCCGGTGCGATCGGGGTCGAGCTATCCCAAGCAATGCAGCGCCTAGGCGTCAAGGTCAAGCTTGTGGATCGCGCCGCATCAGTACTCCCTCGCGAGGAGCACGAGTTTGCTGCGGCGGTGCAGCAGTTGCTAACAGAGGAAGGCGTAGAAGTCTATACAAATTGTGCGGTAGAGCACGTTCAGCAGCATGGGTCTGAAGTCATATTGACTGTGACGCATGGGGAGCAAACGGATGAAATTCGCGGAGAGGCTCTCCTGCTCGCTTTGGGCAGAAAACCTAACACTGCTACGATCAATTTGAATGTGATAGGTGTTGATTACGATGGCAAGGGAATCAAGGTCAATGAATTCTGCGAAACAACGGCGCAACGGACTTACGCAGTTGGTGATGTGGTCGGCCCATATCTTTTTTCGCATACAGCTGGCTACCAAGCACGCGGCCTGATCCGTAACCTCTTTGGAAGCGGCAAAAAAAAACCTATTGATCTTGGTGGGGTGGCTTGGTGTACGTTTACCGAGCCTGAATTGGCGCATTGCGGCTTAATGGAGGCGGACGCGCGACTCATGTATGGAGATAACATAACGGTATTCGTCACACAGTATTCGGAGCTTGATCGCGCAGTAGTTGACCAGAAAACCGTTGGGATGGCTAAGGTTATATGCGATGCAAAGGGGGAGATTTTGGGCGCCAGTATTCTGGGCGAGCGTGCCTGTGAACTGCTGGGCGAACTGCAGGTCATGAAGCAACAGCGCATCCCTTTCCAGAAGCTACAGGAAGTTATTCATCCGTACCCAGGGTATAGCGAAATTTTGCTGTATATGAGTTTGGATGCTTATGGACATTACAATAATGTCTGAACATTTCATGGCCGTTCGGGATTAAAAAAGGGGAGGGTATGGCTAAGCGTTTATCGAAAGATGACAGGCGAGAACAACTTCTATCAACCGCTGAAGAAATTGTCAGGACAGAAGGTACAGACGCATTGACGCTGATTACTCTTGCGGAAAAAGCGGGGGTAACAAAGGCATTGACCTACGACCACTTTTCATCGCGAGAGGGACTGCTTGTACAGCTCTACAGGCGTTACGACGAGCAGGTCATCGTCGCAACACAAGCTACTATGGTTTCTGGCAAACGAACTCTGGAATGTGCAGCTTATGCGGTGGCTGATTCGTACATGGCGTGCGTCAGTCTTTGCGGCCCCCAGTACGAATCGGTTGTGTCTGCACTGCTGGCATATCCAGATCATCAAGATATTCGGTTTCGTATACGAGATTTCTTTGTTGAGGCATATTTAGAGGTTTTTGGGAGTTTTCTATCTGGGTCAGAAGTAAAAAATCGTTTAAATGTAATCGCGATTTACGGAGCAATCGAAGAAGTTGCTAGGACCTTGATGGCTGAAGGGTTTGGCGCTCACGAGGCCGTCGAAGTGCTTTCCGCAATAATTATCTCTATACTAAAAGGAATTAAATAAGTTTCTTGAGGTGTGGGGCTGGTGTTTTCTAGGGTAAGCGATGTTGAGAAGATTTAGTCGGAGCGGGCGATAAAAATTTGTCCGTTGAAGCCTTTAAGGAAGACTGAATGGTAAATAAATGGTACGCGAACATATAGTTTTGGTTAAACCCCTTTTGAATCGAGGGCTGTGCCATGAGTCCCCCTATCCATCATTGCTCGGATCATTTCCGCTGCCAAATTTTGGTTCGAGGCGCTCGGTAAGACTGAGGGCGCTTCCGCATGCCGAGCAGCTCCGGCAGATTTAAGACCGCAAGCGTTCTATCCCACGGCAGATCGCTTCGCTATGCGTGTCCAGCGTTGTGAGGGCCACCATCACGTTATCGTGGATTTGAGTCGAGCCACGCTGACTGACCCAGAGCGATACCTCTTCCATCGCCGCTCTGATGGCGGTTTGGTTCATCATCAGCAGTTCCAATGTATCGGCAGTAATGGTCGCATTCTCGTCCATGTGTGATGTCCTGAAGGCTTCGAGAGGGAGCAGATATTTAGGGCACATTTAGGGCAAGTACCAGGCCGCAACGGGCCCAAGCGGGCCATGCGCCAATCAAGAATAGCCGCGTTTGCTGGCCTGTGGCGGTCTGCGGGGCGATCAGGGCGGGTTCAAATCCCTATCTCTCCGCCATACATCAAAAAACCCCTGAAGCCCTGGCTTCAGGGGTTTTTTGTTTTCTGGCCGTTTTAGTTGTTGTGCATGAAACCCTGCGCAGGTTCTTCAATTAATTTTAAAATCCTTTTACGGCAAGCTTCAGAATTTTCTATGGCAGGCTTCAGAATTTTCTACCGCAAGTTTCAGAACTTTCCTATTTTTTGTCAGAATGAGCGTTGTTATTGTTAAAGGCCCACAAAAAATGTGGGAAAGGGCATTTGCATAAGTGCCTCTCTCTGACAATGCATAAGGAAAGGTTTGTGAACAAGGTTTTCAAGTTGCTCGCCCTGTCGACGCTCATTGCTGCAGCCAGCGGTTGCACCAGCTATAACATCAGCCAACCGTCCTCTCCTATCGACAGCCAAGTTAAGGCTGATCTGAAGGCTGATGTTGCAGTAGGCGAAGCGATCTCCGGTCAGTCCTCGGTCAACATCTTGTTCGGTGTGTTCAAGTTCGGCGGTGACACCGAGTTTGCCGATGGCGTGAGCTATGGCGGTGAAAGTGGCGGTGCCCTGGGCATGCTGGACCCGATCAGCGCGGTCAAATCGGCTGCCGCTTACAAGGCTGTCAAGGCTTCTAACGCTGACTTGATCGTAGCGCCACGCTATGAAATCAGTGAAGAAAACTACTTTGTCTTCAAGAAGGTTTCTGTCACCGTTAAGGGCAGCAAAGGTAACATCCGCAGTATTCGTTAATCGAGCGTGCTACGTTTTTCGGTGATAGGGAACGTAGTACTAGCGAGATAAGCGAGTAGTTCACAAAGCAGCTTCGCTATTTAGCAAGCTGCTTTTTTGTGTTGGTAATAGCCCCAAATACCTGCTTCAGTTTGATGCTGTTAATAATTCAATGTGCTGTTGTATTTTTGCAAATAATTGGAAGCAGCTACGCTGCTGATCAGTCTATTTAAGCTCTGTACGAAATCCCGAGAAACCCAATCGCCGCCTCTACCTAAGCGACCGCTTAGCTCGACGGCATAAATCCACAGGCTCTGCGACGCTAACGGGACACCGTAGCGTTTCCTCCTCTCTGGCGGTCAAGCCAGTGACATCAGCTACGCACTGCTGCAAATGGTTGCTCGCCGACAAGGGCTATGACGCCAAGGCGTTACGCCGTTATTGCGACCAGTGTCGAATGCAACCCGTCATCCCGCTGCGTTCGATGAGGCGCAAACCTAAGCCAGGTTTACCGAGGCTGTTTGATCACTCCAAATACCGGCAGCGCAACATCATCGAGCGCATGTTCGGCTGGCAGAAGGAGAACCGTCGGATGGTGATGCGCTTCGACAAGCTCGCGAAAAGCTATGCCGCCATGGCTTCGCTGGCGTGTTCCATGCGGTGTCTGCGACAGCTCTTTTCATGCAGAACCTAGCTATGGATGTACAACTGCGAGGGCCCGTCCGAGGCATGGGTCAAGCAAATTTCTTGCAGGTTGCTGGTGTTGTTGCGTTTGAGGCTTTCCAGGCGGTTCAGCATAGCCTTGGGGAAATCGCCAACCACTGGTGCGGTGTTGTACAGGCGCCAGACCTGTGCATCCACACCGCTGCTGACATAGAGCAAGTTCAACTTCTTCGCTTTAAGGAAGTCGCGCATGCGCTCGGTCAGCCAGATGCTCCACTGCTTGCCCGGCGTTTTACCCAGCAATAAATGAATCTCGTCCTCGGACAGTGGCGCGCTCAATGCGGTCTGGTGCGTGGTCGACAAGCTCAAGCTTTCCAGCAGCGTTTCACGGATGGCGGAGGACCCTGAGTTGAGCGCCACAATGCCCTTCGCGCGGTCGATGACAGGGGTGGTGGCTTTGAGCGAATAGGTCACTTTGTTGATGCCGGTCTGGCATTGGTTCAAGGCAATGTCAAAACGCACCGTTCGCGGCTTGGCGTCAGCGTCGCGAAATTCGTGGAGTTGGTAGTCGTCACCCATGGCGACTGGCACAGAAGGGGTTTGGCAGGAGGCCGCATTTAATACGATGGGGTTGGTCAGGTTGAGTTTTTTCAGAATCAGATCATCGCTTTGCAGGCTCCCCAGGTAGCCCGCATCGACCTTGACTTGTGAGGCCAGCTCACCCGTCTTGACGATTTCCAACCGGTAATCACCTGCGCCGATGTGATAGCTGGGGTTCGCAGGGACACTTCCCGCAGCGAATTCATAGCGACTCATCGAAGCAATCCAGAGGCGGAACGAGAGCCCTGTTTTGCCTAGAGGGAGGGTGGTTGCCAGCTGGGCCGGTGTGCCAAATTTTGGATCCAAAAATATGCCGTACCGCGCGTTTTCCCTGCACAGCCAATGATGCGAAGTCCCTTGCAGGGTGTCTTGGTAGACCACCGTGCCATTGGGCGTATCGGCGGGGATTGTCAGGCTTGCGTTTGCCAGACTGGCGCCGAAGTTGAGGGTTTGGGTGGTGGATTCGATGTCAAAGCAACTCCCGGCCATGGCCTCTGACGTACAGGCGAGCAATGCTGAGGCGAGAACGGTGAGTAGCGGGTGCTGTGGTTTTAAACACTTCATCAGGAGGGCTATACGTGTCGGCCGGTAAGCGCCTTACGTTAAGCCTGCAGCATGCCGATGGATATCAGGCGATTCTTAGAACAGGGTGTTGCTGCCCATTGTCCAGGCTTCATCGATAGGGGGCGTTATTTTAAGCTGTTCCCGCTCTGTGGCCAGCTCCGCAACGTCGGCGCCCAAGACTTTTCACCATCAGAAAAAGGCCACACACCACATCCAGCCGTTCTACCTACGCTAAGTCGTTGCTCCAATTTGCGATGCACTTGGCATTGCGCCGCTTTTGCCAGCAGACCCTCCTGGAAATTCACCCGAGCTTGCCGACACTTATAGCAGAGGCTTTTTTTCTAGAGGAGTGTCAGCATGAAGACGACGTTACCTATAGCTAGTGTGGCCTTGCTCTTGAGCTTCTGCGCCGTGTGTCAGGCGTCGACGCCGATGGCTCAGGGGACGATCAGATTTACCGGCAGTATCGTCGAGTCGCCGTGCACGACATCCTCCCAGCTGAACGGTTGGCGAATGCAGGGGTGTTCGGCATCGGCGCGCGAGCCAGGCATTGAAGTGCGCCCGATCAATTCGCAGGCTGCGGTCAGGGCCTTGGATAATACATCGGTTCAGGTCAAGCGGGTTGCTGGCAGTGGGCACCCGGGCCGCTACTACGATCGGCAGTATGTGCTGGTCGATAACGTCGGTACGCCAGTCACCACTGGCACCTATGTGATTACCCTAACCTTGCCGTAACCCGCCTCAGGGCCGCTGGGTGCGGATAGGCAGTTCCACTTATGCCGCATTCGTTAGGGTGTCTGTGTTCTGGGCTAGCGTCACCCAGCGGCAAGGTCACGGTCAGATCTGTTAATATGCCAGCCTTCAACGCAAGGGCCAGGCTCCTGGCTCGTGCGCGTGGGTCGAAGCGAATCCCGATCCTCGACGTCATTCATCACCAATACGGTGATACCTAAGCGCTATGTTGGAACCGTGGGCGTCTCCCACCGTTTCAGGCCATTCATATTGAAGAAGGCACGGATCGTCCTCTGACGCCGCTTGCTTTACAGACTGAGTAGGGCCCTTCGCGGCCCTGCGCTTTATTTGGGAACATACGATGACAGCCGTGATCAACACACTCAATACCTACCTCTGGGAGTATGTCCTGATCTATGGCCTGCTGGCCGCAGGTATCTACTTCACTGTCCGCTTGGGCTTTATTCAGTTTCGCCATTTGCCCGAGTTCTTCCGCTCGGTGCTGCGTGCACCTGCCAACGACGCGTGCGGGATTACACCGTTCCAGGCGTTGTGCACCAGCCTTGCCTCGCGGGTAGGTACCGGCAACCTCGCTGGCGTCGCCGTGGCCATTACCCTGGGTGGGCCGGGTGCGGTGTTCTGGATGTGGGTGGTGGCCTCGCTGGGCATGGCAACGGCCTATGCCGAAAGCACCCTGGCGCAGTTGTACAAGGTCCGCAATGACCAAGGTGAGTATCGCGGCGGCCCGGCGTTCTATATCGCCAGGGGGTTGAATGCACCCTGGGCGGCGGCCATTTTCTCGGTGTGCCTGATCATTGCCTTTGGCCTGGTGTTTGGTGCGGTCCAGGCCAACTCCATTGCCGATGCCACCCAAGGCGCCTTTGGTGTGCCCAAGCTGACCACCGGCGTGGTGGTGGCAGTGTTGGCTGGGCTGGTGATTTTTGGCGGCATCAAGAAAATTGCTCGCTTTGCCGAGCTTGTCGTGCCGTTCATGGCTGGCGCCTATCTGTTGGTGGCGATCTATGTGATCGTGACCAACCTGGGTGAAGTGCCAGGTGTGTTGATGCTGATCATCAAGAGTGCCTTCGGCCTGGAGTCAGCGGTCGGCGGTGTGGCCGGAGCCATGCTCAACGGCGTCAAGCGTGGTTTGTTCTCCAACGAGGCCGGTATGGGCTCGGCACCGAACATTGCGGCTGTGGCCACTCCCAACCCTCACCATCCGTCCTCGCAAGGTTTTGTGCAGGCACTGGGGGTCTTTATCGATACTCTGCTGATCTGCAGTGCCACAGCGATCATGATCCTGCTGTCGGGTGTGATTCCTGGGCCTGAAATGACCGGCACGCCGCTGACTCAAGCCGCCATGAACGTGCACATTGGTTCGGCCGGGCAGTACTTCATTGCCGTGGCGATTTTCTTCTTTGCCTTTACCTCCATCATCGGCAACTACACCTATGCCGAAAACGCCATGGTCTACCTGAAGCTGAACAGCCGCCTGGGGCTGACCGTGCTGCGTATCGCGGCCCTGTTGATGGTGGTCTGGGGCGCTTACGAAAGTGTTGGCACGGTGTTCGATGCCGCCGATGCGGCAATGGGATTGATGGCAACCATTAACCTGATCGCGATTTGCCTGTTGTCGGGTGTGGTGATCAAACTGACCCGCGACTACTTCGCGCAGCGGGCGGTGGGCACGCCGGAATTCAACGCCAAGGATTATCCGGAGCTGTCGGGCAAGATCGACGCTGGAATCTGGGGGGCTGCCGATGGCGGCGGTCAGCCACTTGAAGTGGTGAAAGACCGGTAATAGCCAGGCTCATCGCGAGGCAACAGGTCATAATGGTCCGACGTTCCAACCATCAGTCAGGGCCTCGCGATGATCGGATTCACCTTCCGCCAGCTGGAGTATTTCGTCGCTGCTGCCGAGCAGGGCAGTGTCAGTGCCGCCGCGCGGGCCAAGCATATCTCCCAGCCTTCAGTCTCCCTGGCCCTGTCGCAGTTGGAGTCGATCCTGGGTGAAAAGCTCTTTCATCGCCAGGTCAGTCGCGGCTTGGAGCTGACCCCGGGCGGACGCAAGCTGCTGGAACGGGCGCGCGGTATTCTTGACATGGCAACGGCCATTACCGGGCCCGGTGAGCAACAAGCCGGGTTGCGCGGGGCGTTGAGCCTGATCTGTTTTCAGGATCTGGGGCCCTACTACGCGCCAAGGCTGTTGAGCGGGTTTCGCCAGCGTTATCCCGAGGTCAGTATCACCTTGTTCGAGGCCGATCTGGCCGAGGTCAATCGCAGGTTGGCTGATGGCAAGGCAGAGCTTGCGCTCACATACGATGTGGGGCTCGACTCGCCCATCGTGAAGCATGTGCTGGCACAACTGGCGCCCTACGCACTGTTGCCGGCTGATCATCCTTTGGCATTACAGGACAAGGTATCGCTGGTCGATCTGGCCGCCGAATGCTTGATCCTGGAAGACATTTCCAGAACCCGGGAGTACTTTCTGTCGTTATTCTGGGCACACGACCTGCAACCTGCGGCGCTGCAATTGACGCAAACGTTCGAGATGCAGCGCGGGCTGGTGGCCCATGGTTATGGCGTGGCGCTGTCTTGCACGCGGCCAGTGAGTGATTGCAGTTATGACGGCAAGCCCTTGGCCTGCCGCCCCTTGCTTGAGGCGGTGAGCCCGCAGCCGGTGGTGTTGGCCCAGTCCAGTGCCATGCGCCCCTCAGCGGCAGCGCAGGCGTTCCTGGACTGGGCAGCCCAGCAGTTTCCCGCTTAACTCAGCTGTTGGCCGACCCGGTTGCCACCACCAGTGGCTTGGATTGGCGCGCCACAAACAGCCAATAGCCCAGCGACAGCAACGCCAGCCAGCCGATGCCAACATACAGGGCCATGCGGGTGTCCGGGAACCAGGCCAGGACCCCAAAGATGAATAGCATGAACGCCGCCGCGCAGGCTGGGCCTACTGGCCACAGGGGGACCGGGAAGTGCAGTTTGGCGACCTCTTCGCTGCTCATGCTGCGGCGCATCACCATCTGTGACAGCAGGATCATCAGCCACACCCAAACGATTGAAAAAGTTACCACTGCGGCCAAGATCAGGAACAGGTTCTCTGGCGCCAGGTAGTTGAGCAACACCCCGAACAACAGCGCTGCACCCATGACCATTACGGTCATCCACGGCACGCCAAAGCGTGACAGGCGCGAGAAGCCTGTCGGCGCCTGACCGTTCTGGGCCATGCCGTACATCATGCGCCCGGCGGCGAAAATATCGCTGTTGATCGCCGACACCGCAGCAGAGATCACCACAATGTTCAGCAGGGTGGCGGCCGAGCCGATGCCCAGGCCACTGAAGATCTGTACGAAGGGGCTACCTTCGCTGCCGATGCGGGTCCAGGGGTAGATCGACATGAGGATGAACAGGGTGAACACGTAGAACAGCAGGATACGCAACGGCACCGAGTTGATGGCTTTGGGAATGACCCGCTGCGGATCCCGGGCTTCACCGGCGGTGATGCCGATCATTTCGACCCCGCCGAAGGCGAACATCACCACGGTGAAAGAGGCGATCATGCCGCTGACGCCGTTGGGGAAGAAGCCGCCGTGGCTCCACAGGTTACTGATGTTTGCCACCTGCTCGGCGGAGCCGCCCAGTTGGATGCCGAACATTAGCACCGCCGCACCGGCCAGGATCATCGACACAATCGCCGTGACCTTGAGCAGTGACAGCCAGAACTCCAGCTCGCCGAACACTTTGACGCTGCACAGGTTCAAGGCGCCGATGAAGAACACGATGCCCAGCACCCAGATCCAGCGCGGTGTCTGCGGAAACCAGAAACTCATGTAGACACCGAAGGCGGTGACGTCCGCCAGGCACACCACCAGCATGGAGAACGCATAGCTCCAACCGGTCAGGAAGCCCGGGAAGCGCCCAAGGTACTGGCTGGCGTACAGGCCAAAAGAGCCGGAGACAGGGTTGCGCACGGCCATCTCGCCCAGCGCGCGCATCATCATGTAGATGGCCGCGCCGCCAATCAGGTAGGCCAGTAGCACAGAGGGTCCGGCCAGTTTGATAGCCGAGGCCGAGCCATAGAACAGCCCGGTTCCAATGGCTGAACCGAGGGCCATGAAACGGATATGGCGGGTGCTCAGACCTCGCCGCAAGGCGGTGTTGTTGTCGTTCATCCCAGGTAACTCCTCATTGTTCTTATTGTTCAGTGGCAAAGCGCCGAAGGAGACAGGCAGGGCTATTAACCGGCCAATTGACGGGCCTGACAATAAGCCGGGTCATACAGAATGCTGATAGTGGCGAATAGGCAAAGTGTCGTTTACCGGCAGCGGGCTGGCGTCCAATACTTTTGGGCATTACAACAAGAGAGGACTGCCCCGATGAAAGCCGATATCGAACAATTCCAACGTGACGGTGCCATCGTCTTACGTGGCGTATTTCGTGACTGGATCGAGCGCTTGCGTGAAGGCTTCGAACAGAACCTGGCGGCCCCCAGCGCTTTTGCCATCGAGAACGTTGGCAGTGGCGAGGGCGGGCGCTTCTTCGAGGACTACTGCAACTGGCAGCGTATTCCCACGTTCACAGACTTTGTGCTCAATTCACCGGCGGCGGGTATTGCCGGGAGCTTGATGCAGTCCCAGCACGTGCAGGTATTCCATGACCATATTCTGGTCAAAGAACCCGGAACGTCCAAGCCAACGCCCTGGCACCAGGACCTGCCGTACTACTGCGTGGACGGACAGCAAACGGCCAGCTACTGGATTCCCCTTGACCCGGTGACCTGTCACAACACGTTGAGCGTGGTGTTGGGTTCCCATCGCTGGCCTAAACCTGTGCGCCCCAAAAGCTGGGCCAACAACAAGGATTTCTATGGCGCAACCGATTCTGAGTCCGGCGAAAGCGTGTTCATGGACATGCCGGATGTGGAAAACGGTGAGTACCACATTCTCTCCCCCGAACTTGAGCCGGGCGATGCCGTGGTTTTCGATTTTCGCACCGTGCATGGCGCTGCTGGCAACACCGGGAGCAACCGCCGGCGGGCCTTCTCGACACGCTTTTTGGGTGATGATGTGCGCTACGTGCAGCGACCGGGGCGCACTTCGCCGCCGTTTCCGGGCATTGACCTGAAGGCTGGCGATCGCATGCGCGAAGACTGGTTTCCAGTGGTTTGGTCACGCACTTGATATCGGTAATGGGACAAACAAAAGCCCCGCAGCAAGCTGCGGGGCTTTTTTATTCTGGGGGACTTTAGGGGTTCACATGGGCGACGATCTCGTCCTTGATCAGCAGGCGTTTTTTTCTCAGGTTGGTGATTTGCTCGTCGGTGGCGCTGCTGCTTTCTGCTTTAAGCACCTCAGCGTCGATGGCGTTGTATTTTTCGTGCAAGTCGCTGAGTCGCGAGTCGGTCTTCTTCTTGGCGTCGAACGCGTCCCTGGTCATGTTCAAGTCTGCGAGTAGATCGTGCTTGACCGGCATTTCTTCACCTCTCTGGGGGTTGGGGTGGAAGTCATGAACTATGAGGATAGTCGTCTTTGCCAGGTTTCGGGGCTGAGGTAGTCTGTTGCAACATTTGCCCCCAAGGATCCGCGAAATGCCTCATCTTCATGTTGAATACAGCGACAACCTCAAGGATCTGAACGCCGACCGCTTGTTGCTGCGCCTGAACCATGCTTTGGTGGGCAGCGGCCAGTTCGCTGATGAGCTGGACATCAAGAGCCGTGCCGTAGCCCTGGCCACTTACCGAGTGGGCGTTGCCCTGAACGAACGGGCCTTTGCCCATGTCAAGCTGGCGATCCTTAGCGGGCGTTCCCCGGAGGTTAAACAACAGCTGTCGGCAAGCCTGCTTGAGGTGCTCAAAGAAGCGATTCCGAGTGCGCCGGGGGTGGATATCCAGTTGTGTGTCGAGGTGCTCGATATTGATCGTGACTCTTATACCAAGCTTCGTTTGCCAGGTTAATGCCAGTTGGCACAACTAATGTGAAAAAAATGTAATGAATAAATAGACGTCGGCCCACTAAATATTGGCGTCTTTTTCACAAAAAATTTATGCGCTTCTAATTAACGTTTGCAAGGTCTAAAGGCAGTGTCGCAATGACACTCTTATCAGTAAATGACCAAGCGGGCATCATGTTCAAGATCAAACCACTGCGAGCCGAATGGGTTACGTTGTTTGCCAGTCTGTACCTGCTGTTCGCCTTCAACTCGGTACTCTGGGAACATTTGTCCAGCGTTGTCGAACCGGGTCTTTCGGGGCTGTTCCTGCGTTTGGCGTTTGCTGTTCTGATCGTCTGTGCGTTCAACCTGGTCTTGACCTTCGTGACCTTCAAGGGGTTGTTGAAACCGGTACTTGTTGTTCTGTTCATGGTCGGCGCTGGTGCGGCGTACTTCATGAACCAATATGGTGTATTGATTGATGTTGGCATGGTGCGCAACACGGCGGAAACCAATACGGCAGAAGTGTTTGATCTGCTTTCGTTGAAACTTGGTTTTTATATGGTGTTGCTGGGTGCGCTACCTTCCCTGTTGCTTTATTACACGCCGATAACTTATCGGGTTTGGTATCGCGAATTGTTTGGCAAGTTCATTACCAGTGTTATCTGTGTCGCCTTGCTCGGCATGGTGGCGTTGCTCAACTACCAGGGGCTGGCCTCATTGTTTCGCAATCATCATGAAATCCGCCTGATGCTGGTGCCCAGCAATGTGGTCGGCGCCTCTATTCGTTACGTCGGCGAGCAGATTGGCACGGCGGCCCAGCCCTTTGCCAAGGTGGGAGAAGACGCCCAGCGTGATCCAGCCTGGCAACAGCATGCACGCAAGTCGCTGACGGTGCTGGTAGTGGGGGAGAGCGCCCGGGCGCAGAACTTTGGGCTGTTGGGCTACAGCCGCGATACCACGCCGCAACTGAGCAAGGAGGCGGGGTTGATTGCCTTCAGTGATGTGCACTCCTGCGGAACTGAAACGGCCGTGTCGGTGCCTTGCATGTTCTCGAATCTGACTCGTAAGGATTATCAGGCCAGCACCGCCAAGCGCCAGGAGGGTGTGCTGGATGTACTACAGCGTGCCGGCTTGAGTGTCCGTTGGCGTGACAACCAGTCAGGCTGCAAGGGCACGTGCGACAGGGTGCAGTACGAAGATGTCAGCAATGGCAAAGACCCGACGCTGTGTACTGATAGCGAATGCCATGACGAGGTTCTCCTGCAAGGCCTGGGCGCGATGATTGACAACCTGCAGCAAGACACCGTGCTGGTCCTGCACCAGATGGGTAGTCATGGGCCGGAGTACTTCAAGCGCTACCCGGTGGCGTTCGAACGCTTCATGCCGGTGTGCCTGAGTAACGCGTTGAACCAGTGCAGCGAACAAAGCATCATCAATGCGTATGACAATACGCTGGTCTATACCGATCATGTGCTGGCGTCGTTGATTGATATCCTGCGCAGCAAACAAGACAAAGTCGACACTGCCATGCTTTACCTGTCTGACCATGGTGAGTCGTTGGGCGAGTACAACTTGTTCCTGCATGGTACGCCTTATGTGTTGGCGCCAGAGCAACAGAAGCACGTGCCGATGCTGGCCTGGTTCTCCGACAGTTATCGCCAGGATTTTGCGGTTGATACCGACTGCCTGAACCAGATGCGTAACGCGCCGTTGAGTCAGGACAATCTGTTCCACTCCATGCTTGGCCTGTTGCAGGTGCGCACTGCGGTCTACAAGCCACAACTGGACATGTTCGCCAGTTGCCGCCCGGTACTGGCTCAACATTGAAACAACGCTCAGGCCAGGCAGGGATAGCGGTCGAGCGGTTTCCCGGCAATGCCCTGCGACGTATATACTGCGCGCCATTGTTTGTGGGAGAGCCTTGTGGCTATCGAAATACACTGGATTTGCGACGACAGCAGCCTGGCCGAACACTGCCAGCAGTGGCGCCAGCTGCCCTTCGTGGCCGTCGACACCGAGTTCATGCGGGTTGATACCTTTTATCCGATTGCCGGGCTGATCCAGGTTGGCGATGGGGCGCGTGCCTACCTCATCGATCCCTTGCGGGTCAGCAACTGGCAGCCGCTGGCCGAGCTGCTCGAAGACACCCAGGTGATCAAGGTGCTGCATGCCTGCAGCGAAGACCTCGAAGTGCTCTCGCGCCTGACGGGCAGCCTGCCAGCGCCGCTGTTCGATACCCAGCTGGCCGCCGGTTACCTGAACCTGGGTTTCTCCATGGGCTATTCGCGTCTGGTCCAGGAAGTGCTCGGCATCGAGCTGCCCAAGGGCGAGACCCGCTCTGACTGGCTGCAACGTCCGTTGTCGGAGACTCAAGTCAGCTATGCCGCCGAAGATGCGGTGCACCTGGCCGAGCTCTACGAGCGCCTGCGCCCGCAACTGTCGGATGATAAGAATGCCTGGGTGTTGGAAGATGGTGCCGAACTGGTAGCCCAGTTGCGCCGTGAAATCGACCCTTACGAGTTGTACCGCGACGCCAAACTGGCCTGGAAACTTTCCCGGGCTCAGTTGGCGGTGCTGCGTGAACTGTGCGCCTGGCGCGAGCGTGAAGCGCGCGCCCGTGACCTGCCGCGTAATCGCATCCTGCGCGAGAATGCCCTGTGGCCGATAGCCAAGACCCAGCCGCAGACGCTTGCGGCGCTGGCTAAGATCGAAGACATGCATCCGCGCACCATCCGTCAGGACGGTGAGTTCCTGCTTGAGCTGATCAAGCAGGCCGCCAGCCTGCCGGCGGCGCAATGGCCGCCGGCCGTGCCCGAGCCATTGCCAATCGAGGCGTCGGCGCTGCTCAAGCAGTTGCGTGCCATCGGCCAGGCCGAGGCCGAGCGCCTGAACATCGCCCCGGAGCTGATGTTGCGCAAGAAAATCCTCGAATTGCTGCTCAAGAGCGGCTACCCGTCCGGACCTTATCAACTACCCGATGCGTTGCGCGGCTGGCGCCGTGAACGGATGGGGCAGGCGCTGCTCGACTGCCTGGCTAGCGCTGGAGAACCGAAATGAAACGCATCTGCTCGATCTACAAGAGCCCACGCAAGAACGAAATGTACCTTTACGTACTCAAGGCCGACGGCCTGGAGCGCGTTCCTGAGGCGCTGCTGCCTTTCTTCGGCAAGCCGGTACATGCTTTTGACTTGGTCCTCACCCCGGAGCGTCAGTTGGCCCGCGAAGACATCGCCAAGGTCCTGGAAAACCTCGAGCAGCAGGGGTATCACCTGCAGATGCCGCCGGTCGAGGATGAGTACATCGAGCACCTGCCCGAAGAGCTGTTGCGTCGCAACGACCCGGTATAAGTCAAGGTTGTAAGAACATGCGTGTTTTGATCGCGGAACAGGATCATGCCCTCTACGCTCGCCTGCTACGCGAGGCTGTACCGGCGCTTGAAGTCCTGACTAGCGGCGACTCGGCGGTATTGGCCGAGCAAGCTGCTCAATGTCCAGTATGGCTAGGTCAGCCTGACCTGCTTGCAACCTTATTGCGCCAGGGGCACCAGCCGCAGTGGTTGCAATCGACCTGGGCGGGTATCACGCCACTGCTGGCAGACGGCCTGCAGCGTGACTATCGCCTGACCCGTGCGGTTGGCATCTTCGGCCAGGTGATGGCCGAATACGTCCTGACCTACCTGCTGGGGCACGAACGGGAAGTGATGGCGCGCCTGGTCAGCCAGGTTGAGCGCAAGTGGGATGACCGCCCCGGGCGCAGCCTGGAAGGGCGCCGGGTGTTGATCGTCGGCACAGGTGATATTGGTCAGCGGGTTGCTGAGTTCCTCCTGCCGTTTGGCGTCAAACTCTACGGTATCGCCAGTCAGGCCCGTGAACAGGCCCCCTTCATCGAAGTGGCGGCCATGAGTGAACTGGGGCGTCTGGTCGGCGATGTCGATTACGTGGTCAATTTGCTCCCGGATACCCCGGCTACCCACGATCTGTACGATGCTGCGCTGTTTGCCCGGTTCAATCCCGATGCGCTGTTCATCAATGCCGGGCGTGGCGTGGCGGTGGTTGATGGTGATCTGGTTGAGGCGTTGAAGCTCGGGCATCTGGCAGGGGCGGTGATCGATGTCTGCCGCCAGGAGCCGCTGCCGGCCCGTCATCCGTTCTGGACCGCCTGGGGTTTGCTGTTGACCGGGCATAGTTCGGCACCGACTTCGCCTGCGGCGATGGTGCGCTTGTTTGTCGAGAATCTGCGGGCGTATCAGGTGGGTGAAGCGTTGCGCGGGGAAGTGGATTTCCAGCGCGGCTATTGAATCGGGTAGCCGCTGCCGCCAGGCTGCGATCGGTCGTGAAACGGCCGTAAAACCAGCCCCCCAGGCCCAATGAGGCGTCTGGGGGGGCGACTGCTTCGCAGTCGATCACAGCCTCGTGCCTCGGCAGCGGCTACAGCGTGAAATCACCCTCAGCCGCCAATTCGCTCAGCGAACGGCGCGGGCTAGGTTCTTCACGGGCCTGCAGCGCTTGAGCCAGGCTGGCCTTGTCGCCCAGCTTGCCAATCGCCACTACCGCATGCAGTGCGTAGCCTTCAGGAATCTTCAGCTCTTTGCGGGTCAGTTCCTGGTCGAAACCGGCCATGCCATGGGTGTGCCAACCGCTGAGGCTCGCTTGCAGGGCCAGGTGCCCCCAGGCAGAACCGGTGTCGAAGGTGTGCCACAAGGCAGGTTTCTCTTCGCTGCTGCCGGGCGCGGCGAAGGTGGTCTTGGAGATGACGATTACCAGCGCGGCGGCATGTTGCGCCCAGCTGCGGTTGAATTCATTGAGCAGGCCCAGATAGCGCTGCCAGTTCGGCGTGTCGCGGCGGGCATAAAGAAAGCG
Organism: Pseudomonas sp. S06B 330; assembly: GCF_002845275.2. Taxonomy (NCBI): domain Bacteria; kingdom Pseudomonadati; phylum Pseudomonadota; class Gammaproteobacteria; order Pseudomonadales; family Pseudomonadaceae; genus Pseudomonas; species Pseudomonas tussilaginis. The sequence goes on along the minus strand of NZ_CP088149.1, from coordinate 4,423,585 downwards.
CCATGGCTGCGAGTTGTAAGCCGAAGGGGCCCAGCGTGCGGCTTCAAGGAAGCTCAGCAAGGTGGCTTCGCTGATCGGCTCATTAGTGAAGGCGCGTGGCGACCAGCGCTTGATGAATTGTTCGTCAATGGCATGTTCGGCAACGCGAAGATTTGCACTCATGGTGAGTTCCTGAAAGGTGAAGAGGGACCGCCGGTAAAGCTACTGTGTCGTACTGACACTGACAAGCGGTCTGGTATTGGTCCAAGACTCGCCCTAGACTGGCGCCGCCGCCCTGCGGCACCTCTTTTGAACAGGACACCCGTTACATGATTGCCAGTGCCGACGCTTTCTGGAAGCGTAAAACCCTCGAACAGCTCGACCACCAGGAATGGGAGTCGCTGTGTGACGGCTGTGGCCTGTGCTGCCTGCAAAAGCTTGAAGACGAAGACGACAACAGCGTCTATTACACACGTATCGCTTGCAAGCTGCTGGATTTGAACACCTGTCAGTGCAGCGACTACCCGAACCGGCTCAAGTGGGTGCCCGATTGCATTCAACTGACGCCGGGCAAGGCTGACCAGTTCAAATGGTTGCCGACCACCTGCGGTTACCGTCTGGTCAGCGAGGGCAAGGATCTGCCCAGCTGGCACCATCTGGTCTGTGGTGACCGCGAGCAGGTGCATAAACAGCGTATTTCCCAGTCCGGGCGCATGTTGAGCGAAAACAGCGTGGACGAAGACGACTGGGAAGATTATCTGATTTTCCGCGCTGGCTGAGCCGTCCAGGCTTGCCGGGTATCGCGTTAAAGGAACAAGGAGTTTCTGCATGCGTGTGCGTTGCCATTGGCTGTTGGCCCTGGGCCTGTTAGCCAGTTCGCCGGCCTGGGCGAAGAAGGTCAATCTGGATTATCACGTCCACTTCTTGCCGCACAGCGAGCAAGCCGAGGTGCAACTGACCCTGGCCGAAGGAGCTGCGGTGCGCAGCCTGGATTTTGACTTGGGCAAGGAAGGCGCCTACAGCGACTTCAAGGCTGACGGCCACTGGCAGATGCAAGGCGATGGCTTGCGCGGGCGCTGGCAGCCGGCTCCCGGCAAGAGCCAACTGACGTACCGCGTACGCCTGGCCCATCGCCTGAGCAATGGCAGCTATGAATCACGCGTGACCCCTGATTGGGCGCTGTTTCGCGGTGACGACCTGGTCCCGCCGGCGCGCCTTGATCAGCAAGATGGCACTGAGCTGGTAGCGCGCCTGAGTTTCGAGCTGCCTAAAGGCTGGAAAAGTGTCGAAACGCCCTGGCCGCGAATTGGCAAGCAGCGCTTTCGCATCGACAACGTCTCGCGTTTGTTCGACCGCCCCACCGGCTGGATGATTGCCGGCACCATCGGCACCCGGCGTGCGCGCCTTGGCGAGACCGAAGTCAGTGTCGCCGCGCCCCTGGGCCAGGGCATGCGCCGCATGGATAACCTGACTTTGCTGACCTTCGTCTGGCCGCAGCTGCAGGCGGTGTTCCCGCGCAATCCGGCAAAGCTACTTCTGGTCGGTGCACGAGAGCAGCTCTGGCGCGGCACTCGCGCTGGGCACAACTCAATCTACCTGCACAGTAGCCGGCCGTTGGTCAGTGAAAACGGCTCAAGTCCGTTGCTGCGTGAGCTGGTGCAGGTCTTTGCCCAGGTCAATGACCGTGAGGCCAGTGACTGGATTGGTGAAAGCATCAATGAATATTACGCCATCGAGTTGCTGCGCCGCGCGGGCGGTATTACCGAAGAGCGTTATCAGGCCTTGCAGACCGGGCTTGAACAACGCAGCGCCAAGGTCACCAGTCTGCGCGGCGAGCAGGTTGACAATGCAGTGATCGCACGTGGTGTGCTGCTGTTGCAGGCCTTGGATCGGGAGATCCGCCTGCACACCCACAATCAGCGTTCACTCGATGACGTCAGCCGCGCACTCATGCGCCTGAATGGCGTCAGCACCGCCGAGTTCATTCAACTCAGCGAACGGGTGCTGGGCCGTGAATCCGAGGTGCTGGCGAGCACATTGCTGCGTTAAGGGGTCGGGTTCTTCAGTGAGTCGTTGCCAGTGACTGTGGCGCTGCGGGTGGCGGCGTCGGCACTGGCCCTGAGTGCTTGCAGCTCTGCGCCGTTGCGCTCTAGGGTCGAGCGCAACTGGTCGAGGTCACTGCGGCCACGCTCCAGCAGGCTTTTCAGTGAACTGTGGCCGGTGATGCCACGCGCCAGGGCGACACCGCCGATGGCCACTTGAATCAGCCCGAACAGCCCGCCACGGCGCATGCCCTTGCTGACCATAATCACCCCACCGGCCACGGACGTGGCGCGTTCCCAGCCTTGTACGTTGTGCTCGGGCTTGTCTTGCAGGGCAGGGATTAACGTCTTGTTTGCGGACATGGTCATTCTCCAGTGGGGGCGATGATATCCAGCAGACCACCGCAGGCGCGGGACTGTTCCTTCGGATTACTTGAATTTCGGCCCGGAGCGGGTGTTCAAACCCTTGGCCAAGCGGTCGTAGAGCACCACGTTGACCGTGGCGGCGAGGTTCATGCAACCGTTGGTCGGGATGTAGATGGTCTCTTCGCACCAGGCCCGCACGCTTGGGTCCAGAGAGCCGTCTTCCGGGCCGAAGATGTAGATGGCACGGTCAGGGTGAGTGTACTCGGGCAATGGCCGGGCACCGTCGATCAGTTCAACCGCTACGGGCGTGCAGCCCAGGGGGATGATCTTCTGCAGGTCATCGATGCCGATCAGCGGAATGTCGTAATGCACCCGCTTGGTGTCGGTGACGAAGTCACGGGCGCGCTCATAGCGCTTGCCGGTGTAGAACACCGAGTTGACGCCGTAGCAACCCGCTGCGCGCATCACTGAACCGACGTTCTCCGCTGACTTGGGGTTGAACAGACCAATGCAGCTGTACCGTTTGTTCGCCACGTGCCGGGGCCCTTCGCAAAAAAGAACGCGATTATACGGGCTTGCCGGCGGCTGTGGGGCAGGGGATTTGGCTTAGTCTTTTTTCAGCAGACCGGCCAGCCCGGCGAACGGGTTGTGGGTGGCCTTGGCGATGGTCGGGCTGCTGGTGGAGCCTTCGCTGAAGTACTGCTGGTCGGTGTAGCGGGCGTGCTCGTTGTCGTGGCAATACAGGCACAGCAGCTCCCAGTTGGAACCGTCCTGGGGGTTGTTGTCGTGGTTGTGGTCACGGTGGTGCACGGTCAGCTCACTCAGGCGCTTGCCGGCGAACTCGCGGGCGCAACGGCCGCAGACGTGCGGGTACATACGCAGGGCTTTGTCGCGGTAGCCCATCTCCTTGTCGCGCTTGGCGTCGGCGAGGATACGGTCAAGCCGTGCGGTGGCGGAGGCGGAGGATGGCGAACTCATGGGATTACCTTTTCTCGGGCTTGTTACGGTTATGCCTTGAAGTTTAGCCTGATGACGGGCCATTCGGACAGGCAAACCGCTACGCTTGGGAGTAGCCTGTGAGAAGGTGTTTCAAGGAGTTTGCTCATGCGCTGCCTGACTATTGCCTTGCTGATCCTTGCCAGTGTGCAAACCACTCAGGCCGCCGACCTGCAACCGCGGCCGATAGCACCGGTGCCGGGCGCACCGGGTACGGCGACGCCAACGCCTTACCCACAAATCACCCCCAGTACCCCACCGCGGGCCGGTGATGCGCGACCGGGCTCGCCGCTGCTGCCGTCCATGCCGGTGCCCATGCCGCCCAGGGACCAACCCTTGCCGGGGCTCACACCCGAGGAGGGCAAGGGCGGGATGAAAGCGGACTAGACCTGGGCCAGGCGCTGACCGTCTTGCATGCGCAAACGTCGTGACAGCGCCACGGCCAGGGCGCGGATGATCTTGGCGGCGACCTTTGGGGCGTCGTTGATCATCTTTTCCAGTGAATCCTTGCCCAGGCTCAGCAGTTGGCAGTCGCTGGCGGCCACGCAGCTGGCCGAGCGACGCTCGCCATCGAGCACGGCCATTTCGCCAAAGGCACGGCCTTTGCGTAGGGTGGCGATTTCCACCTGGCGCTGTTCGCTGTCGGTTTTGCGCACCGAGACCACACCGTGGTGGATGATGCACATGAAGGTGCCCGCATCGCCTTCCGCGAAGATTTCTTCGCCAGTGCTCAAGGTGGCAATGCTGAAGTAGCCGGCGGCATGCTGGAAGTCGCCGGGCTGCAGTTGGTCGAACAGCCCGCAGTCCATGAGCATGTCGCGGATTTCGTTGTTCAGATGAGTCGGTTCAGGCATTTACGGTCGTTTCTTGTTGAATTGAGGTCCCAGCCTTTAATCGTGGGAGCGGATTGATACGCTCCCACAAAAGGCTTCATAGTCCTGTGTTCGCGATCAGACAACAAAAAATCCGATTTACACCACGCCCAGCACGTTAAATACAAAGGCATATTCCAGCGCCACATCGCGCAGCCCTTGATAGCGCCCGCTCATGCCGCCGTGGCCGGCATCCATTTCGGTCTTGAGCAGTAACAGGTTGTCGTCAGTCTTGGTCACCCGCAGCTTGGCCACCCACTTGGCCGCTTCCCAATACTGCACGCGGCTGTCGTTGTAACCGGCGACCACCAGCAAGGCCGGGTAGGCCTGGGCCTTGACGTTCTCGTAGGGCGCGTAGGCCTTGATCCGCTCATACACCTCAGGCTCTTGCGGATTGCCCCATTCGTCATACTCGGTGATGGTCAACGGCAGCTCCGGATCGAGCATGGTGTTGAGCACATCGACGAACGGCACCTCGGCAATCGCCGCTTTGAACAGCTCCGGGCGCTGGTTGAGCACCGCGCCGATGAGCAGGCCGCCCGCGCTGCCGCCACTGATAGCCAGCTGATCAGCACCGGTGACACCTTGAGCGATCAGGTGCTCGGCGCAGGCAATGAAATCGCTGAAGGTATTGTGTTTGTGTTCCTGTTTGCCTGCCCGGTACCAGGCTTCACCCAGCTCACCGCCACCACGCACATGCGCAATGGCGAAGGCCACGCCACGATCGAGCAGGCTCAGGCGGGCATGCGAGAACCACGGGTCGAGGCTTTCGCCATAGGCACCGTAGCCATACAGGTACAGTGGCACCGGCTTGCCCAGGTCGCTGCGGCGTTGCACCAGGCTGATCGGTATTTGCGTGCCGTCACTGGCAGTGGCCCACAGGCGCTGGCTGACGTAGGCGTCGGGGTCGAAGGGGCCGAGCACCGGGGTTTCCTTGAGCACCTGTTGGCTGCCATCGGCCAGTTCCAGCTGGCGCACCTGAGCCGGGCGATTCAGGGCCTGGTAGCGCAGGCGGATGCGAGTGCTGGCAAACTCCAGGCTGTCTTGCACGTACAGGCTGTAGGCCGCATCGGGCAACTCGACGCGATAGGGCGCAAGCCCGTGAGGGTGGACTTCGATGATCGGCAGGCCGCCTTCACGCAGGCTCAGGCTCAAGGCGCTGGCATTCAGGCTCAGGCCTTCGAGCATGACGTCGTCGCGATGGGGCACCAGCAGTTGCCACTGGGCGCGGGTCGGTACGTGCTCAGCCTCGGCCTGGTACAGGGCGAAGTTGATGCCGTCCTGGTTGCTGCGGATGAACCAGCGCCATTGGCCGTCGAGCTGACCGTGGTCGGGGAAGTATTCGTGGCCTTCAGCGCGGGGCGCCAGACAGGTGAAATCACCGTCAGGCTGCTCGGCGTCGAGCACCCAGGCTTCGCTGGTGGTCTTGCTGTTGAGCAGCAGGATCAGTTGGCGCTCGGAGCTGGCCCGGTAGCAATGCAGGAAGAAGCGTCCGTCGCTTTCTTCGAACACGTGCTGGCAACCTTCACGACCAAGGCGATGGCGCAGCAGCTTGTGCGGCCGGTGAGTGTCGTCCAGTTCAGCGAAGAACAGGGTCTGGCTGTCATTGGCCCAGGTCATGCTGCCGTCGCAATCTTCGAACGGCAGTTGTTCGATCGCGCCGCTGGTCAGTTCTTTGACGTACAGGGTGTAGATTTCATCGCCGCTGGTATCGAGGCTGTACGCCAGGCGCTGATGGTCGGGGCTGACGTTGAAGGCACCGAGCGAGAGAAAGCCGCCGTTGGCCAGCTGGTTGGGGTCCAGCAGCAGCTCTTCCTGGCTTTCGTCGACGGTGTTCGAGTCATCCGCCGGACGCGGGCAACGGTAATGGCGTGGGTACTCTTCGCCAGCGGTGGTGCGGCTGTAGTACAGGTACGGGCCCCAGGGCGAAGGCAGCGACAGATCGGTTTCCAGGATCCGCCCTTTGATCTCTTCGAACAGTTGCTCGCGCAGCTCGGCCTGGTCGGCCAGTTGTGCTTGCTGATAGGCGTTCTCGGCATTCAGGTAATCAATCACTTCGGGCGTGTCGCGTTCCTGAAGCCAGGCATAGGGATCGGCGCCTTCAGCCTTGCGGGCAATCGGGGCGCGGGGAGCGTTGGCGTCTGCGGACATTCGGGGATCTCTTGGCTGGGGGGCGCCTGCGCGCTGAAATGTGTTTATCATAAGCGTCTATTTGCTTAGCTTGCCACGGACACCATGACCGAGAACGACTATCTGCTCGCCTGGGGCCTTTACGCCCTGGCTGCCCTGGGGTGCCTGGCGGTGGGCTTTCGCCTGACCCGCTGGATGTGGCGCTGGCTGCGCGAACCGCTGCGGGTGGTGATGGCAGTATTGTTGCTGACCCCGACCATCATCGACCCGGTCAAGGACAAACTCGCACCGGCCATTGCCATTGTCGCCCTCGACCTACTGTTCAAGGTGGGCAACAACGCCTTGCGCGCCGCCGCCGACCTGGCTATGTACGGCATGATCGCCTTCGCCCTGTACGGGCTGTTCGTGCTCGTGCGCTGGCCCCTGCAAAAACGTGCCAGAGCCCGCCGCGAGCAGGCTGAGGCAGTCGCCAAGCGGGACGCGGAAGAAGCGCCGGCGGATGCCCCAGGTTTTACTGCCGACAATCGCGACCGCTATCGCAACCCGCCCGAAGCGCCACTGGGTGGCAACCGTCCGCGGGTTGAGCCGCGCTTGTAGTCTTTGCCCGGGAGCAGCCACACATGTGTGAATTATTGGGCATGAGCGCTAATGTGCCGACTGACATCGTTTTCAGCTTCACCGGGCTGATGCAACGTGGCGGGCGCACCGGACCACACCGTGATGGCTGGGGCATCGGCTTTTATGAAGGGCGTGGCCTGCGCCTGTTTCAGGACCCGGCAGCCAGTTGCGAGTCGGAAGTGGCCAATCTGGTCCAGCGTTATCCGATCAAGAGCGAAGTGGTCATTGGCCACATTCGCCAGGCCAATGTCGGCCAGGTCTGCCTGTCCAACACGCACCCCTTTGTGCGTGAGCTGTGGGGGCGTAACTGGTGCTTTGCGCACAACGGTCAGTTGGGTGAGTTCACGGGGCAGGCCACGTTCTATCGGCCGATCGGTGACACTGACAGCGAAGCGGCCTTCTGCGACGTACTCAACCGCATACGCGAGGCGTTCCCTGAACCGGTCGAGGTCGAAATGCTCCTACCGGTACTGGTGGAGGCGTGCGCCGAGTACCGTGACAAGGGCGTTTTCAACTGCTTGCTCAGCGATGGCGACTGGCTGTTCTGCTTCTGTTCGACCAAGCTTGTACACATCACCCGACGCGCACCGTTCGGGCCGGCGCGGCTCAAGGATGTCGATATGATCGTCGACTTCCAGGCCGAAACCACTCCTAACGACGTGGTCACGGTAATCGCCACCGAAGCGCTGACCGAAAACGAAACCTGGCAGCGCTACGAGCCCGGCCAGTGGGCACTGTGGCGCCGTGGTGAATGCATCGCCCAAGGACAACGCTAAGGGATAGTCCATGTTCAGAAGTTACCTGCGGTTGCTGCTGTTTACCTTTGGCTTGTTGGTAGGAGTGCAGGTCCCAGGCCTGATCAATGACTACAGCCAGCGGGTCGAAGCGCACCTGTTGGAGTCCCGTGAGGGCCTCAAAGGCTTCGAAGCCACTGCCCAGCGTTTCTTCAACGGTGATCTGCAGGCCTTGGTCCGTCACTACCGCAGCAGCGACGATCCGGTGTTCAACAGCGATGCCAACAGCATCGAGAGTCTGTTGATTCGCAATCGTCTGTTCGAACACGAGTGGCAGGTGCTTCAGGGCCCCTGGCTGCAGCGGACCTGGCATGTGCTGGTAAGCGCCGACAGCCAACTGCGCGAAGAAACCCTCAAAGGCTACAGCTACCAGATCCTACTGGCCCCCGAGGCCCTGGCCTGGGGCCTGAGTTGTGCCTTGTTGTTGGCGCTGCTGGTGGAAAGCCTGTTGCTGCTGATCGGCTGGGTGGTGCTCGGCGGACGGCGCAAAGCGGTGATCGAGAGCTGGCGCTAGACCAGCTTGATCCGCTGCGGTCCAGCGTTGCTGGCATAGCGTTCGAGCACATTGCGACACAGCGCCACCACTTCATCGACCAACTCGACCCCGGTCTGCCAGGCCACCACCAGCTCCAGGCTCGGTGGTTGTTGGATCAAGGGCAGCTGGGTCAGTTCTCCTCTGGCCAGTTCCTCGCTGACCAAGGCCGGCGGCAGGGCGCCAATGCCGAAGCCATCACGCAGCAAGCGGGTGATTGCCGCCACTGAGTTGACGCAGTTAAGGCGCGGTGCGCTGACCCCCTCAGCCTGAAGCAGGCTGAGGACTTCCTGATGCGGTCGGGAGTTTTTCGAAAAGGTCACGATGCGCTCGCGGGCAAGCTCGGCAAGCGAGGCATAGTCACGGTTGTAGATCGACTGCGTGGCGACAATCCAGCCCATCGGGTAGCGCGCCAGGTCCAGGCTGCGGATTGTCTCCTGACGTAGCAGGTCGGTTTGCAGGATCACATCAAGAAATCCTTTTTGCAGCTGTTCGCGCAAATTTAGCGCAGTATCGGCGACTATCTCGATTTCAACTTGTGGGTAGCGTTCCATCAGTTCCGAGACCAGCGGGCTCATCCAGGTATGGATGACCGTGTCCATCACCCCCAGGCGCACTCGACCGACTTTCGCCCGGTCACTGTCCAGCGATTGCTTGAGGGCCTTGGCGGTGGCGAGCATCTGTTCGGCAAACTCAAGCACCTTGCTGCCTTCGGGGGTCAGGCTGACGCCACGTGAGTCGCGCAGCAGCAGCTTTACCCCCAGGTCAGCCTCCAGCGCAGCGATGCGGCTGGAGATCGAGGCCTGGGTGGTGAAGAGCTTTTCGGCGGTCAGGCGAAAGCTCTTGAGTCTGGCGACCCAGACGAAGGTTTCGAGGAACTTGAGGTTCATGGCACGCTCACTGATCAATTTTTCTTATCCCAGACCGCTGGTATTTCTCGTTGGACGACAGTACGTCTGCGTCGAAAAATGACAGTCCGGTTGCGACAAAGATCGCCGCCTTTTAAAACAATACCAACAAGCTGAGGCAACCATGAACCCATCGGGCGTGCAGCAACAGGTCAAATCCAGTTCTGTAGCGGGACCTTTCGACTGGTACCGCAACATCAACAAACAGGAACGTCGGACTTTCTGGAGCTGCAAGATCGGCTACGGCCTGGATGGCATGGACACCCAGATGCTCAGCTTTGTTATCCCCACGCTGATCGCCCTGTGGGGTATCACCACCGCCGAAGCCGGCCTGATTCACACCAGTACCCTGATTGCATCGGCCCTGGGTGGCTGGATCGCCGGTATCCTCTCCGACCGCATCGGTCGCGTGCGCACCCTGCAACTGACGGTGTTGTGGTTCGCCTTTTTCACCTTCCTTTGCGGCTTTGCCCAGAACTATGAGCAACTGTTGATCGCTCGCACCCTGATGGGCTTTGGCTTCGGAGGTGAATGGACCGCCGGTGCCGTGCTGATCGGTGAGGTTATCCGCGCCAAGGATCGCGGCAAGGCGGTGGGCATGGTGCAGTCTGGCTGGGCCATTGGCTGGGGCCTGACGGCGATTCTCTACGCGGTGCTGTTCACCTTGCTGCCGCCTGAAGACGCCTGGCGCGCCCTGTTCCTGCTGGGGATCGTGCCTGCGGTGTTCGTGATTTTCGTCCGTCGCCTGGTCAAGGACCCAGAAGTTTACCGCCTGGCCAAGGCGGCGGAAAAAACCGAGGCGCCGTCGCACTTCTATGAAATCTTCGCGCCCGGCATGCTTTTCACTACGATCCGCGCATCGCTGCTGACCACCGGTGCCTTGGGCGGCTACTACGCCATCACCTCCTGGTTGCCGACCTTCCTCAAGAACGAACGTGGGCTGAGTGTGCTTGGCACTGGCGGCTACCTGGCGATGGTGATCTTCGGTTCTTACATCGGCTATGTAATCAGCGCTTACCTCACCGACCTGTTGGGGCGAAAAAAGAACTTCATCCTCTTCGCCGTGGGCTCGTTCATCATCGTCCTGCTGTACACCCAGATGCAGGTCAGTGATGGCGTGATGCTCTGGCTGGGCTTCCCCCTGGGCTTTTTCGCCTCGGGCATTTTCAGCGGCATGGGCGCGTTCCTCACTGAACTCTTCCCCACCCGTATTCGTGGTTCGGGGCAGGGTTTCTGCTACAACATCGGTCGTGCCCTGGCGGCGTTCTTCCCGCTGCTGATTGGTATGCTGAGCCAGAAGGTGCCGCTGGGCCTGGGGATCGGCGCATTTGCAGCGGTGTCCTACGGGGTGGTGATTCTGGCGGCCCTGAGCCTGCCGGAAACCCGCGGTAAAGAACTTGAAGCCTGCTAAGACCGAGCCTGAAGGAGTGACAGACGTGAGCCGCCTGCTACTGAATTGCGATATGGGTGAGAGTTTTGGCAGCTGGACCATGGGCCTGGATGCCCAGGTCATGCCGTTTGTTGATTGTGCCAACATCGCCTGTGGTTTCCATGCTGGCGATCCCGGCATCATGCGTCAGACCGTTGCCCTGGCCCTCGCCAACAACGTGCGCATTGGTGCCCATCCGGCCTACCAGGACCTGGCGGGTTTCGGCCGGCGCTCCATGGCCTGTAGCGCCGAGGAAATCCGCGACCTGCTGCATTACCAGATAGGTGCCCTGGATGGCATCTGTCGCACCCAAGGGGCTCGGGTTGCTTACGTCAAACCCCATGGTGCGCTGTACAACGACATGATGGCTGATCCGCTCAAACTGCGGGCGGTATTGGAAGCAGTGGCCAGCTATGACCGTGAGTTGCCGCTGATGCTCATGGCCACGGCCGACAACAGCGCTGCCCAGGCCTTGGGGGACGAATACGGTATCAGCTTGTGGTTCGAAGCCTTCGCTGACCGTGCCTACGACGCTGCCGGCCACCTGGTGTCGCGGCGCTTGCCAGGTGCCGTGCATCACGACCCGGCGCGGATCGTCGACCAGGCCCTGCGCCTGGCCCGTGGTGAGCCACTGATTGCGGTGGATGGCAGTGAGCTGCACCTGCAAGCCCAGACCCTGTGCGTGCATGGCGACAATGACAGTTCGGTGGCAGCCGTGCAGCAGATCCGTCAGGCGCTTGATGCGCTGGTGGCGTCATGAACTACCGGATTGAAACGGTGGCCATCGACTGCCTGATGGTGCGCCTGTTTGACGCCATCGATGAAGCCAACATGCCTTGGATGCTGGCGGCCAGTCAGCGTTTGCGCGCGGTGTTCGCCGAGCAGCTCCTTGATCTGGTGCCGTCCTATACCACGGTGATGGTGCATTTCGACTTGCTGCAGCTGTCGCCGGATCAGGCCCGGACCCTGATTCGTGAGGCCCTGGAAAACCTGCAGGCGGATAACGGCAGTGGCGGGCAGCTGCACGAGATTCCGGTCTGGTACGACCTCAGTGTCGGTCCGGAGCTGAGCCTATTGGCCGAGCGTTGTCGCACCTCGGTGGCCGATATCGTCCGTCGTCACAGCGAGCGCGAGTATCAAGTGTTCGCGCTTGGCTTCGCACCCGGGTTTGCCTTCATGGGCCTGGTCGAAGAGGCCCTGGCCGCGCCGCGCCTGGCCACCCCGCGCAAACGCGTGGCGGCCGGTAGCGTCGGCATCGCCGAGCGCCAGACCGCCGCGTATCCGGCAGTATCACCGGGGGGCTGGAACCTGATCGGCCGCACCCCAAGCAAGCTCTTCGATCGCCAGCGCGACGGCTATAGCTTGTTGCAGCCAGGGGATCGGGTCCGCTTCGTGGCGGTGGATCACGCCACCTTCATCAATCTGGGCGGCGACGATACTCCGCTGGAGGCCTTGGCATGAGCCGCTTGTCGATTGAGGCCAGTACACCGCTGTGCCTGTTGCAAGACGCTGGGCGCTTTGGCGTACGCCATTTGGGGGTGACCCAGGGCGGGGCGCTGGACTGGGTGTCGATGCGCTGGGCCAATTGGCTGCTGGGCAACGCCGCCGATGCTGCGGTGCTGGAGATTACCTTGGGCGGTTTTAGCCTGGTGGCTGAACAGGACTGTTGTCTGGCCCTGGCGGGGGCTGATCTGGATGCGCGTATTGACGGTGAGCCGCTCAAGCCATGGTCCAGCTTCACCCTGAACAAGGGCCAGCGGCTGCGTCTGAACCAGCCGTTGCTAGGTGCCCGGGCTTATCTGGCTGCCCCCGGAGGTTTCGATGCGCCGCAGGTATTGGGCAGTTGCGCCACTGTCCTACGTGAAGAACTGGGTGGGCTTGATGGCTTGGGTTCGCCTTTGGCCAAAGGCCTGCGACTGACTTACAGCGGCCAGTCGTCTGCCGGGCGGGAAGTACCGTTGGCGTTGCGTCCGGACTTCAGCAACCACAGCCTGGATCTGGTGCTGGGTGCACAGATCGGCGATTTCAGTGGTACTAGCCTGTTCGAAGCGTTCAACCGTGACTGGACCCTGGACAGCCGTGCTGATCGCATGGGTATGCGTTTGCTCGGGCCGGCCTTGCAGTATCAGGGGGCGCCGATGATTTCTGAAGGTATCCCACTGGGGGCGGTGCAGGTGCCGCCCGATGGGCAACCGATCGTGTTGCTCAATGATCGTCAGACCATTGGGGGGTATCCGCGCCTGGGGGCATTGACGCCGCTGGCTTTGGCACGTCTGGGACAGATGTTGCCGGGGAGTGTGGTCAGATTCAGGCCGGTGGTGCAGGAATTGGCTTGGGGCGAACAGCGAGACTTTCTGCAGAGATTTGTTGGCTGACAGGGCCTCACCGCCGGCAAGGCCGGCTCCCACATTGGCCTGCAGTAGACCTTGTGGGAGCCGGCCTTGCCGGCGATGGGCCGCTTAGCGGCCCCAAGCTTACTTGGACAAAAAGCGCATCCCTTCCTCCAACCCACGCAAGGTCAGTGGAAACATCCGGTCCTCGATCAGTTCGCGAACGATGTTGGTCGAAGCGGTATAGCCCCAGGTGTCCTTGGGGTACGGGTTGATCCAGATAAGCTTTTTGTATTTCTCCATGAAGCGCTGCATCCACACGTAGCCGGCTTCTTCGTTCCAATGCTCAACGCTACCGCCCGGCTGGGTGATTTCGTAGGGCGCCATGGCCGCGTCGCCAACGAACACCACTTTGTAGTCAGCGCCGTATTTGTGCAGCAAGTCCATGGTCGAGGTGCGCTCGGAGGTACGGCGCATGTTGTTCTTCCACACCGACTCGTACACGAAGTTGTGGAAGTAGTAGTACTCCAGGTGCTTGAACTCGGTTTTGCACGCCGAGAACAGCTCTTCGCAGATCCGCACATGCGCGTCCATCGAACCGCCGATGTCGAACAGCAACAGCAACTTGACGCTGTTGCGTCGCTCCGGACGCATCTGGATGTTGAGCAGGCCAGCGTCGCGAGCGGTGTGGTCGATGGTGCCATCGATGTCCAGCTCTTCGGCTGCGCCCTGGCGCGCGAACTTGCGCAACCGGCGCAGGGCCAGCTTGATGTTGCGCGTCCCCAGTTCGACCTGGTCGTCGAGGTTTTTGTACTCGCGCTGGTCCCAGACCTTGACCGCCTTGCCCTGGCGCTTGCCGGCATCACCGATGCGAATGCCTTCCGGGTTGAAGCCGCCTGAGCCGAACGGGCTGGTGCCACCGGTGCCGATCCACTTGTTGCCGCCGGCATGGCGTTCCTTCTGTTCTTCCAGGCGTTTCTTGAACTCTTCGATCAGCTTGTCGAGACCGCCCAGAGATTGAATCTGGGCGCGCTCTTCATCGGTCAGCGAGCGTTCGAATTCCTTGCGTAGCCAGTCTTCCGGAATCAATGCTTCCAGGTGCTGGTTGAGGTTCTCCAGGCCTTTGAAGTAGGCGGAGAAGGCGCGGTCGAACTTGTCGAAGTGCCGTTCGTCCTTGACCAGGATTGCCCGCGACAGGTAGTAGAACTCGTCCATGTCGGCGAAGGTGACCCGTTGTTTGAGGGCATTGAGCAAATCCAGCAGCTCACGCACCGACACCGGCACCTTGGCGGCGCGCATTTCATTGAACAGGTTGAGCAACATGGCAATTGCCCTCTGACTCAGCGGTTACCGCGACGGCTCATGAAGGCCAGGCGCTCGAGCAGTTGCACGTCTTGTTCGTTCTTCACCAGTGCGCCGGCCAAGGGTGGGATGGCTTTGGTCGGATCGCGTTCACGCAGTACGGCTTCGCCGATGTTGTCGGCCATCAGCAGCTTGAGCCAGTCGACCAGCTCGGAGGTGGACGGTTTTTTCTTCAGCCCCGGTACTTTGCGCACATCGAAGAACACGTCCAGCGCTTCGCTGACCAGGTCCTTCTTGATGTTGGGGTAGTGAACGTCGACGATCTTCTGCAGGGTGTCGCGATTCGGGAAGGCGATGTAGTGGAAGAAGCAGCGACGCAGGAAGGCGTCAGGCAGTTCTTTTTCGTTGTTCGAGGTAATGATGATGATCGGGCGCTGCTTGGCCTTGATCGTCTCGTCGGTCTCGTAAACGTAGAACTCCATCTTGTCCAGTTCTTGCAACAGGTCGTTGGGGAACTCGATGTCGGCTTTGTCGATTTCGTCGATCAGCAGGATCACCCGCTCTTCAGCCTCGAACGCTTCCCAAAGCTTGCCTTTCTTCAAGTAGTTGCGCACGTCGTGAACCTTGTCCACGCCCAGCTGCGAATCACGCAGGCGGCTGACCGCATCGTACTCATAGAGGCCTTGGTGGGCCTTGGTGGTCGACTTGATGTGCCAAGTGATCAGCTTGGCGCCAAAGGATTCGGCGAGCTGTTCGGCGAGCATGGTCTTGCCGGTACCCGGTTCGCCTTTGACCAGCAACGGCCGCTCCAGGGTGATCGCCGCGTTGACCGCCAGTTTCAGGTCGTCTGTAGCGACGTATGCGCGGGTGCCTTCGAACTTCATGAACCGATCCTCAAACGTAGCACCGGGGAGCAGGGCCCCCGGCGGGAAAATTGTTATGCCTGACTATAACGCGGGCCCCGGGCGACTGGGAACGCAGGCGACTCATTCAGTCTCTGAATCGGCCATTACAGCGTTGTTCAGTCAGACTTGGGCGGCGGTTGCTCATAGCGGGCATTAAAAGCCTGGATGAAACCGTTGCGCAGAATCTGCAAGAACGCCTCAAACGCGCTGATGTTGCTTTTATGCACGCTACCACTGAGCTCAACGCGGGTGGCGAACTGATTCTTGCGCTGGTTTTTCAGCACCGTCTCGCCACCCCCCACCAGCGCTTCCCAGATCGAACGGAAGAAGCCCTTGTCCTCTTCCTGGACGTCCTGCTGCCAGTTGAATACATCGACATCGCGCAGCAATGGCTTGATATAACCGTTGAGACGGCCTTTTTGCGCCTCGGCTTCGATTACCAGGTCGCCGTGGCCGGCATTGAAGTCGAACTTGCCGTAGGCTCTGGCAAAGTCATTAAGCCGACGCAACTCGATGCCCGTGACGCGCAGGCGAAACTGAAAGTCATCGAAATCACTGAAGGGGTCGAAGGTGGCACTGCTTTGCACTTGGGCATCGCCCAGCAGCAGCGCCTTACCCTCAAAGCGCGCATCGCGGCGGCCTTTGAGGTCCTCGACATTGGTCAGGTTGCGGATGCTGGCATCGAGTTGGCTGGCCTTGAGGTTGACCGGCGGTTTGGAATTGAAGTTACGAAAGGTCAGGGCGCCGTTGTTGATGCGTACCTCGTTGAGGGTAATGGGCAGCAGCTTTTCCAGCTGCTGGCGCCAGTCGGTGCCCTGACCGGTCTGCGAAGTCTGCTTGCTGGCACCGTCGACGAAGTTCAGTTCGGGGCGCACAAACACCACTTCGGCCACCACTGCATGGTCGTACCACAGCGCATGCCAACTGACCGACAGGTCGATGACGGGCGCCTGAAGAAACGGCACCGGCACCTTACCGGTGGTCTTGACGATGTTCAGGCCGTTGATTCTGTAAGCCCCGCGCCATAAGGCCAGGTCGACGTCGGTGATCTGGCCGCGGTAATCACCCATGTCGGCAAGTTTGTCATTGAGGTAGTTGCGCACCAGTACCGGTAAGGCCAGATGCAGGGCCAGCAGTAACAGGACAATGCTCAACAGCCCCCACAAGGACCAGCGATAGCGACGTTTCATCGGCGGCGGTTCCCGGCACGTTGGTGATCGGTTGACCGTTGTCAGCGCCAGGGGTTTCGCCGGATGTGGACGCACCGTCGCTGCAGGCTTACCCTTGAAGTTTTCCACCCGGTGCATAAAAGGACCCCTGCTATGAGCCGTATCTATGCTGACAATGCGCATTCCATCGGCAACACGCCGCTGGTGCAGATCAACCGTATCGCCCCACGTGGGGTCACCATCCTGGCCAAGACCGAAGGGCGTAATCCGGGCTATTCGGTCAAGTGCCGGATCGGCGCGAACATGATCTGGGACGCAGAAAGCAGCGGTAAGCTCAAGACCGGCATGACCATTGTCGAGCCGACCTCGGGCAACACCGGTATTGGCCTGGCCTTCGTTGCGGCAGCCCGAGGCTATAAATTGCAGTTGACCATGCCGGCCTCGATGAGCATCGAACGGCGCAAGGTGCTCAAGGCGTTAGGGGCCGAACTGGTGCTGACCGACCCTGCCAAGGGCATGAAAGGCGCGATCGAAAAAGCCAATGAAATTGTCGCCAGCGACCCCTCCAGCTACTACTTGCCCGGCCAGTTCGAGAACCCGGCCAACCCGGCGATCCATGAGAAAACCACGGGTCCGGAAATCTGGAACGATACCGATGGCGCGGTCGATGTGCTGGTCGCCGGGGTCGGCACCGGCGGTACCATTACTGGCATCTCGCGCTATATCAAACTGACGCAGGGCAAGGCGATTCTCTCGGTGGCGGTCGAGCCAATCACTTCACCTGTCATTACCCAGGCTCGTGCCGGTGAAGAGCTCAAGCCCAACCCGCACAAGATCCAGGGCATTGGCGCCGGTTTTGTACCGAAGAACCTTGATCTGGCCATGGTCGACCAGGTGGAGCTGGTCAGCGATGACGAGTCCAAAACCATGGCCCTGCGCTTGATGCAGGAAGAGGGCATTCTCTGCGGGATCTCCTCGGGGGCCGCCATGGCGGCGGCCGTGCGCCTGGCGGAAAAACCTGAGATGCAGGGCAAGACCATCGTCGTCATCCTCCCGGACTCTGGTGAACGTTACTTGTCGAGCATGCTCTTTGCTGACCTTTTCACCGAGCAGGAAAACCAGCAGTAAAGTGTTTGCGGGCTGACCCGGGGCAATTTTTTGCGCCGGGGTTTATTGCACAATCCTTAACACTGAATACTGGCAGCGGATATTTTTGCAGAGGCGGTATCCGTTTATGATGGTCGCGTAAACAGGCATAGATTGCCGGATCTTGATTTCAAGGAGTGTTGCATGAGCTTTTCCTTTGTCGCCAAGGCAGGTGTATTGCTGTTGTTTTTTGGCAGTACGCTGTTTGTCCACCTGCGCGGCAAGACGCGTTTGCCTATGCTGCGCCAGTTCGTCAACCATTCGGCGTTGTTCGCCCCGTATAACGCCTTGATGTACCTGTTCTCCGGGGTGCCGTCCAAACCTTACCTGGACCGTGAGCGCTTTCCCGAGCTTGATGTGCTCAAAGACAACTGGGAAGTGATCCGCGAAGAGGCCATGCACCTGTTCGACGAGGGTTACATCCGCGCTGCCGAGAAAGACAACGATGCCGGCTTCGGTTCGTTCTTCAAGAAGGGCTGGAAGCGTTTCTACCTGAAGTGGTACGACAAGGCCTTGCCGTCGGCCGAAGCACTCTGCCCCAAGACTGTCGAACTGGTTAACAGCATCCCCAATGTCAAAGGCGCGATGTTCGCCCTGCTGCCCGGAGGCAGCCACCTGAACCCGCACCGCGACCCCTTTGGCGGTTCCCTGCGCTATCACCTGGGCCTGTCGACGCCAAACTCCGACAACTGCCGGATTTATGTCGATGGTCAGGCGTATGCCTGGCGCGATGGTGAGGACGTGATGTTCGATGAAACCTATGTGCACTGGGTGAAGAACGAAACCGAGACTACCCGGGTGATTCTGTTCTGCGACGTCGAGCGCCCACTCAACAGCCCGTGGATGACTCGCATCAACCGTAAGGTCAGTGCCTTCCTCGGCCGCGCTACGGCACCGCAGAATACCGATGACGAACGGGTGGGTGGGATCAACCAGGCCTACGCTTGGAGCAAGCGCTTCAGCAATGTCATTAGCAGCCAGGTCAAGCAGTTCAAACGTGCCAATCCGAAGGCTTACCGGGTATTGCGCCCGGTGCTGGCTGGGGTGGTGGCTTACCTGTTGTATCGCTGGCTGTTTTGACCGAGTGGGAGCAGTTGATTGTGTGGGAGCGGATGAATCCGCTCCCACGAATATATCGACTTGCCAGCCAGAAACAGGCTGGTCTATAGTCAGCCACAGTTCACCTCACCGAAGACCTGCTCATGCCAGCTTCCCCACTCAGCACCGTATTCGCTACCGCGCCCGACGCGGCAGTAGTCGTGCGTGGGAATCAGCAACCGGCCATGATCAGTCATTACCCTCCACCTGTCAGTAGCGTGGTCGTGTGCGTTGTCGCACCGCCAGGCGTGGTAGTGCTGGGCTAAGCAGCCAATCGCTGCGTCCCATCACACCTGCACCCTACTGAATACGGTTGGCTGCTCAGCACGGGCAGCACCGTTCGGCTTATCTGCCCGAATACAGGTGGCATTTATGTTTGCTCTCTCGAAAGAATCCGTGGCCTCGGCGGCCACCACCAGCCTGTTTGTCCTGCTCTGGAGTAGCGGGGCGATTGTCTCAAAGCTGGGGCTGGCCCATGCCAGTCCCTTTGCCTTTTTACTGATGCGTGCTGCGTTGGCGCTGTGCGGGCTGTTGCTGCTCGCACCGCTGCTCAAGTTGCGCTGGCCACGTGGACGCACGGCGGTGCTACAGGCACTGGCCACCGGTGCGGTGCTGCTCGGCGCCTACCAGATCTTCTATCTTCTGGCACTCAACACTCAGGTCACTCCCGGTGTCATGGCCACGGTCATGGGCGTACAACCAATCCTCACCGTGGTGCTGATGGAGCGCCAGCGTTCCTGGAGCCGCGTGTTCGGATTGTGTCTGGGGTTGAGCGGGCTGATCATGGTGGTCTTTCAGGGCATCAATCTAGGCGGGGTTTCCCTGCTGGGGATGCTCTTTGCGCTGTTGGCGCTGGCGAGCATGACCTTCGGTTCGATCATGCAAAAACGCATCACCAGCAATCCCATGGGCACTCTGCCGTTGCAGTACATTGCCGCGCTGCTGATGTGTGCGGTATTTGCGCCGTTCCAGCCATTGCAGGTGGAATTAACCACGAGCTTCGTCGGCGCGTTGTTGTGGATGAGCCTGGTGGTGTCGTTGCTGGCGACGTTGCTGTTGTACCGCCTGATCGCTCGCGGCAACCTGGTCAATGTCACCAGCTTGTTCTACTTGGTGCCGGCGGTGACGGCAGTCATGGACTACCTGATCTTCGGCAACCGTCTGGCGGCGCTGAGCCTGTTGGGCATGGGCTTGATTGTGGTTGGCCTGCTGTTTGTCTTCCGTAAGCCAGCGATTGGCGCTGGGCAGTTTCAGGCAGAGTGATTCTCGGGGCGAGTCCGCTATCACAGGTTTTCTTCACACTGTGGGAGCGGGCTTGCCCCGCGATTTATTTAGCCGGCTTGAGCACCAGCCACAACGCCACGGCAATCAACAGCCCACCATACAAGTGCGCCATCGACAACGGCTCATCCAGCAGCCAGGCCCCCCACAGCACACCAAATGCCGGGATCATAAAGGTCACGGTACTGGCCTTGACCGGGCCGATTTCGCTGAGCAGACGGAAATAGAGGATGTAGGCAAACGCTGTACACACCAGGCCCAGGCCCAGCAACGACAGCCATACCTCCCAACCGCCCCAACTGGTGGGTGGCTGGCTTATCACGCTGTAACCGAACAGCGGTAACAGCAACAAGGTCGCCCCCATCATGCTGCCCAGTGCCGACAGTCGGCTATCAAGGCCGCCCTGGTGGTCAAGCCAACGCCGCGCGAGGAAGCCGGCAAAACCGTAGCAGATGGTCGCCGCCAGGCACGAAAGAGCGCCTTGCAGCAGTTGTTGGTCGAACGCTACCGGGCCCGCACCGCTGAGAATGCCGACCCCTAACAATCCAAGAAAAATGCCACTGAGCTTGGCCAGGGTCATCGGTTCGCGAAAGAACAGGGCGCCAATCAACACGCCCATCAGCGGTGTGGTGGCATTGAAGATGGCCGAGTAACCGGCCGGCAACACCTGGGCCGCTACCGAATAGAGCGTTGCCGGAATCCCTGAGTTGATCATGCCCAGCACCAGGCAGGCTTTGAGTTTGCCGTTGAAATCCCAGCGCACTCGCAGCAGAGCGAGAATCACCAGCAAGCCCAGGCAGGCAATCGACACCCGGAAGAAGGCGGTTGGCACGGTGCCCAGCACTGGCGCGATGATGCGCATGAAGAGAAAGCTGGCCCCCCAGACAGCGGCAAGTATTAATAAGCGGGTGACAGCGATGGGGCTCATGGGGCTCTCCGGGTCCTTTGGGGCGGGGCGCGAGTTTACGCCAGAACCCAAGGTCGGCTCTCTCCCTTTCTTGCGCTGAAATTGCCAAGGCGGTGAGTTTGGCCGATACACCCGGGTCACCAGGCTTTCCCTGCCTTCGGCTACTGGCTAAGCTCAGGCTTCGACATTCCTGCAGAGGTCTGATGTATGCCCCAGCACTGGCCGGCCGCCGATATCGCCCGGATGATCCTCGATGGCTTCGATGATTACCGTGAGCATTTTCGCCAGATTACCATCGGCGCCCGTGAGCGATTTGAACTCGCGCAGTGGCAACAGACCCAGAGCGCTTCAGCGGCGCGGATCAACCTCTACGAGGAAAAGGTCAGCGAAGTCAGTGCTTGGCTGCACGATGCCTTTGCCGAAGACCTGTTGTTGGATGTGGCGCAGTGGCCGTTGGTCAAGAGCGCTTATATTGGCCTGATCGACCCGCGCCTGGACGATGAGTTGTCGGAGACCTGGTACAACTCGATCTTCTGCAGCCTGTTCAGCCATGACCTGATCAGCGACGGTTGCATGTTCATTCATACCACCCGGCCCTCGCTGCGCAGCCATGAACGTGCAGCGCAAACCCGTACCTATCGACCGCAGGGCAGCCTGGCCAGTGTGCTGGCGCAGATTTTCGCCGACTATTGCTTTGATGTGCCTTATGGTGATCTGCACGGCGACCTGACTCGTCTTGAAGTACAGTTGCGTGGGCATCTGCCGGACTGGGTGTGTAAGGACCCGGCGCTAGCCGTGGAGTTGTTTTCACCGGTGCTGTACCGCAACAAGGGCGCCTATCTGGTCGGACGCCTCTATACCCAGGATGAGCAATGGCCGTTGGTGATCCCGTTGCTGCACCGCGAAGGCCACGGTATCGAGATTGATGCGTTGATCACCGACGAAGCCGAGGTGTCGATCATCTTTTCCTTCACCCGTTCCTATTTCATGGTCGATGTGCCGGTGCCTGCTGACTTTGTCAGCTTCCTCAAACGCATCCTGCCGGGCAAGCACATTGCCGAGCTGTACACCTCGATCGGCTTCTACAAACACGGTAAATCGGAGTTTTACCGCGCCCTGATCAACCACCTGGCCAGCACCGATGATCGCTTCATCATGGCGCCGGGTGTGCGTGGCATGGTCATGAGCGTGTTCACCCTGCCGGGCTTCAACACCGTGTTCAAGATCATCAAGGACCGCTTCTCGCCGTCCAAGAGTGTTGACCGGGCCACCGTGATAGAGAAGTACCGGCTGGTGAAAAGCGTCGATCGGGTCGGGCGCATGGCGGATACCCAGGAGTTTTCCGACTTCCGCTTCCCCTTGAGCAAGTTTGAGCCCGAGTGCCTCGCCGAACTGTTGGACGTTGCGCCTTCGACAGTCGCGGTGGAAGGTGACACCGTGCTGGTGCGCCACTGCTGGACCGAGCGGCGTATGACTCCGCTCAACCTCTATCTGGAGAACGCCAACGATGCCCAAGTGCGTGAGGCCCTCGAAGATTATGGTCTGGCGATCAAACAACTGGCAGCGGCGAATATCTTTCCCGGTGACATGTTGCTGAAGAACTTCGGCGTCACCCGTCATGGGCGGGTAGTGTTCTACGATTATGACGAAATTTGCTTTCTTACTGAGGTCAACTTCCGTTACATCCCGCCGCCGCGTTATCCGGAGGACGAAATGTCCGGAGAACCGTGGTACTCAATTGGGCCGCTCGATGTGTTCCCTGAGGAGTTTCCACCGTTTCTGTTCGCCGACAGTGGCCAGCGCCGGCTGTTCAGTCAGTTGCATGGCGAGTTGTACGATGCGGATTACTGGAAAAGCCTGCAGGAGGCGATTCGTGGCGGCAAGGTGATTGATGTGTTCCCGTACCGGCGCAAGGCGCGGTGACCGAATGACGGCTGCTTTGCAGCCGATCGCAGCCTGACGGCAGCGGCTACGCCTGTATGCACTTCAACGCACTGAAATCCTTGCGCACCTGGTCCAGCTTATGTTCCAGGTGCTGGCGCTGTTGTTCGCTGCTCTGCGCCATCAGGTCGACCAGCAACTTGCGTGCTGCCGCTTCGGCGCGTTGGGTGGTCAGGCGATATTCCGGGGTCCATAGGCTGTCACGGTCTTTGAGCAAGCGCGTCAGTTGCAGCTCGAAGCTGTCACTGTTGCGCTGTTCCATGGCGGCGCTAAAGTGCGCCTGCCAGTTGGCCCGGTTGGCGATCCACTGACGATTCTGTTCGCCCAGGCTTTGCGACCAGGTCATGATTCGCAACCGTTGCTGCGCGCTCAGCTCGCCGAGCCAGGGGGTCAGGCGTTTTTCCATGCGCTCGGCACGGCGCTCGATCTGCCGCGCCAGCGGCGTCTCTACATACTTGGCCTGACGCTCACTAATGTCCTCAGCGAAGGCCTGACGCATCTCGCGCACTTGTTCATCGTCCATCGCCCGCAGCAATTGCGCCGCAGAAGGGGTGATCTGGTCCGCCACTTTGGCGATGGCCTGTTTCGCCTCCTGCGTGCGAACTTGCAGTTGCTGCTCGGTGATCTGATCGTTGGCGACCATCTGTCGGACTTCTTCGATCCAGGCCACGTACCCCGGCAGTTGTGTGCGGCAATGCCAGGCCAGGTGCTGTTTGAGGCGCTGGTTGAGCCAGGTCTTCTGCTGGCGGTTCATGTTCAGGTAGTCGTTGAGCGACCACGGCACCAGCACGTCGAGGTTGCGATAAGCCAGGTCGATGCGGCTGCAGGACAGCACCAGCAGGGCCGAGAGCACCAGCAGTAGCAGGGGACGCAGGTACTTGCGCAGGCAGGCGTACATGAGCGAATCCTTGCAAAGGCTTGCATGTCTTTATAGAACAGCCTGAGCCCTCGGGGTTCCTTTTAGCGATGGGTAAGCAACGGCGACCGGGCGGTTTTGCCGGTTCAGGTGTAGAATGCCGACCTCGCAACGAGGATTTTCGGAAATGGCTTTAGTTGGGCGTTACAACAGTTTGCAAATCGTGAAACACACGGACTTCGGCCTGTACCTGGACGGCGGCGCGGATGGCGAAATCCTCCTGCCCAACCGCTACATCCCCAAGGACACGCCCACCGAGGTCGAAGATTGGCTGAACGTCTTTGTCTACCTGGACAGTGAAGACAAGCTGATCGCCACCACCGAAAAGACCAAACTGCAGGTCGGCGAATTCGCCAGCCTCAAGGTCAAGGAAATCAACAGTATCGGCATCTTCCTCGACTGGGGCCTGCCCAAGGACCTGTTGATGCCGTACTCCGAAGAAAAGCGCCAGATGCGTCAGGGTGAGTACTGCGTCGTGCATGCCTACCTGGACAAGCGAACCCGGCGGATCACCGCCACGGCGCGACTGGACCGCTACCTGGACAAGGTGCCGGCCAACTACGCGACCGGTCAGGAAGTTGATCTGCTGGTGGTCGAAGAAACCCCGATGGGCTTCAAGGCGATTATCAACAACAAGCACTGGGGCTTGATCCACAAGAACGAGGTGTTCAAGTTCCTGCGTTCGGGCAAGCAGGAGAAAGGTTACATCAAGGAGCTGCGCAGCGACGGCAAGATTGCCTTGAGCCTGCAGCCGATGGGTCAGGACCTTGCCAATAGCCTCAACGACAAGATCCTGGCCAAGCTCAAGGACGCCAACGGCGTACTACCGGTCAGCGACAAGAGCGATCCGCAACTGATCAGCGATCTGTTCGGGGTCAGCAAAGGTAACTTCAAGAAGGCCATCGGTGCCTTGTACAAGGATGGCCGTATCGTCATCCACGCTGACCGCATCGAACTGGTCTGATCAGGCCTGCTTGAAGCCTGCAAAACTCAGGTTTTCGCCACCTGGGCGCAGGTCCTGGAGCATCGAGTCGCGGTCGGCGCTCAATGCCAGGCTGATGGTCGAGCGCCGCTTGCCGGGGTGGCGCACTTCCATCTTCTCCAGATGGGCCTTCAGAAAGTTCACCGGCACCTTCAAGTGCTGCAGCTCATCGGTCTCGGGCGTGTGCAGCAGCAGGTTGACCCAGTCAGGCGTGTCTTTGCGCAGTACCAGCTTCACCGGCACATCAAACCACCACAGGCTGCGCTTGGTGTCGAGCACGGCAAACAGGGTGTTGTCGCTGGAAAGTACTGGTCTTTCCAGTTCCTGGTTGCGACGGGCAATGGCGGTGGGTTTATCGAGTTTCATGCAGGTTCCTACGGGTGACGCTTGAAAGGTCGCTCATTGTGCTGGGATTGGCTGGAAACATAAAGCGGCGGTGTGGTGA
Organism: Pseudomonas sp. S06B 330; assembly: GCF_002845275.2. NCBI lineage: Bacteria > Pseudomonadati > Pseudomonadota > Gammaproteobacteria > Pseudomonadales > Pseudomonadaceae > Pseudomonas > Pseudomonas tussilaginis. Next base: position 4,398,497 of record NZ_CP088149.1, on the reverse strand, counting down.
GCGTTTGTCACGCTGCGCAATGATTAAACCGCTAGCGCCCCACTAGGCCGCAGTTTTGCCGCCAGGCAAATAATTGAAACTCCTGCACAAGGCCACCGGTCCACTGACTGTCGACTCTGACAACCCGTTTTTCCCCTTCAGGAGAACTCCCATGAGTGGCACCAAAGACAAAGTCAAAGGCATGGCCAACGAAGCGGTTGGGAACATCAAGCAAGGCGTCGGTAAAGCCACCGACAATGAGCGGCTACGCGCCGAGGGTGAGCTGCAAGAACGCAAAGGTGAAGCCCAGCAAGTGGTCGGTAAGGTCAAAGATGCTCTGAAAAAGCCTTGATTGCTGTAGGTGTAGTGTCACGACGGCCACTTGAGGTGGCCGTTGTGCTATCTGCAGCAATCAATCGTAACTTAGGGTCGAACGTCGTTTAGACTTCAGTGCAGACCTTAATGAGACGCCTTGCCCATGACCCTCAAGCGGCGAAAGGAGACGCTATGATTTTCCCCGACCTGCGCGGCTTGCCGTTGCATCGTGTGCTGGTGCGCACTGTCAAAGAGTTTCTCGATGATGAGATGTCGACCTATGCCTCGGCACTGGCTTACCAGATGCTGTTCTCGCTGTTTCCCTTCCTGCTGTTCCTGATAGCGCTGATTGGCTTTCTGCACCTGCCTGATTTTTTCTCGTGGTTACGCCTGCAGTCGGAGTTGGTATTGCCACCCCAGGCCTTGGAGCAGGTCAACCCGGTGATTGATCAATTGCAGCAGTCCAAGGGCGGCTTGCTTTCAGTGGGTATTTTCATTGCCTTGTGGACTGCGTCGGCGGGCGTACGGCTGATGATGAGCGCAATGAATGCGGCCTACGATGTGGTCGAAGGCCGACCAGTGTGGAAGCGCATTCCGTTGTCGGTCATTTATACCGTGGGTATCGCCGGCATGCTGTTGGCGGCGGCGGCGTTGATGGTGCTTGGGCCGCAAGTCATGGAGTGGATTGCCTCGCAGATTGGTATGCAGGAGTTTATCGTTACCTTGTGGACGGTATTGCGCTGGCCAGCGATCATTATTCTGATGATGGTGGCGGTGGCGTTGATCTACTATGTGATGCCAGATGTTAAGCAGGAGTTTCGCTTTATTACACCGGGGTCGGTATTGGCGGTGGTGGTATGGATTGTTGCCTCGTTAGGCTTTGGTTATTACGTCAAAACCTTCGCTGACTACAATGCCATGTATGGCAGTATCGGTGCGATTATTGTCTTGCTGTTGTATTTTTATATTTCTGCCGCGGTGCTGTTGCTGGGGGCGGAAATGAATGCAGTGATTGAGCATATGTCCAACGAAGGCAAGAATCCCGGTGAAAAAGAAGCCGGTGAGCAGGTCGTTGAACATGAGAAAAAACATGTGTCCGGGTTGGGGCGCGATCATTCGCACGATCACTCGGACTTGTCTGAAGATCAACCCGTGAGCCGCACATCCCATGATTCGTGACATCCTGAAAATGGGCGATGAGCGCTTGTTGCGCATCGCCCCACCGGTTCCGCCGCAGTTGGTGGGCAGTGTCGAACTGGAGCAGTTGATTGCTGATATGTTCGAGACCATGCGCCATGTCGGGGGCGTTGGCCTGGCCGCGCCGCAGATTGGTGTTGATCTGCAGTTGGTGATTTTTGGCTTTGAACGCAGCGAGCGTTACCCCGATGCCGAGCCGGTGCCGCACACCATCTTGCTCAACCCGTTGATCACACCGTTAGGCAGCGAAGTCGAAGATGGCTGGGAAGGTTGCCTGTCGGTGCCGGGCTTGCGCGGTGTGGTGCCGCGTTTTCGGCGTATTCGCTATGAGGGCATCGATCCCCAGGGGCAGGTGATTGACCGCCTCGCCGAAGGCTTTCATGCGCGGGTGGTGCAGCATGAATGCGATCACCTGATCGGGCGCCTGTACCCTTCGCGGATCCATGACTTTAGTAAGTTTGGCTACACCGAGGTGCTGTTTCCTGGGCTGGATCCGGCCAGCGACGACTGAGGTCGGAACATTGCCAGTAGCGGTTTGCTGCGTTGGTAACGAGCCAGGCGCTCGGCCAATGCAGCGGGCGGGCCTGGGCAAGGGCTGAACCCTTGCTGTTGGTAGAAGTGCGTCAGGTCAGGATGGCAGAACAACCAGATAGTCCCGTCATTGCGTTGCAGCGCAGCCTCAATCAACTGCCGGGCAATCTGTTGCCCTCGGCAGCGTTCAGCCACCCATAACCCGGTCAGCCAATAGCCGTCGGCCTGTGGGCTCAAGCATAACGCCGCTACGATTTCCTCGGCCCGGGCGACCCAGAGCTGCGCTTGAGCGGCCGCGCGCATAGGCGAACCCTGGCTTTTGTAGAATTTATTCAATAGCGGCCGTTCGGCGTCGGTTAGCGGGCAGTAGCGTAAGGCGTTCACGGAGTCGGTCCAGCAGAGGCTCTGGTCCGGGCTTTTACACCGACGCGTGGCGTCTGTCGAGGGTGACAGTCTGGAGGTATTGTTACGGTTTTGGTAACAGTGATTGTCCGGAGTAGGGATTTAACCCCGTCGGGCAACTTGTAAACTATGTCTGTCCCCGCAAAAAACTAACAGTGGGATCGGTACTTCGTGTTATGTCGTCGTATTGATGTAACAACTTCTCCGCGCCAGCCCTGGCCAATGAAGTCAATCGATTAGTTTGATTGCTTTGCAGGCTTATTATCATGAAAAGTTTACTTGTTCTTGCGCTTGTCGGTGTTTCTTCTTTTGCGCTTGCAGATGAAGTTAAACTTGCCAGTGCTCAGGCAGTGGTTGAACAGTATGATTATTCGACCAACTTGGATATTGCCAAGGTGATCAGTTTGTCGACTATTCCTAATGTCTGTGAAGTAGTGCCGGCAACCATGGTGTATGAAGACCACCAAGGTCAGCGCCATACCCTTGAGTATCGCGCCATGGGTAATGGGTGCACCAACGGCTGAGTGCCGCACCTAGGCGCTGTACGAAAAGCCTTGATACTCGGTGATGCTGCGTTGAAACAGCCTGACCTTCGTCTCAAAACTTTTCATACAGAGCCTAGCGCCAATGCTTGATAGCCCGCCTTATTGGCGTTCGCGCTCCAGTAGCTGACGTTTACGCTCAATGCCCCAGCGGTAACCCGAAAGGTTGCCGTCGCTGCGTACCACCCGATGACAGGGAATGGCTACTGCCAGGGCGTTGGCCGCACAGGCCTGGGCCACCGCGCGCACCGCCTTGGGTGAGCCAATCCGTTGAGCGATTTCGGCGTAGCTGGCGGTGCTGCCGGCCGGGATGTTGCGTAACGCCTGCCAGACCCGTTCCTGAAACGCTGTGCCGCGCAGGTCCAGGGGCAAATTCAGACCGATTCCCGGTACTTCAATCAAGCCCACCACTTTGGCTACCAGGGTTTCGAACTCACTGTCGCCACCGAGCAAGTTGGCCTTGGGAAACTTGTCTTGTAAGTCGTGCAGTAATGCCTGCGGATCATCGCCGAGCAGGATCGCGCAGATGCCCCGTGCACTTTGCGCAACGAGAATGGCACCCAACGAACACTGGCCAATGGCAAAGCGGATATCGGTATTGGCACCGCCATCGCGGTAAGTGCCCGGGGTCATGCCCAGACGTGCATTACTGGATTCGTAAAAGCGGCTGTTGGAGTTGAATCCCGCTTCATACAGGGCGTCGGTAATCGTGCTGGAGTGCTGTAATTGGTGGCGCACCTTGCTTGCCCGGTGTGCTGAGGCATAGGCCTTGGGCGTAACCCCGGTGATCGCTTTGAACACCCGGTGAAAGTGGAACGGGCTCATGTTCAGTTGCTCGGCCAGTTGCTTGAGGCTGGGCGCTGACTCGGCGTTCTCGATCAACTGGCAGGCATGGGTGACGTGGGCCCGATGCTGTTCGGCGATCAAGGTCTGGTCGGCCCCGCGGCGTTTGCTCGGACGATAGCCGGCGGCTTCAGCTTGCGCGGCAGTGTCGAACAATTCGACGTTGTCGATCCGTGGCAGGCGCGAGCTGCTGCTTGGTCGGCAGTACACGCCAGTGGTACGCACGGCATAGACAAACGCATGGTCGGCAGCCGGGTCACGGGCCAGAATCGCTTGCCAGCGGGGGTCAGATTCGCTGATGAGGGGTTTGCCTTGGCTCATACCGGTCGTCTCATGCGCAGGGTCGATGCGCTCAGGTTACGGGGCAGGGAGCCTGAGAAAACTCCGGGTCTTGCGTTCAAACTCGCGAACTCGGCACCCGCCACAGGTACCAGGCCGCGATGGTGCGGTAAGGCTGCCAGGCATTGCCAAGTTCGATCATCTGTCGGCGTGTGGGCTGCGTGTCTAGCCCTTGCAGGCGGCGGTAGCCCTCGCGTACGCCAAAATCATCGGCGGGCAGGATATCCATACGTTCGAGGGTATAAATCAGCAGCATCTCCACCGTCCAGCGGCCGACGCCACGCAAACTGACCAGGCGCTCGATCAACTGCTCGTCATCCAGGCTCAGGGCTTCTTGATGGTCTGGCACCACACCTTCCTGGCGCGCCTTGGCGATGCCTTGAATAGTGGTCAGTTTACTGGCCGAGAAGCCGCAGGCGCGCAGTTGTTCGGTCGGGGTGGCCACTACCTGTTCGGGGCTGGGAAAGTCCACGCCAGGGTAAAGGGCGAGGAAGCGCCCGAGAATCGCATCGCCGGCCTTCACATGCAGTTGCTGATAGGCGATGGCGCGCACCAGGGCTTGATAGGGGTCACGCTCGGGGCGTGGCTGATGCAGGCAAGGGCCAATGGCCTGAATATGGGCGGCCCATTGGCAATCGAGTGCGGCGAGAAACTGCTCGGCCTGGCGGAAAAACGCGCTCATTACACCTCCATGGCCTGGACCACGCGTTCCAGGGCCTGCTTCAGTTCTGCGCGGCTGTTGGCAGCAGAGAGGCTGATGCGCACCGCTTGTACGTCGCTCTGTTTTACCGCAAATACGTCGGCAGGGACTACCTCGACAGCGTTGGCCCGGCAGCGCTGTACCAGTGATTGCGAAGGGATTGGGCAACTCACCCAGATGTGTGGCGCAGGTTGTTGGCCGAAGATCCGCTCGCTGCCTAGCAGCTTACGCGCCAGGCGCCAGCGTTGATCGATTTCTTCACGTTGCCAGGCCAGCCGACGGCTGGCACTGCCATCGCTGATCCAGCGGCAAGCGATCTGCAGGTTCAGCGGTGATACCTGCCAGTGTGTGGCCTGGGCATGCGGATCGATTTTGGCCAGCAGCACGGGGTCAGCGACAATCCAGCCCAGGCGTAATCCAGCAGCAACAGTCTTGGACAGGCTGCTGATCAGTATGCCGTGCGGGCCCAACAGCGGCCACAGGGGCGGCTGGTCGATCAGCGCACCATAAACGTCATCTTCAATCAGCAGCAGGCCGTGGCGATGTACCACCTCGGCAATGGCCTGCTGGCGTTCGCGACTCATGCAGGCACCGGTAGGGTTCTGCAGGCTTGGGGTGAGCACCACGACCCGTGCACCGGTTGCTCGCGCGACCCGATCCAGGTCCTCGGCGAGGACCCCTTGCCGGTCTTGGGCAATGCCGTGCAGGGGCAGGCGCAACTGGCGGCAGGCGGCCTTGATGCCCGGCGCGGTCAGGGCCTCGACCAGCACAGGTTCGCCGGCCTGGCACAGCGACAGCAGCAAGCTGAACAACGCTTGTTGGGCACCGCCACACAGTAGCACTTGCTTCGCGCTCAAGTGCAGGCCGCGGTTGCTCAACCAGGCAGCGCCTTGAAGCCGTGCCAACAGCAAGGTGTCGGCGCTCAGATAATGCTCCAGGCTGCGTACCTCGCCAGCCTCCAGCAACGCCTGCAAGGTGGATTCGATGTCGTGATTGTCGGGGTCGATCACGGGCACATTGGTCGACAGGTCAATCAGCCGGGGTTGCAGCTGTGGTTGCTTGAGCTGAAACAGCGTGACTTCCTTGCTGCCTGCCAGCACATAGGTGCCGCGCCCGACCTCACCACTGACCAGATGTCGGGCGGCGGCCTCACGGTAGGCCTGCTGGGTGGTGCTGGGGTTCAGGCCCAGGGCCCAGGCCAGGCGCCGTTGTGGTGGCAGCCGGGCACCGACCTGCAGCTCTCCACGCTCGATGGCTTGGGCAATGGCATCGACCAGTGCCAGGTAGCGGGGTTGGTCGGTATCGGCGAGGGTAGGGGTCCACATTTATTGTTGGCCATGCAATATAAGGTTTTACCCATACAATGAGCCGGCGCTAGGATCAGGTCAAATCCATTGCTGCCGAGGTATCCCATGTTCGACCTGACTGCCCTGCGAGAAGCTGCCCGTCTGGTGCATGCCAGTGTGCCCGCCACTGCTCAGTATGCCTGGCCACGGCTGGCCGAACGGCTGGGGTGCGACGTCTGGGTCAAGCATGAGAACCACGCGCCGACCGGTGCCTTCAAGGTACGTGGGGGCCTGCTGTATGTGCAATGGCTGCTGGAGCAAAAGCCGCAGGTTCGCGGGCTGGTCACCGCAACCCGTGGCAATCATGGGCAGAGCATGGCCCTGGCGGCGCGTAATGCGGGGCTGCCGATCATCATTGTTGTGCCGCAAGGCAATTCGCGGGAAAAAAATGCGGCGATGCGGGCCCTTGGCGCGGAGCTGATCGAGTACGGCGCAGACTTTGACCAGTCCCGTGAAGAGGCCGCACGGCAGGCGCAGCAGCATGGCTACGAAATGGTCCCCTCGTTCCACCCGCAACTGGTGCGCGGAGTGGCCACCTATGCGCTGGAACTGTTTGAGGCGGTTGCTGACCTCGACTGTGTCTACGTCCCAATCGGCATGGGTTCGGGCATTTGTGGGCTGATTCAGGCGCGTAACCTGCTGGGCCTGCGCACCGAAATCGTTGGTGTGGTGTCCAGTGCCGCCGATGCCTTCGCCTTGAGTTTTGAGCAAGGCCACATCGTTACCACCGCCACGGCCAACACCTTCGCCGATGGCATGGCCTGCCGGCTTCCGGTGCCTGAAGCCTTCGAGATTGTCCAACAGCATGCGGCGCGGATCGTGCGGGTCAGCGACGAAGAAATCGCCCAAGCCATGCGGATTTATCACGAAGACACCCACAACACCGCCGAAGGCGCGGGTGCGGCGGGTTTGGCCGCGTTGATGCAAGAGCGCGAGCGCCAGCACGGTCGCAAGGTAGCGGTGATCCTGAGTGGTGCCAACGTTGATCGGCAGCGTTATGCGCAGGTGCTGGGTGTTTAGCGCAGGCGTGCGAAGTGACGGTGGTTTGCAGTGGCTAGCGCGGGCAAGCCGCTGACCAATCGTGGGCGCCAGCGTTGCTGGCGATGGCATCGACGTCGTGTCAGAGAGTGCGCGGTGTCTGCATCGCTGGCAAGGCCGACTCCCACAAAGGCGAGCGCAATGCCTCGCTCTGCTCTGTATGAATGGAGCGAGCGGTTTTGCCTACTTTGCCCCAAAAAAAAGTAAGCCGCCGTAAGGGCGTATGGGGCCGGAAGCGTCAGCACATCGACGGATAAACTCGCGCTGAAGTCGCTCAACCCCGCAAGCACACGTGGCTGCGTCGGCTTACCTAGGGGCGAAGGGCAATTTCTTCCAATACAGCCACCATCAATCCGGCATTAATAATGCCTGTCTTCAGCGCTGTCTATGGAACGCCCGATGCCTTTCTCTAACGGATTTCTCCTCAGTCTTTCCCTGTGCCTGGATATCGGCATCGCCAATATCGCCATGATCACCCTGGCCATGCAGCGTGGTTTTCTCCAAGGCTTTTGGCTGGGGTTGGGCACCTGCGTCGGTGATCTTGTCTACGCCCTGGCGGCTTTGGCCGGGATGACGGTGCTGCTGCAATTCGAAGCCGTACGCTGGGTCCTGTGGTTGGGCGGATCGCTGCTACTGGTGTGGTTCGCGATAAAGATGCTGCTGGCTGCCTGGCGCGGTGACGGGCAGTTACAGCCAGGAAAAATGGTCGTGGAATCGTCCTGGCGGGAGTTTCTGCGTGGGATCTTTCTGGCCATGTCGTCACCCAGTGCGATCCTCTGGTTTGCCGCGGTAGGCGGTGTGCTGATTTCCCGTTCCGGCGGCGGCAGCCTGATGGAGGCTGGCTTGTTCCTGTCCGGTTTCTTTGCCGCAGGGCTGCTCTGGTGCCTGTCGTTGTGCTTGATCGCCAGCCATGGCGGACGGTTACTGGGGCAGCGTTTGCTGACCTGGTCCTACCTGCTCTCGGCGGCGATTTTTTGCTACTTCGCGGTGTACGTGATCGTTTCTGGTTATCGCGAGTTCATCCTCGCCGTGCCGCCTGCCACAGCGGGTCTATAATCAGTCGGGGTGCCCGTGTGCAGGTGCCGTCCGGCCGGAGGGTCTTCGAGATGAAAGGTCTTGATGCGAAAAAAATGGCCAAGAAAAAGCCGCTGAAAACCGCAGATGAAAAACGTGCCGCCAAGCGTGCCAAACGTTCAGCCAGCAGCGGTTTCCTTCCATGATATTGAGCCAGAGCCCCTCCCGGGGCTCTTTTGCTCAGGCGTGCCGGAACGCTGCGCAATAGGCTTGCGGGGTGACACCCATCACCCGGCCAAAGGCATTGATGAAATGGCTCTGGTCATAAAAGCCCAGCGCCAGGGCGACATCCCTGGGGTGAGCGCCTGCGCGCAGCCGTCGGCGCGCTTCAATCAGACGTAGCTGCATGTGGTACTGCAACGGCCCCAAGCCCTTGGCTTTCTTGAAGCAGCGCACGAAGTGGAATTTACTCATTTGCGCCGCTTGCGCCAGTTGATCCAGCGCCAGGCGCTCATCCACGTGAGCGCGCATAAATTTCACACTCTGCTCGATGGCCGGTGCCTGCTCACCAGAGGCTACCGGATCTTGCGCGAACAGCTCGGCCAGTAGCTGCAACAACGCGGCTTCCTGCTCGGCCTCGGAAGGCGCCGCAGCAAAATCCACGATCGAACGGTACAGCGTCGCGTGTTGCAACACCCCTTGCTCAAAAGTGGGGCACCCCTGGGTGGGCCCCAGGTTGTTGTCGCCCATCAGCCGCTGCAAGGCACTGACGTCCAGGTGCAGGCTGATGTACTCGACACCCTCTGGGCCAAAGGTCGAGCCTTGCACCGCCAGTGGGTTGTACAAGGTCACCGCGCCAGGGGGGACATCCAGGTGCATGCCATCAAGCCAGATGTGCTCGTGTCCGGACAGATTGGCACCGAGCACCAGCTCATCATGGGTATGGCGGGGAAAGCTCGCTGCGCTGGCACGCACCCAGGATGACTCGACCAGGCCGCAGCGGTGCAGGGGTTCAGCAATCAGGGCCATGGCTCGGTTCCGAAAACGCATAATTGCGACTACGCTAGCGGACGACCCTGCTGCCCTGCAATCCCTGGGTGGCGCAATGATTTATTGAAGAGGCAAAGGACATGTCCAACGCGAACCAGCAAGCAATTGAACCCGCCCGCTATGAAGACGCTCAAGCCATTACCATCGCCGGTATTGGCCGGCGCTTCACGCAGTCCACGACGGACAGAATTCCTGAGCTGTGGCAGCGCTTCGAACCTCATATTGGGCGGGTGCCCGGACAAGTCCAGGCGCACACTTACGGCGTGTGCTGTAACGCCGATGGCAAAGGCAACTTCGACTACATTGCCGGGGTTCAAGTAGAGAATGTCGAAGTGTTGCCCGTCGATTTTCAGTACGTTGAGCTTAAGCCTCAGCGCTATGCGGTGTTCGAACACCGCGGCAGCGTTGATACCCTCAAGGCGACCTTTCAGGCGATCTGGAACGACTGGCTACCGACGTCCGGCGAGCGAGTGGCGCAAGCGCCGGAGTTCGAACGCTATGGCAAGGATTTCGATCCGTTTGACAGCCGTAGCGTAATGGAAATCTGGCTGCCGCTGGAACGCCGCTAAGCACCGCAGGAAAAATTGCGCAGCGGCTGTCGATTCCTCACCACGTCATTCGACCATCTGTGAATGCGCCGATTTGTTCGGCGCCTGGTACCCGTCGAATTTCAGAGGACACGACCATGAGCAGTGCCGCCGAAAACGAAATCCGCCAACTCATCGAGGCCTGGATTCCCGCCGTCCGCGCCCGTGACATCCCCGCCATCATCGCGCCCTACGCCGACGATATCCTCGCCTTCGATGCCATCAAACAATTGCAGTTCAAGGGCAAGGCCGCTTACCGCGCTCACTGGCAAACCTGTATGGAGCATTGCCCCGGTGAGATGGTTTTTGAGATGGAGCAGTTGCAGATTCATGCCACCCCGGACCTGGCGTTTGCCCATTGGCTCAATCGGTGTGGCCCGCCGGTAGAAGAGGGTGGTGAGGATAAAAGCTGCTACATGCGCGCCACGGTCGGCTACCAACGTATCGGTGGGCAATGGAAGGTGATTCATGAGCATTGGTCGGCGCCGTTCGACATGGAGACCGGTGCCGCCCTGTTCTCGCTCAAGCCTTGAGCTGAAAGCGCAGTGGATTATGCCAATTCGCGCTTTCACCCAGCGCGCGATCTACAGTCATAGTGAGTACCTGCTGTGGAGACGACGATGAAATACCTTTGCCTGGTCTACTGTGAAGAAAGTCTGCTGCACAGCCTGCCTGACAGCCCTGCCGATGCCGAGTGCATGGCCTACGCCGAGTCGATTCAGGGCAGTGGCCGGATGCTCGCCGCCGAGGCGCTCAAGCCGGTACAGACCGCCACCACGGTGCGCGTGCGTGGTGGTCACATGAGCCTGACCGATGGGCCTTTTGCCGAAACCAAGGAGCAACTGGCCGGCTTCTATCTGGTCGATGCCCGCGACCTGAATGAAGCCTTGAACATTGCCAAGGGCATACCTGCCGCCAGGGTCGGCAGTGTTGAAGTGAGGCCGATCCGCGACTTGCAACCTTGAACCGAAGGAGAACCACACGATGAGCCTTCACCCGCCAGGGACCGTGCTGCACGAGCTGTCCCTCAGCCGATTGATCGATGCTCCGCGCAGCAAGGTGTTTCGGGCCTGGACCGAACCCGATTTGCTCGCGCAGTGGTGGGGGCCGAACGGCATGACCACGCCCTTGTGTGAAATGCAGTTGTGGGTAGGTGGCTTGTTTCGCACGGTGATGCGCGCACCTGATGGCACCGAATACCCTAATCAGGGTGTGTTTCTGGAGATTGTTACCCCGTCGCGCATTGTCTTTACCGACGCCTTCGGGCCAGGCTGGGTGCCGTCGAACCGGGCCTTCATGACGGCTGTGGTGACCTTTGAGGATGTCCAGGGTAAGACCCAGTACACCGCACGCGCCTGGCACTGGAGTGCCGCAGATTGCCTGGCCCATGAGGAAATGGGCTTTTACCGTGGCTGGGGGGAAAGCCTGGATCGCCTGGTGGCGTTGGTAACCACCCAGATGCCAGGCTGATGGCCACGCAGGTTCAGGTGCGGGCCGAGGTCGAGTCGGTCTACAGGCGTGAGTCGCGACGTATTCTGGCGACGCTGATTCGCTTGCTGGGTGATTTCGACTTGGCCGAGGAAGCCATGCATGAAGCGTTTTTTGTCGCGGTCGAACGCTGGCAGCGCGATGGTATTCCTGCCAATCCTCGGGCCTGGCTGGTGTCTGCAGGACGCTTCAAGGCCATCGACAGTTTACGTCGGCGTGCCCGTTTCGACCGCTCACAGACGCAGTTGATGATGGCGCTGGAGGCGCTGCAGGAGGACGACGTGAACGATGAGGAGCTACAAGATGATCGCCTGCGACTAATCTTCACCTGTTGTCACCCGGCGCTGGCTGCCGATGCCCAGGTGCCGCTGACTTTACGGGAAGTCTGCGACCTGACCACCGAGGAAATCGCCCGGGCTTTTCTGCTGAACCCGGCAACCATTGCCCAACGCATCGTGCGTGCCAAGGCCAAGATCCGTGACGCGCGGATTCCCTATCAGGTGCCATCGCTGGGCGAATTGCCCGAACGCCTGGACAGCGTCTTGCGCGTTATTTATCTGGTCTTTAACGAGGGTTATTCGGCGTCGTCGGGCGACAACCTGATGCGCAATGATCTGAGCGATGAGGCGATCCGCCTGGGGCGTCTGTTGCAGCAATTGCTGCCCGATCCGGAGGTCTTGGGTTTGCTCGCGCTGATGCTGTTACAGGCCTCGCGCCAGGCCGCGCGCAGCGATGAACAGGGCGATCTGATCCTACTTGATGAACAGGACCGTAGCCTGTGGAATCGCGAACTGATTGCCGAGGGTAGTCAATTGGTGCAACAGGCTTTGCGCAGCCAGCAGTTCGGGGTGTACAGCCTGCAGGCAGCGATCGCTGCGGTGCATGCCGAGGCGGCCAGTGCGCAAGAGACCGATTGGCAAGAGATCGTCGCTTTGTACGACGTATTGCTTCACGGCTGGCCTTCACCGGTGGTGGAACTCAATCGTGCGGCGGCGCTGGCGCGTCGCGATGGACCCCAGGCAGGGCTGTTGGCAGTGGAGGCGATTCTGGCGCGCGGGCAGTTACAGGATTATCACCTGGCCCATGCCGCCCGTGCCGAGCTGTGTCGGCAGTTGGGGCGGCGCGAACAGGCACGCGAGGCGTACCAGACCGCCTGGGGGCTGACCTCGCAAGGCGCTGAACGACGCTACATCGAGCGGCGCCTGAGCGAGTTGTAAGCCTTAACCGATGGTGATCGGTGGCGGGCTGACCAACTCAACAGTCTGCTGTTTGCGCGGGGCGAGGATCTCGGCCTCACCATCGACCACCAGCTCATCGTTCTGGTTGAACACGCGGGTGGCGATACGGACCTTGAACTTGGGCAGCTTTTCCAGGATTTCCAGGCGGACCGTCAGGGTGTCGCCGAACTTCACCGGCTTCTGAAAGCTCATGGTCTGGCCCAGGTAAATGGTGCCTGGCCCTGGCAGTTCGCAGGCCACCGCGGCACTGATCAGCGCGCCGCTGAACATGCCGTGGGCAATGCGTTCCTTGAACATGCTCTTGGCGGCGAACTCAGCATCCAGGTGCACCGGGTTATGGTCACCGGACATGGCAGCGAATAGCTGGATGTCACGTTCTTCGACGGTCTTGCTGAAACTGGCCGTCTGGCCGACTTCAAGGGCTTCGTAGGGCGTGTTGGTGACCTGGGTCATCGATTCGGTTCCTGCTTGGGGCGGGGGCGGCCGTCATTCGCTGCGGGCAGGGCGGCCAAGGGCCAGGGCCTGCTCCAACCAGTCGATGATTGCGGCCGTGACCTCGTCACGGTTGGTTTCATTGAGCAGTTCATGTCGCGCGTTAGGGTACAGCTGCAACTGAACATGCTGGTTGCCGGCCAGGCGCAAAGCACCGGCCAGATCCTTGAGACGCTTGCCGGCACTGACCGGATCACATTCGCCGCCCATCACCAGAATTGGCAGGTTCGGATCGATCTGTTTGAGGTTGGCCGGCAGGCTGATCTGTTCAAGGCCCATCAACAGATCAATCCACAAGCGATTGCTGCAGCGGAAGCCGCACAGCGGGTCGGCGACGTAGTGGTCGACCTCGGCGTTGTCACGGCTGAGCCAATCGAAGGCCGTGCGGGTTGGTTTGAAGGCCTTGTTGAACGAGCCAAACGACAACCATTCGATCAGCGCACTGTGGCCCAGTGGCCCCTGGCGCCAGGCCTCGAAGCGGGCAATCACGCAGGCGGTGCGGTACAGCGCCGGTGGTTGGAAGTTCGAGCCGCTGAGAATTGCTCCTTGCAGGCTGGCGCCGTGGTGCATCAGGTAGGCTTGGGCAATGTAGCTGCCCATGCTGTGACCGAAGAGGAATACTGGCGTGCCGGGGAATTGCTGGCCAATGTGCTGGCTGAGCAGTCCGAGGTCGTTGACCACAGCGCTCCAGCCATCGTGCCGGGCGAACAGGCCGAGGGTGCCGAGCTCGGCGGTACGGCCATGGCCACGCTGGTCATGGGCAATCAGCGCATAGCCTGCAGCGCTCAACGCCTCGCCCAGGCGCTGGTAGCGCCCGGCATGTTCGGCCATGCCATGGGCCAACAGCACCACCGCCTTGATGGGCGTGCTGGGCAGCCATTGGTAGACATACAGGCTGCAGTGATCGCTGGCCGGTAGCCAGAACGCATCGTGGTGCATGGCGAGTCCTTGTGCGCGCAAATGAATCAATCAGCTCAGTGTATAACTCAAGCGTGCAATCGAAGGGCAGCGACAAACAAGATTCACAATGTAAATGACAGCCCTTGGCATATTTGCCACCTGCGGCATACCTGCTAACGTCGGCACAACACCTCCTTCGCCAAGCAGGTCAAGGGGGCCGGAACGGCTCAGGTATGAGGACAAGAATAAATGCAGGCTGATTTCTGGAATGACAAGCGCCCCGCAGGCGTGCCTTCGAACATTGACATGAATGCTTACAAGTCTGTGGTCGAAGTCTTCGAACGCTCTTGCAAGAAATTTGCTGACCGTCCAGCGTTCAGCAACCTTGGGGTGACCCTGACTTACGCCGAACTGGAACGTCACTCGGCGGCCTTTGCCGCCTATCTGCAGCAACATACCGACTTGGTGCCAGGCGACCGCATCGCGGTGCAGATGCCCAATGTGCTGCAGTATCCGATCGCCGTGTTCGGCGCCTTGCGCGCCGGGCTGATCGTGGTCAACACCAATCCGTTGTATACGGCACGGGAAATGCGCCATCAATTCAAGGATTCCGGCGCCCGTGCGCTGGTCTACCTGAATATGTTCGGCAAGCTGGTACAAGAAGTGCTGCCCGATACCAACATCGAATTTCTCATCGAAGCGAAGATGGGCGACATGTTGCCGGCGGCCAAAGGCTGGCTGGTCAATACCATAGTGGCCAAGGTCAAGAAGATGGTCCCTGACTACCAGCTGCCTCAAGCCGTGCCTTTCAAGGCCGCGCTCAGCCAAGGCCGTGGGGTGGTGCCCAAACAAGTGGCGCTGAGCCTCGATGATATTGCCGTGCTGCAGTACACCGGCGGTACCACCGGCCTTGCCAAAGGCGCGATGCTGACCCATGGCAACCTGGTCGCCAACATGCTTCAGGTGCTGGCGTGCTTCTCCCAACATGGTGAGGATGGTCAGCGCATGATCAAAGAAGGGCAGGAGGTGATGATTGCACCACTGCCGCTTTACCATATCTACGCCTTCACCGCCAATTGCATGTGCATGATGGTGACTGGCAACCACAACGTGCTGATCACCAATCCCCGCGACATTCCCGGCTTCATCAAAGAGCTGAAAAAGTGGAAGTTCTCCGGGTTGCTCGGCCTGAACACCTTGTTTGTAGCGTTGATGAACCACCCGGAATTCAAGAACCTCGATTTCTCAGCGTTGAAAGTTACCAACTCCGGTGGCACCGCCTTGGTTACCGCCACTGCTGAACGCTGGGAAAGCCTGACTGGCTGCCGCATTGTGGAAGGCTATGGCCTGACCGAAACCTCGCCGGTAGCCAGCACCAACCCTTACGGCAAGCTGGCGCGCCTGGGGACAGTGGGTATCCCGGTACCGGGTACGGGGTTCAAGGTCATCGATGATGAAGGTCATGAACTGCCGATGGGCGAACGTGGCGAGCTGTGCATCAAAGGCCCGCAGGTGATGAAGGGCTACTGGCAGCATCCGCAAGCGACTGCCGAGTCGCTCGATAGCGAGGGTTGGTTCAAGACCGGTGACATCGCCGTGATCGACCCGGATGGCTTTACCCGGATCGTCGATCGCAAGAAAGACATGATCATTGTCTCGGGCTTCAACGTGTACCCGAACGAGATCGAAGAAGTGGTCATGGGTCATCCACAAGTGGCCAACTGCGCAGTGATCGGCGTCCCGGACGAACGCTCCGGCGAAGCGGTGAAACTCTTTGTCGTGCCGCGTGAAGGCGGGGTCAGCCTGGAAGAGCTCAAGGCCTACTGCAAAGCCAACTTCACCGGCTACAAAGTGCCCAAGCACATTGTCTTGCGCGATTCGTTGCCGATGACTGCGGTGGGCAAGATCCTGCGCCGGGAATTGCGCGATATCGCCTGAATGCCTGTGCCGTAGCCGCTGCCCAAAGGCTGCGATCGAACGCGAAGCGGTCGTCATTGAGCCCCGTCAACGGTGGATGGATGACGACTGCTTTGCAGTCAATCGCAGCCTCTTACCTCGGTAGCGGCCACCGTGAGAATAGGTGTTTAGGTTTTTTACTCTAAAAATGACTATTGAATTATCAAAAGTCATTTTTGTGACTGTTTGGGCTGCTTTAGCTCTAGGCGACCCTTGGCAAAGCTGCTACTCTCGGCCCGCTTCTGATTTTCTGGTTTGCAATAAACCGTAATCTTATATCAATAATAATCGCATCGACTGCGGTGAAGAATTCGCTGGTGCTGGAGGAGTGGGCTTCCATGATCGAAAATTTTTGGAAGGATAAGTACCCAGCCGGGGTTGCGGCGCAAATCAACCCTGATGAGTACCCGAATATCCAGGCAGTATTGAAACAGTCCTGCCAACGCTTTGCTGACAAACCAGCCTTTAGCAACCTGGGCAAAACCATTACCTACGGCCAGCTGTATGAGTTGTCGGGGGCCTTTGCCGCCTACCTGCAAAACCATACCGATCTGCAGCCCGGCGATCGCATCGCCGTGCAACTGCCCAACCTGCTGCAGTACCCAGTAGCAGTCTTTGGGGCCTTGCGTGCAGGCCTGATCGTGGTGAACACCAACCCGCTGTATACCGCACGGGAAATGGAGCACCAGTTCAATGATTCCGGCGCCAAAGCGCTGGTGTGCCTGGCCAACATGGCGCACCTGGCGGAAAAGGTAGTGCCCAAGACCCAGATCAAGCACGTTATTGTCACCGAAGTGGCCGATATGCTGCCACCGGTAAAGCGCCTGTTGATCAACAGCGTGATCAAGTACGTGAAGAAAATGGTCCCGGCCTATCACTTGCCCAAGGCCCTGAAGTTCAACGACGTGTTGAGCAAAGGTGCTGGCCAGCCGGTGAAGGACGCCAACCCCGACAGCAATGATGTTGCCGTGTTGCAGTACACCGGCGGCACCACCGGGGTGGCCAAGGGCGCCATGCTCACCCACCGTAACCTGGTGGCCAATATGCTGCAGTGTCGGGCGCTGATGGGCTCCAACCTCAATGAAGGTTGCGAGATCCTGATCACCCCGTTGCCGCTGTATCACATCTATGCCTTCACCTTTCATTGCATGGCAATGATGCTGATCGGCAACCACAACATCCTGATCAGCAACCCGCGCGACTTGCCGGCGATGGTCAAGGAGTTGTCGAAGTGGAAGTTCAGCGGCTTTGTCGGCTTGAACACGTTGTTCGTTGCCCTGTGCAACAGCGAAGCGTTCCGCAAGCTGGATTTCTCGGCGCTGAAAATCACCCTGTCGGGTGGCATGGCCTTGCAGTTGAGTGTCGCCGAACGCTGGAAAGCGGTGACCGGATGCGCGATCTGCGAAGGTTACGGCATGACCGAAACCAGCCCGGTGGCGGCCGTCAACCCGGCCACGCATAATCAGATCGGGACCATTGGCATTCCGGTGCCTTCGACCCTGTGCAAGATCGTTGATGATGCCGGTACCGAACTACCGCTGGGTGAGGTCGGTGAACTGTGCGTTAAAGGCCCGCAGGTAATGAAGGGTTACTGGCAACGCCAGGATGCCACCACCGAAATCCTCGACAGCGAAGGCTGGTTGAAGACCGGTGACATCGCCCTGATCCAGCCTGACGGCTACATGCGCATTGTCGACCGTAAGAAAGACATGATTCTGGTGTCCGGATTCAACGTCTATCCCAATGAGCTTGAAGACGTACTGGCAGCGCTGCCGGGTGTGCTGCAATGTGCAGCCATCGGTGTGCCTGACGAGAAGTCCGGTGAAGTGATCAAGCTCTTTATTGTCGCCCGACCTGGTGTAACGCTGACCAAAGAGCAGGTGATGGAGCACATGCGTGCCAATGTCACCGGTTACAAGGTGCCGCGTTTCATCGAGTTCCGTGATGCACTGCCGACCACCAACGTTGGCAAGATCCTGCGTCGCGAATTGCGTGATGAAGAGTTGAAAAAACTCGGTCTGAAAAAGATCGCCTGATTGTTGTGGGAGCGGCTTCAGCCGCGAAGGACTGCGTAGCAGTCCCATCCCCCTGGGGCCGCGTGACGGCCCCGGGGGGATGAAGCCGCGCCTACGACCTCAGCGCAACTTCTCAAGCATCTGGTAGTACCACATCCCCGCCGCCAATATCGGATTGCCCAGCACATCGCCCATGGGCACTTTGATGTGCTTGCAGCCAGCAAATGTATCGAACTTCTCCAGCGTACCGGTCAAGGCCTCGGCCATGATCTCGCCCATGATATGGCTGGTGGCGATGCCGTGCCCGGAGTAGCCCTGGCAGTACCAGACATTGTCGGAAAGCTTGCCCAGTTGTGGAATCCGGTTGACCACAATACCCATGGCGCAACTCCACTGGAATTCGATCGGCACGCCTTTGAGCGCCGGGAACGTGCGCTCGATGCAGGGGCGCAGTTCGCCAGCGATATCCCGCGAGTCACGGCCTGAATAGTTGGCGCCACCGCCAAACAACAAGCGGCCATCAGCGGTCAGGCGGTAATAGTCGAGGACAAAGCGGCAGTCATACACCGCCAGGTCCTGTGGGTTGATCTGCGCGGCCAGCTCGCCCAGTGGCGCGGTGGTGACGATGCCACCCATGGCCGGGAAGATCTTGCCTTTGAGCTGAGGCTTTTCCAGTTTGTGATAGACGTCACCGGCCAACAGAATCTGCTTGGCTTCAACCCGACCTTCGGCGGTTACGATGGCCGGCTGGTCACCATGGATGATCTCCAGCACCTCGGAGTTTTCGAAGATCAGTGCACCTAGGCTGTGCGCCGCGCGCGCTTCGCCCAGGCACAGGTTGAGTGGGTGCAGGTGCAGGTTGCGCAGGTTCTTCAAGGCACCAAGGTACAGAGGGCTCTGCAGGTGCTCGGCCATGGCCTTTTGGTCCAGCAGTTGCACCTGGTCGCCCATGCCCCGACGCTGCGCCTCCGATTCGAAGGCCTTCAGCTCACTCATATGCGAGGCCTTCATCGCCGCATGCAAGTGACCGCGCTTGAGGTCGCAGGCGATGCCGTAGCGCTTGACCCGTTGTTCGATAATCTGATGCCCGCGCCAGCGCAAATGCCAGATGAAGTCATCGACGTCTTCACCAAGTTTTTCACGCATCTGTTTGCGCATGGCTTCGTCGCCCGAGAGGCTACCGGTGACCTGGCCGCCGTTACGCCCGCTGGCGCCCCAACCAATCCGGTTGGTCTCGACGATGGCGACCTTCAGGCCGCGTTCGGCCAGCTCGACGGCGCTGGCCACCCCGGTAAAACCACCGCCGATGATCGCGACGTCAACCTTGACCGTGCCTTTGAGCGTCGGGTATTGGGTGGTGTCGTTGAGGCTGGCGGTGTAGTAGGAGGCACTGCGTTGAGCAGTGCCGGTATTCACGGCTGCGTTCATAAAAAATCCTTGGCGCAAAAATAAAGGGGATCAGGCCTGGGTCAGGTACCAGCGCCAGTCCTGTTCGCCGACTTCGGCCATGAACTGTCGGTACTCGGCACGTTTGACTGCCAGGTAGACGCCAAGGAAGGCTTCGCCGAAGGCTTCACGCGCCCACTCCGAGCTTTCCAGGGCCTTGAGCGAGGTGAGCCAGTCGGTGGGCAGCAGCTCCTTGGCCTGGGCGTAGCCGTTGCCTTCGACCGGAGCACCTGGGTCGAGCTGCTGGCACACGCCGTGGTGGATGCCGGCGAGGATCGCCGCTGCCGCCAGGTAGGGGTTGGCATCGGCGCCACAAATACGGTGCTCGATATGCCGGCTGTTGGCCGGGCCGCCGGGAACGCGCAGGCTCACGGTGCGGTTGTCGACGCCCCAGGTCGGTGCCAGGGGGGCATAGCTGTTGGCCTGGAAGCGCCGGTAGGAGTTGGCGTTGGGGCAGAACAGCAGCAACGAATCGAGCAGGTGCTTGAGCATGCCGGCCACCGACTGGCGCAGCAGCGGTGTGCCGGCCTTGTCGTCACTGGCGTAGAGGTTGTTGCCCTGAGCATCGGCCAGGCTCACATGCATGTGCATGCCGGTGCCGGCGAGGTGGTCGAAGGGTTTGGCCATGAAGCAGGCCTGCATGCCGTGTTTGTGCGCCACACCTTTGACCAGGCGCTTGTAGCGTACGGCCTGGTCCATCGCCAGCAAGGCGTCGCCATGCTCCAGAGTGATTTCGACTTGGCCGGGGGCGTATTCGGAAATGGCTGTGCGCGCCGGGATGCCCTGAGCTTTGCAGGCGCTATAGAGGTCCGCGAGAAACGGTTCGATCTGTTCCAGCTCGCGCAAGCCATAGACCTGGGTGCCCCGCGGACGGCCACCGTCGCTGTCTAGTGCTGGCTGCGGGTGCCCTTGGTGGTCGCGTTTTTGGTCCAGCAGGTAGAACTCTAGCTCGCAGGCCATGACCGGGTGATAACCTTCGGCCTTGAGCGCATCGATGACCTTGACCAGCAGGTGGCGCGGATCGGCGATGGTCGCCGGCAAGCCTTCAGTGGGGTGCATGCTCACTTGCAGCGCCGCTGTCGGAATCTGCCGCCAGGGCAAGCGCACCAGGCTGTCTTGCAGCGGATAGGCGCGGCAATCGATATCACCCACGTCCCAGACCAAACCTGAGTTTTCGACATCGTCGCCATTGAGGGTCAGGCCGAGAATGGTGCTGGGCAGAGGCCGGCCGCTTTCATAGACGGCCAGCAGTTCTTCGCGGTGTAACAGCTTGCCGCGTGGCACGCCGTTGGCGTCGAGGATAAACAGCTCAATCATCTCGATATCAGGATTGTTCGCCAGGAACGTTCGGGCCTGCTCGATAGGGGCAAAGTGCATGATGTTCTCGCTCGCGCCTACAGGCGCACAGGACTGTCTGTGCCAAAGGGCGACAGTCGTCGACAAAGAAGGTCGGCTAAAGCTTAGCCGTACGGTTCAGTGCAGAACGAGAAAGGCGTCAGGTGGGCGGGCATGGCGGCAGTGCCACAAGGCCCAGAAGGCGAGAATTACGTGAACCAGCGGGTTTTCCCCAGAGCGAGCCCGCACCTTCGGGAACGAAGGGCGCAACAGCAGGCGAGGCAAGCACAGGGGCGAAGTCATGGCTGGATACTCCCATGCCTGTGAAGGTTCATTAAATCAGCCTTTGTATACCTTCAGGTTGCTCGTGACTAAACAATCACCTGGTGAGCGCCAGCCGTGCCGAGCGGGGGCAAATCTGCGACAATCGCAGCCCTTCCTATGCCGATCATGAAAAAGCAGGCTCACCTGCACGACTAAAAAGCCCCCATGACTGACCACGCTATCGATCAACTGCTGAAAAACCTCGACCATGCCATGATTGCCGAGCGCCATCGCTTGCGTCGGCAGTTGCATGAACTGCGCAAGCGTCCGGACGAAGCCAAGCTGGCCCAGTGGGTCGAGAAGGTCCAGGCGTCCTGCGCCCAGGTCAACGCGCGCAAGCTGAGCGTGCCGAGCATCCGTTACGACGACAGCTTGCCGATTGCCGCCAAGCGTGACGAGATCAAGAAGGTACTGGCCGAGCATCAGGTGCTGATCATCGCCGGTGAAACCGGCTCGGGCAAAACCACCCAATTACCGAAGATCTGCCTGGAACTGGGGCGCGGCCAACATGGCCTGATTGCCCACACCCAGCCACGACGGATTGCCGCGCGTAGCGTGGCCACGCGGGTGGCTGAGGAAATCGGTACGCCGTTGGGGGCGCTGGTCGGTTACCAGGTGCGTTTCGAAGACCAGAGCGACGCCAACACCCTGGTCAAGCTGATGACTGACGGTATCCTGCTGGCCGAAACCCAGCATGATCGTTTTCTTGAGCGCTACGACACCATCATTGTCGACGAAGCCCACGAACGCAGCCTTAACATCGACTTCCTGCTCGGGTACCTGAAGACCCTGCTGCCACGGCGCCCAGACCTCAAGGTCATCATCACTTCGGCGACCATTGACCTGGAGCGTTTCTCCAAGCACTTCAACGATGCGCCAATCATCGAAGTGTCAGGGCGCACCTACCCGGTGGAAACCTGGTACCGGCCGCTGACCAGCGAGCAGGACGAAGAGGGCAACCGGGTTGAAGACGACCTGACGGTGGATCAGGCGATTCTCGCCACCCTCGACGAAATTGCTGCCTTTGAGCGCAGCGAACGCAAAAGCCCAGGTGATGTGCTGGTGTTCCTGCCCGGTGAGCGCGAGATTCGCGACGCTGCCGACATGCTGCGCAAGGCTCAACTGCGTCACACCGAAATTTTGCCGTTGTATGCACGGCTGTCACCGGCTGAGCAGCAGAAGATTTTCCAGTCCCATCCTGGCCGTCGTGTGGTGCTGGCGACCAACGTTGCAGAAACCTCGCTGACGGTGCCGGGGATTCGCTACGTGATCGACAGCGGTACCGCGCGGATCAGCCGTTACAGCTACCGGGCCAAGGTCCAGCGCCTGCCAATTGAGGCGGTCTCCCAGGCCAGTGCCAATCAGCGTAAGGGCCGCTGTGGCCGGGTTGAGCCGGGCATCTGTGTGCGCCTGTACAGCGAAGAGGATTTCAACGCGCGACCGGCATTTACTGATCCGGAGATCCTGCGCACCAACCTGGCGGCAGTGATCCTGCAGATGCTGCACTTGCGCCTCGGTGAGATCGATGCCTTCCCGTTTATCGAGCCGCCGGATGGCAAGGCGATCAGCGATGGCTTCAACCTGTTGCAGGAGCTTTCGGCGGTCAACCGTGAGAACCAGCTGACCCCGCTCGGGCGCCAGCTGGCGCGCTTGCCGGTCGACCCACGCTTGGGCCGCATGCTGCTCGAAGGCGCCAAGCAGGGTAGCCTTAATGAGTTGCTGATCGTCGCTAGTGCCTTGTCGGTGCAAGATCCGCGCGAGCGTCCGCCAGAGCGTCAGCAAGCCGCCGATCAAGCCCATGCCCAGTGGAAAGATGCCGACTCGGACTTCGCCGCGCTGGTCAATCTGTGGCGTGGTTTCGAGGAACAGCGCCAGGCGTTGACCGCCAGTCCGTTGCGCAACTGGTGCCGGAAGAACTTTCTCAACTACCTGCGCCTGCGTGAATGGCGCGATGCCCATCGGCAGTTGAGCCTGATCTGCCGTGATCTGCAGTTGAGCATCAATAAAGAGCCCGCCGACTACCCGAAACTGCACAAGGCGATACTTTCCGGCTTGCTCAGCCAGATCGGCCAGAAGAGTGAAGACGGCGATTACCTGGGGGCTCGCCAGCGGCGCTTCTGGGTGCACCCGTCTTCTGGTCTGGGCAAGAAGCGTCCGCAGTGGATCATGACTGCCGAGCTGGTCGAAACCACCAAGCTCTATGCGCGCATGGTGGCCAAGATCGAGCCGGATTGGATCGAACCACTGGCCACGCACCTGATCAAGAAGAACCATTTCGAACCGCACTGGGAGAAGAAGCGCGGGCAGGTGGTGGCCTATGAACAAATCACCCTCTTCGGCCTGATCGTGGTCGGTCGTCGCCCGGTGCATTTCGGCCCGGTCGATCCGGTGATGTCCCGTGAGTTGTTCATCCGCGAAGCACTGGTCGGTGGAGAGATTCAGTCCAAGGCTAAATGCCTGAGCGCCAACCGGCGCCTGCTCGAACAACTCGACGAGCTTGAAGCCAAGGCCCGGCGTCGGGACATCCTTGCCGATGAAGAGACCTTGTACGGCTTCTACGAAGCGCGCTTGCCGGCAGAGATCCACCAGACAGCGACTTTCGACAGCTGGTATCGGGTCAACAGCCAGAAGGACCCGCAACTGCTGATCATGCGGGAGGAGGATGTGCTGGCCCGTGAAGCCAGCGAGGTCACCGCTGCGCAGTACCCTGACACCCTGCGTCTGGGTGACTTGAGCCTGGCCTTGAGTTATCACTTTGAGCCCAACCATCCGCGGGACGGAGTCACGGTGCGGGTGCCAGCGCCGTTGCTGCCAAGCCTACCCGGCGAACGCCTGGAATGGCTGGTGCCGGGCTTGCTTGAAGCCAAATGCATTGCGCTGGTGCGTAACTTGCCCAAAGCCTTGCGCAAGAACTTCGTACCGGTCCCGGACTTCATCAAAGCCGCCTTGCAGCGCATGACCTTCGCCGAGGGCTCGTTGCCGCAGGCCTTGGGGCGTGAACTACTACGCATGACCGGGGTGCGGGTCAGTGATGAAGCCTGGGCGGAAGCGGCCGGGCAGGTGGACAGTCACCTGAAGATGAACCTGGAAGTGGTCGATGGTCAGGGTAAATTCCTTGGTGAAGGCCGCGACCTGACCGAGCTGACCGCGCGCTTCGTCGCTGCCAGCCAGGCTGCGCTGGCGGTGCCGCAGACCGAGAAAAGCCAGCAGCCGGTGCAGGCCAAGGCCTTTACTCAGGTTGCCGAAACCGCCCAGCAGAAGATTGCTGGCTTGTCGATGACGGTGTACCCAGCACTGGTTGAAGAGAACGGTACGGTCAAGGAAGGGCGTTTCTCAACCCAGGCCGAGGCTGAGTTCCAGCACCGACGCGCCTTGCAGCGCCTGCTCCTGCAGCAATTGGCCGAGCCGGCCAAGTTCCTGCGTGGCAAGCTCCCGGGCTTGACCGAGCTGGGACTGCTGTACCGCGAGCTGGGGCGGATCGAAGCGTTGGTCGAGGACATCCTTCTGGCCAGCCTCGACAGCTGCATTCTTGAAGGTGAAAGCACCTTGCCTCGTGATGGTGCCGGCCTGGCCTCGCTGGCTGAGCGCAAACGCGGCAGCTGGACCGAGCACGCCGAGCGCCTGGCTCGTCTGACCCTGGACATTCTCAAACTCTGGCATGGTCTGCAAAAGCGCTTCAAGGGCAAGATCGACCTGGCTCAGGCTGTAGCGCTCAACGACATCAAGCAACAACTGAGCAACCTGGTTTATACCGGCTTTGTCCGGGAAACTCCGGGGCTTTGGCTCAAGGAGCTGCCGCGCTACCTCAAGGCGATCGAGTTGCGCCTGGAGAAACTGGGTTCGCAAGTGCAGAAGGACCGTGTCTGGAGCGGTGAGCTGGGCAATTTGTGGACGCAGTACAAGGCCCGTGCCGACAAGCACGCCCAGGAAGGCAAGCGTGACGAACAGCTGACGCTCTACCGCTGGTGGCTGGAAGAGTACCGAGTCTCGCTGTTCGCTCAACAGTTGGGTACCAAAGTGCCGGTTTCTGACAAAAGACTCAGCAAGCAGTGGGCTCAGGTAGAAGCCTAACCCCCTGTAGTTGTGGCACACTTGGCCGATGTTCGCTGCTGCCATGCTCAACTTGCCGGCAGCAGCGCTTAACGAGTAAATCCCCTGCGGCTGTTGCGCTTGCAGGGGATATGGCGCGCAAGAGTTGGTACGTTCGTGCCAGCTGACCGAATCGAACAGGCCGTTGCCCGGGGGGCAGCGGCCCCTGAACAGAGGAACGACCGTGCATAACGTCGTCATCAGCGGCACCGGCCTGTACACCCCGGCCAACAGCATCTCCAACGAAGAGCTGGTGGAATCCTTCAACGCTTATGTACAGCAGTTCAACGCTGACAATGCCGAAGCCATCGAGCGGGGTGAAGTGCAGGCGCTGGCCGAATCGAGCGCCGCCTTCATCGAGAAAGCCTCGGGGATCAAGAGCCGTTTTGTCATGGACAAGGACGGTATCCTCGATCCGCAGCGCATGAAACCCCGTTTGCCGGAGCGTTCCAACGATGAGCCGTCGATTCTCTGCCAGATGGCCGTGGCGGCTGCCGAACAGGCCTTGCAACGCGCTGGCCGCACCGCAGCCGATGTCGATGCGGTGATCGTTGCCTGTTCCAACCTGCAGCGCCCGTACCCAGCCATTGCCATCGAAGTGCAACAGGCCTTGGGGATCAACGGCTTTGGCTTCGACATGAACGTCGCGTGCTCCTCGGCCACCTTTGGTATCCAGACTGCGTGCAACAGCGTGCAACTGGGCCAGGCCCGCGCCGTCCTGGTGATCAGCCCGGAGATCTGCACCGGTCACCTGAACTTCCGTGACCGTGACAGCCATTTCATCTTTGGCGATGCCGCCACTGCGGTGCTGGTGGAACGTGCTGACCTGGCAACCTCGGCGCATCAGTTCGATATCGTCAGCACCAAACTGCTGACCCAGTTCTCCAACAATATCCGCAACAATTTCGGCTTCCTCAACCGCGCGGCTGAAGAGGGCATCGGTGCGCCGGACAAACTCTTCGTTCAGGAAGGTCGCAAGGTCTTCCGTGAAGTGTGCCCGATGGTCGCCGAACTGATTGCCCAGCATCTGGCCGAAAACAGCATCGAAGTCAGTGACGTCAAACGCTTCTGGCTGCACCAGGCCAACCTGAGCATGAACCACCTGATCGTCAAGAAGCTGCTCGGTCGCGATGCCCTCGTAGAAGAGGCACCGGTGATTCTCGACAGCTATGCCAACACCAGTTCGGCAGGTTCGGTGATCGCCCTGCACAAGCATCAGGACGACCTGGCTAAAGGCTCGCTGGGCGTGCTCAGCTCGTTCGGTGCCGGCTATTCGATCGGTAGTGTGATCCTGCGCAAGCGCTGAGTGCGGCTGTAACAAACCGCACGCGTCGACGTTCATCGAGCAGGTTCAGGATGAGGTAGTGATGTCGGTCGACTTTGAAACACGCTTGCTTGAACGTCTGTTGCGCGGTGATCAGCAGGCGTTCAAGACGCTGGTGACCACCTACCAGGGCGCGATGCGTGCTGTGGCCTATGCCATCCTTGGCAGTCGCCAGGCTGATGAAGCTGTACAGGATGCCTGGCTGGCTGTGGTTCGCGGCTTGCCAGGCTTTCAGGGGCGCTCCAGCCTCAAGACCTGGCTGCTGACCATAACCGCCAATGCCGCCAAGAATCGCTATAAGCAGAACCGCCGCGAGGTGCTGCTGGATGACCTGCCAGCCCCGCATGGCAGTGTCGGTGACGAGCGCTTCGCCGGTGATGGCCATTGGTTGCTGGCGCCTTCCTCCTGGCATGAAGACTCCCCTGAAGGGCTGCTCAGCCAGGATGAGCTGCGTGAATGCCTGGAACACACCTTGCTCAGCCTGTCACAGCTGCAAAGCAGCGTTCTGATCTTGCGTGAGCGTCAGGGCCTGGAATTGGAAGAGATCTGTAATCTTCTCGATATCTCGCTCTCCAATGTCCGCGTGTTACTGCACCGGGCAAGGCTTAAGGTTTTTGCCACCCTGGAACACTTCGAGGAAACCGGCCAATGCTGAGCTGCAAGGAACTGGTCGCCCGCTCCAGCGATTACCTGGACGGACAACTGACCCTGGGTGAGAAGCTGCTGGCCCGCCAGCACCTGCTGTTCTGCAAAAACTGCCGACGCTTCATCCGGCAGATGCGCCTGACCCAGGCGACGATCAAGGCGCTGCCGGAAGCACCAGTAGACGATGTTGACGAAATCGTCCAGCGCATGACTGCCACCCGTCGGCCGCACGATACCCCCTGACCATCAGCCTGGAAGGCCCTGCAACGGGGTTTTCCTGCTTATTCGCATTCGAAGTAAAAAGTTCCCCTGTCATAAAACATTTATCTAAAAGCCACTGATCTGACATAACCCCCCGCCAAGATTCCTCCCCAGCACAAGCGGCCTGAGTCGCGTGTTTTTCCAACATTATCAAGACCATAAAGTAGGGGAGCTTCTTCGATGATCCGTAAGCACTTCGCAGGTTTCGCAGCCAGCGCCTTGGCCATGGCCGTAACCGCCCAGGCTTTCGCGGGTACCGTGACTACCGACGGCGCCGATATCGTAGTCAAGACCAAAGGTGGCCTCGAGGTCGCTACCACCGACAAGGAATTCAGCTTCAAGCTGGGCGGTCGCATCCAGGCTGACTATAGCAGTTTTGACGGTTTCTACACCAACAATGGCAACAGTGCGGATGCCGGCTACTTCCGCCGTGCCTACCTGGAGCTGGGTGGTGTGATGTACAAGGATTGGGCGTATGCAGTCGCCTATGACTTCTCGCACAACTCCGGCGGTGACAACCGTTCCGAAGATGGTTACTTCGATGAAGCCTCGTTAGCCTACAACGGTTTCAATCCGGTCTCGATCAAGGTGGGTCGCTTCGATCCTGAGTTTGGTCTGGAAAAAGCCACCAGCTCCAAGTGGGTGACCGCTCAAGAGCGTACCGCCGCTTACGACCTGGTCGACTGGACCAACTCGCACAACGGCGGCATGGGCCTGCAAGCATCGGGCACTGCAAGTGACTCGTTGTACGGTTCGGTCGGTGTGTTCGCCAAGGACGCTACCAACCAGGACGAAGACGGTGACAGCACCAAGCAGTTCAACCTGCGCGGTGTGTTCGCACCGATGCACGAAGCAGGCAACGTCCTGCACCTGGGCCTCAACTACGCTCAGCGTGACCTTTCCGACACCGCCTTCGATGGTCGTATCCGCAGCCGTCTGGGCATGCGTGGGGTAAGCACCGACGGTGGTCAGGATGCCGGCAGCAACGGCAACCGTCTGGTCCTGGGGGGCGCCAATAATACGCCGGCCGGCGCTTTCGATACCGATAAGGCCTGGAACGTGGAAGCTGCCTGGGCCTTGGGGCCGTTCTCGGTTCAAGGTGAGTACATCAAGCGTGATACTCAAGCTGATGACGCGGCCTATACCGACATCAAGTCTGAAGGCTACTACGGTCAACTGGCCTACACCCTCACCGGTGAGGCGCGTGGCTACAAGCTGGGTAAATTCGACGCGATCAAGCCGCAGAACAAACAGATTGGCGCCTGGGAAGTGTTCTACCGCTATGACCATCTGAGCACTGATGACGACAACGGTACTTTCGCCGATGTTGATGATGTCGAAGCCAAGGTTCACAACGTGGGTGTCAACTGGTACGCCAACGAGTCGATCAAGCTCAGCGGTGTGTACGTTAAAACCAAGGTCGACAATGCCGAGAACGCTGCCGGTGACGACAGCGGTGACGGTTTTGTCATGCGCGCGCAGTACGTGTTCTAAGCACTACCGCTCCTCATCCGTTAGATCTTCAGCCCCGCTTTGCGGGGCTTTTTTTTGCCTGCGCGAAGGGGCAGACTGCGCGCATGCCAAACCTAATCCTGCAACAGCTTGCCGACCTCGATGCCACCACCTGGGATGCCCTGGTCGCGCCAGAACAACCGTTCTTGTGTCACGCCTTTCTGAGCAGTCTGGAAGACAGTGGCAGCGTCAGCCGGCGCACCGGCTGGACGCCAGCACATCGGCTGTTGACCGACGGCACAGGTCACCTGCGTGCAGCGTTGCCGGCCTATGTGAAGACCCATTCCTTTGGCGAGTACGTGTTCGACCATGGCTGGGCTGACGCCTGCGAGCGGGCAGGTATTGCCTACTATCCCAAGCTCCTTTGCGCCGTGCCGTTCTCACCGGTGACTGGTCCGCGTTTGCTTGGCGATTCGCAGGGCGCGGCCGAACTGGTTGATCAGCTTAGCGCCCAGTTGTTGGAGCAAGGCTTGTCGGGTGCGCATATCAACTTCAGCGACGAGGCTGGCGATGCGTTGATGCGCGGCCGCGAAGGCTGGATGGAGCGCTTGGGGTGCCAGTTTCACTGGCGCAATCAGGGCTATCGGGATTTCCAGGACTTTCTCGACAACCTCAGTTCACGCAAGCGTAAGCAAATGCGCAAGGAGCGTGAGCAGGTGGCGGGGCAGGGCATCGAGTTTCGTTGGTATCGTGGCGATGAGTTGAGCGAGGCACAGTGGGATTTCGTGTTTGCCTGCTATGCCAATACCTATGCGATACGTCGTCGTGCACCTTACCTGACTCGGTCATTTTTCAGCTTGCTGGCTGAGCGTATGCCGAGCGCCATTCGTGTGGTCATGGCCCGGCAGGCGGGTCGCGATGTGGCAATGGCGTTCAGTCTGGTCGGCGGTGACAGTTTGTATGGCCGTTACTGGGGGTGCCTGGATGAATTCGACAGGTTGCATTTCGAGACCTGTTTCTACCAGGGGATGGAATTTGCCATTGCTGAGGGTTTGCAGCGTTTTGATGCCGGGGCGCAGGGTGAGCACAAGTTGATTCGTGGCTTTGAGCCGGTGATCACGCGCTCCTGGCATTACCTGTTGCACCCGGGTTTACGTAGAGCGGTGGCAGAGTTTCTTGAGCAGGAGCGGGTAGGGGTGTTGGCGTACGCCGAAGAGGCTTATACCGCATTGCCTTATCGGCAGGTTTGAGGGCACTTACGTTGGTATTGCCCACACTTGCTGTAGCCGCTGCCGAGGTACGAGGCTGCGATCGACTGCAGGGCAGTCGCAACGCGGGCACCTCGTTGGGTCTGAGGAATCGAGGTGGCCAGGTTTTACGGCCGTTTCACGCCCGATCGCAGCCCGGCGGCAGCGGCTACGGGGTCAGTCCAGACAGTTGCTCCCGCCTGTTGGGCTGACCTTGTATTCAGTCAATTCCGACAAACCCGCCAGTCTGGTGATGCCACAGTCGTGCATACAATCCCTGATGTGCCAACAGTTCAGCATGACTGCCCATCTCGGCAATCCGGCCTTTCTCCAGCACCACCAAGCGATCCATACGGGCAATGGTCGAGAGCCGGTGGGCGATAGCGATCACCGTCTTGCCCTGCATCAGTGTCTCGAGGCTTTCCTGAATCGCCGCTTCGACCTCCGAGTCCAGCGCCGAGGTGGCTTCGTCCATGATCAGGATCGGCGCGTTCTTGAGCAGCACCCGGGCAATGGCGATGCGTTGGCGCTGACCACCCGATAATTTGACCCCGCGCTCACCGACATGGGCATCAAATCCAGTGCGCCCTTGTGCATCGGACAACTGAGGGATGAACTCATCGGCGCGGGCGCGGCGTACCGCCTCCCAGAGTTCTTCTTCGCTGGCATCAGGTCGTCCGTACAACAGGTTTTCGCGGATCGAGCGGTGCAGTAGCGACGTGTCTTGGGTGATCATGCCGATCTGTGCACGCAAACTGGCTTGTGTCACCTGAGCAATGTCCTGGCCATCAATCAGGATGCGCCCGCCTTCCAGGTCGTACAGGCGCAGTAGCAGGTTGACCAGCGTTGATTTACCGGCCCCTGACGGACCGATCAAGCCAATCTTCTCGCCGGGGCGGATGTCCAGGTTCAGGTCGTCGATGATTCGGCTGCTTTTGCCATAGTGGAAACCGACATTCTCGAACTTCACCGCACCACGTTCGACCTTAAGTGCTGGTGCGTTGGGGCGGTCAGTCACGGTCACCGGCTGGGCAATGGTCTGCAGGCCATCCTGAACCATGCCAATGTTTTCGAAGATGCCGTTGACCACCCACATGATCCAGCCGGACATGTTGACGATACGAATGACCAGCCCCGTGGCCAGGGCGATGGCACCTACGGTGATCAGTGACTGGGTCCACAGCCACAGGGCCAGCCCCGTGGTCGTGACGATCAGCAAGCCGTTGAGGCTGGTGATGACCACGTCCATGCTGGTGATGACGCGGGACGCCAACTGGGTCTTTTCGGTCTGTTCGCGGATGGCTTCGCGCGCGTATTGCTGCTCGAAGTCGGTGTGGGCAAAGAGTTTCAGGGTGGCGATGTTGGTATAGCCATCGACGATACGGCCCATGAGCTTGGAGCGCGCATCCGAAGAAATCACCGCTCGGGCTTTGACCCGCGGTACGAAGTAGTAGAGCGCGCCAATGTAACAGAGGATCCAGCTGATCAGCGGCAGCATCAGGCGCCAGTCTGCCTCGGCAAACAGCACCAGCGAACTGATCGCATAAATCAGTACATGCCACAGGGCGTCCACTGCCTGCACGGCTGAATCACGCAGCGAGTTGCCGGTCTGCATGATGCGCTGAGCAATGCGCCCGGCAAAATCGCTCTGGAAAAAATTCAGGCTCTGCTTGAGCACATAGGTGTGGTTTTGCCAGCGGATCATGCTGGTCATGCCGGGGCTGATGGTCTGATGCACCAGCAGGTCGTGCAGGCCAACAAACACCGGGCGCAGGAGCAGGGCCACAACCAACATCCAGATCAGTTCGCCAGCATGTTCGCTGAAGAAATGGGTATTGGGGGTGCCCTGTGCCAGATCGATGATCCGGCTCAGGTAGCTGAACAATGCCACTTCGATCAGCGCGCCAATCAGGCCCACTACCAACAGGACGGCAAAGCTGGGCCAGACCTGGCGAAGGTAGTATAGGTAGAACGGCAACACCGTACTCGGTGGTGACGCGCTGGGTGCTTCACGAAAGATATCGATCAGCTTTTCGAAGCGGCGATACAACATGAAAAGGACAACTCCTGTCTGCTGCGACCCAAAGGCCTGGGTTCACGTCCCTGTGAAACCTTGGGTCAGTCGACGCGTTTGGCCGACTTGATGAACACCGGGTCGACCGGCACATCACGCATGCCTTTCTTGACCGTGGTAGGCGAATTGACGATCTGGTCGACCACGTCCATGCCTTTGACCACTTTGGCAAATACTGCGTAACCGGCGTCACGACCCGGGTCGAGGAAGGCGTTGTCCGCCACGTTGATGAAGAACTGGCTGGTGGCCGAGTTGGGATTGGAAGTACGCGCCATCGACAGCGTGCCGCGGACGTTTTTCAGGCCGTTGCTGGCTTCGTTGCGGATCGGATCCTTGGTTGGCTTTTGCACCATCTGCTCGGTGAAGCCGCCACCCTGGGCCATGAAGCCTGGGATCACGCGGTGGAAAATGGTGTTGTTGTAGAAGCCACTGTCCACGTATTGGAGGAAGTTCTGGCTGCTGATCGGTGCCTTGACCGGATCCAGTTCCACTTCAATCTGGCCGAAGCTGGTGTCGAACAATACGTGGGGTGCTTTATCGGCCGCCATCAGGCTGGTGGCGAAAACGACCGAGCAGGTGGCGAGCAGGAGTTTTTTCAGCATGGGCTCAATGTTCCTTGAGAGGTAGTGGACGCCGCCAGAAAGTGCAGCAGCGTCTGATTGAAAACGTGAGGTTGATCCAGGGGGGTAGCGTGCCGGGAATCTTCAATGACCGCCAGTCGCGCCTGAGGAATCAGGCGCACGTAGCGCTCTTTGAGGTCTACCGGGGTGTAATCATGGTCGGCGCTGATGACCAGCGTAGGACAGCGGATCTGCCCCAGGCGTTCGCTGACGCCCCAACCGACAATGGCATCGAAGCTGGCCAGGTAGGCGCGCTTGTCGTTTTTCGCCCAACGTTCGGCCATCTTGCGGCGCAGGTCGGCTTGTTCCGGCTTGGGAAACAAGCGGGAGGCCAAACCTTTGCCGATGGCTTCCAGACTCAGCAGGCGTGCCATGGCCCAGCGCTGGGCCCAAAATATCCATTCCTGGCGGGTACGGCGTTTGACCTCCGGGGCACTGTTGACGATGCACAGGCTGCGTAACCATTCGGAATGATCAACGGCGAACTGAAAGCCGACCATACCGCCCATGGACAGGCCGACCAGGTGTACAGGTCCAGTCTGCAGTTGTTCGAGCAGGGCCAGCAGGTCGGCGCTGAAACTCTGAATGCTATAGCGTTCGCGAGGCTTGTCGGAGCGGCCGTGACCGCGGATGTCCATGAGGATCACCCGGTAGTGACGGGCAAGTGTCGGCACCTGCATTTCCCAGTCCTGGCAACTCGACCCCAGCCCATGCAACAGCACCAGGGGTTCACCCTGGCCATATTCCTCGTAGTGCAACGAGCAACCTTCATGTTCGAAATAGGCCATGGGCGTGATTCCTGTCAGGCTTGGGCGGGAGCGGCGAAGGGCACGTCCAAGGGTGCTGTATCGAAATTGCGCAGCAACTCGATAAGAATCTGCGTGGCCGGGCCCAAGGGTTTGTCCTTGTTGGAGTAAAGGTAGAACAGTGGATGGCGACTGCCACCCTGATCCAGCGGCAGAGGCTTGAGTACGCCATCGCGCAACTCACGTTCAATCAGGTGGCGCGGTAGCCAGGCAAAGCCCAGGCCGCTGCTGACGAAGGTGGCGGCAGTGGCCAGGCTGCCGACCGTCCAGCGCTGCTCGGCGCCAAGCCAGCCCACATCGAGTGGTTGCGCGCGCCCCGAGTCACGGATGACCACTTGCAGCTGGCTTTCCAGGTCTTGGAAATTCAGCTCGCGGCCCAGGCGGTGCAGGCTGTGGTCAGGGTGGGCAACGGCGACGAACTCCACCGAACTGAGTTCGGTGCCCAGGTAACCGGAAATGCTGAAGCCGCTGATCGCCAGGTCAGCGATGCCTTCGTGCAGCACCTCTTCAACGCCGGACAGCACTTCTTCGCGCAGACGTACACGGCAACCCCGGCTCTGCGGCATGAACGCGCTCAGGGCGCGGACCAGGCGGGCGTTGGGGTAGGCGGCATCAACCACCAGCCGCACTTCAGCCTCCCAGCCCTGTTCCATGTGGTGGGCCAGGTCTTCCAGTTGGCTGGCCTGTTTGACCAACTGCCGCGAGCGGCGCAGCAGGACGTTCCCGGCTTCAGTCAGCACCGCCTTGCGCCCGTCGATGCGCAGCAGTGGCACGCCCAGTTGGTCTTGCATGCGCGCCACGGTGTAGCTCACCGAGGATTGCGAGCGGTGCAATGCTTCGGCCGCTTGGGCAAATCCACCGTGATCGACTACCGCTTGCAGGGTCCGCCACTGATCCAGGGTAACGCGCGGCGCTTTCATCTTCGGCTCCTGTTGTCCTAAGCTGGCGCTCTTTCATGGAGAGCGTCGTATGAAGAAATGTTGTGCTGTACTGCTGGCCCTGCTTCCGCTCACAGCCTTGGCTTATCCCATTGACGTGGAAAAGCATCTCGACGGCGTCAAGCTCGACTACGCCACCTATGACACCGACCGTGACATGGGCTCGATCACCTTGAACAACTATGGTGAGGTGCCCGCGCAATGCAAAGTAAGGTTCCAAAATGGTCCGGAAGCCCCCAGGGTGCGCCGCGTGCAGGTACCGGCCAAGCAGAGTAAGGATGTCACCGCCAAGTTCAACCGCGAGATTATCAAGCTGCGCATCAGCCTGGACTGCAAGCCGCAATAAGGCGCGCGCACTGAGGTTCAGGGTAGTGCACCGACACAATAAAACAAATTAACTGATAGATTGCACCCAGATTTTACGCTTTTTAATCGATCGGTCACTGTTTAGTCTTACCTCCATCGACTTACCGCATTTGCCGATGGAGGCAACCCCATGTCCCGTGTACTTGTTATCGAAAGCAGCGCTCGTCAGCAGGACTCGATCTCCCGGCAACTGACCCGTGACTTTGTCAGCCAGTGGCAAGCGGCCCACCCTGGCGACCAGATCACCCTGCGCGATCTGGCCATCAACCCGGTTCCGCACCTGGATGCCAACCTGCTCGGTGGTTGGATGAAGCCTAAAGACCAGCGTAATGCTGACGAGCTGCAGGCCCTGGCCCGCTCCAACGAATTGACCGATGAAGTACTGGCCGCCGATGTGCTGGTACTGGCTGCGCCGATGTACAACTTCACCATCCCAAGCACCTTGAAGGCCTGGCTGGACCATGTTCTACGTGCTGGCGTCACCTTCAAGTACACCGAAACCGGCCCACAAGGGCTGCTCACCGGCAAGAAGGCTTACATGCTCACTGCCCGCGGTGGCATCCATGCTGGCGCCACCACGGATCACCAGGAACCCTACCTGCGTCAGGTAATGGCGTTCATTGGCATCCACGATGTGACCTTCATTCACGCCGAAGGCCTGAACCTGGGAGGGGACTTCCACGAGAAGGGCTTGAACCAGGCCAAGGCACAACTGGCTGCGGTGGCCTGAGCCACCCCCTGAATTTTCCCGATTGATACCTGCTGCTCCTTTGGGTGTGCTTGCCCGGTCTGCGTATGCATGACCGGGATTTTTTTGTGTGGGCTTCCACAAAGGCGGAGCCTGTACAGGCCCTGTAGGGGCACGGGCTAGAGCGGACCCTTGTTTTTGCAGTTGCCGGGTAGGGAGTGACCGGCTAATGTCGCCGCCTCTACAGCAAGGGGCAACCATGGGCTATTTATTGATCGTCGCGCTGATCCAGGCATTTTCCTTCAGCCTGATTGGCGAGTACCTGGCTGGACATGTGGACAGTTACTTCGCCGTGCTGGCGCGGGTACTGCTGGCCGGACTGGTGTTTTTGCCCTTGACCCGCTGGCGTCAGGTCGAGCCGCGTTTCATGCGCTCGATGCTGCTGATCGGCGCGCTGCAATACGGCATCACCTATGTCTGCCTGTACCTGAGTTTCAGGGTGCTGACCGTGCCGGAAGTGCTGCTGTTCACCATCCTCACGCCGTTGCACGTGACCTTGATCGAAGATGCCCTGAACCGGCGCTTCAACCCGTGGGCACTGGTGGCAGCGCTGGTCGCGGTGGCGGGTGCGGCAGTCATTCGTTTCGACAGCATCAGCCCGGACTTCTTTATCGGTTTCTTGCTGCTGCAACTGGCCAACTTCACCTATGCGGCCGGGCAAGTGCTGTACCGTCACCTGATCGCGCGCAACCCCAGTGACCTGCCGCACTACCGGCGTTTCGGTTACTTCTACCTGGGCGCCTTGTTGGTGGTGTTGCCTGCGTTCCTGGCGTTCGGCAACAGCCAGCACCTGCCAAGCACCGATGTGCAATGGCTGGTGTTGCTGTTCCTCGGGCTATGCCCGACGGCATTGGGCTTGTACTGGTGGAACAAGGGCGCGTGCCTGGTTTCCGGCGCGACCCTGGCGGTGATGAACAACCTGCACGTACCGGTGGGGCTGCTGCTCAATTTGCTGATCTGGAACCAGCACGAGCCCCTGGGCAGGTTGTTCATCGGCGGGGCGATTATCCTGGCTTCGCTATGGCTCGGTCGTCTCGGCAGTCAGCGTCCGTTGCTGGTGGGGCAGGCTCGCCGGTAGCAGCCCGGCGCGCAGGTCGGTGCCGCTGGGTTGCTGGTACAGGCTCAGGCCGAACTCCGGCATCACTGCCAGCAGGTAGTCGAAGATGTCACCCTGGATCCGCTCGTAATCACCCCATGCGGTGGTGCGGGTGAAGCAGTAAATCTCTAGCGGGATGCCCTGGGCGGTGGTCTGCATCTGGCGGACCATGCAGGTCATGTTCGGCTGGATCTCCGCGTGGCTCTTCAGGTAGGCCAGGGCATAGGCGCGGAAGGTACCGATGTTGGTCATGCGCCGACGGTTGGCGGACAACTCGGCGACATTACCCTGAGCCTCGTTCCAGGCTTTGAGCTCGCTGCGCTTGCGGGCGATGTAGTCGGTCAGCAGGTGAACCTGGCTCAGACGCTGTTCTTCGTTGTCGGTCAGGAACCGTACACCGCCAGCGTCGATATACAGGCTGCGCTTGATCCGGCGCCCGCCTGATTGCTGCATGCCGCGCCAGTTCTTGAACGATTCGGACATCAATCGCCAGGTAGGGATCGAGACGATGGTCTTGTCGAAGTTCTGCACCTTGACCGTGTGCAAGGTGATGTCCACCACATCGCCGTCAGCACCGACCTGCGGCATCTCGATCCAGTCACCGACCCGCAGCATGTCGTTGCTGGTCAGCTGCACGCTGGCCACGAACGACAGCAAGGTGTCCTTATATACCAACAGAATCACCGCCGACATGGCACCCAGGCCTGACAGCAGCAACAGCGGCGAGCGGTCGATCAGGGTGGCGACGATGATGATCGCGCCAAAGATGAACAAGACCATCTTCGCCAGTTGCACATAACCCTTGATCGAGCGAGTGCGGGCGTGTTCGGTGCGCGCGTAGATGTCGAGCAGGGCGTCGAGCAGGGCGCTGATGGCCAGTACCAGAAACAGAATGGTGAAGGCCAACGCAACGTTGCCCAGGAAGTGCTGGCTGGTGGCGTTGAGCTCCGGAACTAGCTTCAGGCCGAATTGCACCACCAGCGATGGCGTCATTTGTGCCAGGCGGTGGAAAACTTTGTTGTTCAGCAGATCATTGAGCCAGTGCACAGCCGGCTGTCGGCTCAGCAGCTTGACCGCGTGAAGGATTAGAAAGCGTGCTACCCGGCCGAGCACTAGCGCGATGACCAGCAGAACGCCCAGCCCAAGGCCTGCGTGCAGCACGGGATGTTGATCGAGAGTGCCCCATAGATCGAGGGCGTTTTGCCAGAACTGTTCAATAGCCATGCGGTAGTTGACGTGTCCGATTGGAAAGTGAGGGCTTATTAGAGCGCGGAAAGGTGCATCAATGCCAAAAGAAATTCGGCGTGAGCGCCGGAAAACGTTACCCTATACGGCTGAATTTCTGCACATGCCCGAGGTACACCCGTGTTTTCCCAATTCGCCCTGCACGAACGCCTGCTCAAAGCCGTTGCTGCATTGAACTTCGAAGAGCCGACTCCGGTGCAGGCGGCCGCCATTCCCCTGGCTTTGCAGGG
This sequence comes from Pseudomonas sp. S06B 330, assembly GCF_002845275.2. NCBI lineage: Bacteria > Pseudomonadati > Pseudomonadota > Gammaproteobacteria > Pseudomonadales > Pseudomonadaceae > Pseudomonas > Pseudomonas tussilaginis. The sequence continues at coordinate 4,360,279 of NZ_CP088149.1, read as the reverse complement.
GCGTGACCTGCGGGTGACGGCGAAAACCGGTAGCGGCAAAACCGCAGCCTTCGTACTGCCCGTGCTCAACCGTCTGGTCGATCTGAAGCAGAAGCGCGTCGAGATCCGCGCCCTGGTGCTGCTGCCGACCCGTGAGCTGGCGCAGCAAACCCTGAAGGAAATCGAGCGTTTTGCCCAGTTCACCTTTATCAAGGCTGGCATGATCACCGGTGGTGAAGACTTCAAGGAACAGGCTGCCATGCTGCGCAAGGTGCCGGACATCCTGGTCGGCACCCCAGGCCGCATGCTTGAGCAGCTCAATGCCGGCAACCTGAAGCTTGAGCATGTGCAAGTGGTTGTCCTCGACGAAGCTGACCGCATGCTCGACATGGGCTTCTCCGAAGACGTCGAGCGCCTGTGCGGCGAGTGCCCGAACCGCGAACAAACCCTGCTGTTCTCCGCCACCACCGGCGGTGCAGGCCTGCGCGACATGATCGGCAAGGTGCTCAAAGACCCGGAGCACCTGATGCTCAACACCGTCAGCCAGCTCAACGACGGTACCCGTCAGCAGATCATTACCGCTGATCACAACCAGCACAAAGAGCAGATCGTTCAGTGGTTGCTGGCCAACGAGACCTACCAGAAGGCGATCATCTTCACCAATACCCGGGTCATGGCTGACCGTATCTACGGTCATTTGGTGGCCAAGGACATCAAAGCCTTCGTCCTGCATGGCGACAAAGACCAGAAAGACCGCAAGCTGGCTATCGAGCGTCTGAAGCAAGGCGGCGCCAAGGTGCTGGTGGCCACCGATGTCGCAGCCCGTGGCCTGGACGTCGATGGCCTGGATCTGGTGATCAACTTCGACATGCCGCGCAGCGGCGACGAATATGTGCACCGTATTGGCCGTACAGGTCGTGCCGGTAACGAAGGCCTGGCGGTTTCGCTGATCTGCCACGGCGACTGGAACCTGATGTCGAGCATCGAGCGCTACCTGAAGCAGAGCTTCGAGCGCCGTGTGATCAAGGAAGTCAAAGGCACCTACACCGGACCGAAGAAGGTCAAGGCCTCGGGCAAGGCTGCGGGCGTGAAGAAGAAAAAGACGGACAAGAAGGGCGACAAGAAAGTTGTGGCCAAGCGCAAGCCTACGGCCAAGCCTAAGCCGAACGCACCGTTGGCCAGTGCTGATGGTCTGGCGCCGCTCAAGCGTCGCAAGCCGGCCCCGGCTGCTGAGTAAGGTTATGCGGTGATGGCGCCCATTCGGGCGTCATCGCCGACAATGCCGGCTCCCACAGGGTTGGGCGTAAAACCAACCCTTGTGGGTGCAGGCATTGCCTGCGATTGCTTTACCATCCCTTCAAACCTTTTTCTCCGCCGTCCTCAATTCTTGCAACCGCTTGTCGATCAGTTGGCATTTGTCCGGCAGGTCCTTGCTGGCGCTGTCCAGCTTCATGCCTTGTAACTCGTCGTTGATCTCCTTGGCCTTCTGCGGATTCTGTTCCGTCAGTCGCGTGACCTCCTTGGCCAGTTCCTCGCGTTTCTCCGTGGCTTCCTCAAGTGTGCACGCCCAACTGGGCAGGGCCAGCAACAGGCTGGCGGCAGCAGCGATGTTCAGCAGGGTCTTCATGGTTGCGGCTCCCGTGGCATCAGTCTTGCGGTTGAGGGCTGTAACGCAGGCAAAGTTCAGTCGAACCGCAGCGACTGGCGTCGGTCACAACCTTACACACCCTTAATTGAGGTCATGCTGATGATCACCTACGACTGGGACCTGATCGAACGCCTGCTGCACGAAGTGCAGAACAGTGCCGGTCACAGCTTCACTCCGCGCCCTTATGCCGAACAGCATGCTGCCGAGCGTGCCGCCCATGGCGAGTCGGGTGCGGATCTGGATCACCTCAAAACCCTCGCCTGCGATTATGAAAAGCTGCTGTTCGAGCGCGACTACATCGCAAGTCGACCTGAAGACGAGGGTGGCAACGGCGAGAATTTCGTCCTCACAGCACGCGGTTCGCGTTTGCTTAGCCTGCTCGACAGCAGCATTCCCGGCAATGAACATCCGCGCCAGGTGCTCGATGAGCAGGAGGATGCGCTGGACGAAGCGACCTTCGACCAGTTGGCGTCGAACGTGCAAATTGCCTGAGGGCGACACAAGGCTGGTAATGAGTCCCTGCAGCCGCTGATAATCGGCGTTGGATCCACTGCTGCCGAGACGCTGCCATGCCGTTAACCGATAGCGGGTGCCCGCAATGAGCGCCACCCGTCGTAATACTGATGCCTTTGCTCTGCAAGTAATGGTGTTGCTGTGCCTGATCTGGGGCATCCAGCAAGTGATGATCAAATTGGCCGCTGGCGATATTGCGCCGGTGATGCAGCAGGCCTTGCGATCGGGGATGGCCGCCGTGCTGGTGGGCCTATTGATCTGTTGGCGTGGCGGCTGGAGTCAGGTCCCCCACACGTGGAAAGGCGGTCTGCTGGCGGGAGCCCTGTTCGGCGTGGAGTTTTTGTTCATCGCCGAAGGTTTGAAACTGACGTCGGCAGCGCATATGTCGGTGTTCCTCTACACCGCACCGGTGTTTACCGCCCTGGGGTTGCACTGGCTGCTGCCCAGCGAGCGGTTGCGTGCGCTGCAATGGCTGGGCATTGTGCTGGCCTTTGGCGGCATTGCGTACGCCTTTGCTGGCGGTGGGGCATTCGCGCAGATGGACAGCCGCATGCTCCTGGGCGATGCCTTTGGGGTGTTGGCCGGACTGGCCTGGGGCGCAACCACGGTGGTGGTGCGCAGCTCACGGCTCTCGGAAGCACCGGCGACCTTGACGTTGTTCTATCAACTGGCCGTCGGCTTCGTCGGCTTGCTGTTGATCGCCGCCCTCAGTGGTCAGGTCACCCAGGTGCATTTCACGCCGTTGTCGATTGGTAGCCTGTTGTTCCAGGGGCTGATCGTATCGTTCTTCAGCTACCTGACCTGGTTTTGGTTGCTGCGGCGCTACCTGGCCTCGAACCTGGCGGTATTTTCCTTCATCACGCCATTGTTCGGGGTGACCTTCGGTGTGTTGTTGCTGGATGAACCGCTGAGCCTGAACTTTGTCCTCGGCGCGGTCATGGTGCTGCTCGGTGTAACCCTGGTCAGTGCTGAGCAGTGGGTGCGCCGACGCTTGCGCAGCCTGCTCGGTTAGCCGGCGCGGTACCCTTAGAGGCAGGGGGCTTGGGTTGAGCTGCAACAAGGGGAAACAGTTACACCGACAGGAGAGGGGCAGTCAGGGCTTGATCAAGATCAAGCTTGCCCCCAACTTGTAGTCCATGAGCATGCGTAAAGTACGACATAGGACTATGATCTGTATGAAGCATCGCAGGATTGAAACGCCGTGCAGGCTGACCCGTAAGGGGGAGTTATGAGAAATAATCTGTTCAACTGGCTTCATGACTTGGCTGCGGCCTTGGGCTTGATTCCACCACCGTTGCAGCCGGTGCCGATCCCTACCGATGAGGAGCAGCGCAAGCGCCAGCCACGTCGCTAGGCGCTTTGCCAGGGCCGCCGCATCAGCATGATGCGACGGCCATCGTAGGCCTTGATCAGGCCAGGTTTACCGCACCCGCCGGACGACGAGACATCAGGCTCACGGCAACAAAGCTGACCAGCGCGATTGCCAGGCTGTAGTAGATTGGCGTGTTGGCAGCCATCCCGTCTTTGAACATAAATACCAACGCAGTGACAAAGCCCAGGGTCATGCTGGTAATTGCACCCGCAGTGGTCGCCCGCTTCCAGTAAATTGCACCGATCAATGGCACCAGCATGCCGCCGACCAACAGGTTGTAGGCCAGGGTCAGGGCGCTGATCACGTCTTCGACCACCAGGGCGATACCCAGGACGCAAATGCCGGTGAGCAAGGTGAACAGACGGTTGATCGCCAGGCTCGACTGTTTGCCGCCACGCAGCTTAGGCAGCAGGTCTTCGGTGAGAACGGTCGAGGCAGCCAGCAGGCCAGCACTGGCCGTAGACATCATCGCCGCCAGCGCAGCAGCAATCACCAAGCCGCGGATGCCGTCAGGCAGTGCAGATTTGACGATGGCGGCAAATGCGTTGTTGGCGTTGGCCAGATCCGGCAGCAGCACGTGGGCCGCCATACCGATTACCGCACACACCAGACCGTAGATCACGCAATAGATACCCGCAGTGGTACCGGCGCGCTTGGCGACTTTCTCGTCACGGGCGGTGAACACTCGCTGCCAGATATCCTGACCGATAAGGATGCCGAAGAAGTAGATCAGGAAGTAGGTGATGATGGTGTCCCAGCCGATGGTGGTCAGGCTGAAGCTTGACGCCGGCAGCTTGGCAACCAGTTCGTCCCAACCGCCCACGCGGTATAAGCAGATCGGCAGCAGGACAAACATCAGGCCTACGGTCTTGATCACGAACTGAACGATGTCGGTGAGGGTCAACGACCACATGCCACCGATGGTCGAGTACACCACCACAACGCCACCACCGAGCAGGATAGCGGCCCAGAACTGCATGTCGAACAGCACTTGCAGGACGGTACCGATCGCCAGGGTCGAGGTCACAGCAATCATCAGCGCATAGGCGAGCATGATGACTGCGCTGGCCTGACGGGCCATGGGGTTGTAGCGCTGTTCAAGCACCTGGGTCACGGTGAAGATCTTCAGGCGCAGCAGGGGTTTGGCCAGAAACAGGTTCAGGGCGATGATGCCCAGGCCCAGCGCGGCGCACAGCCAAAAGCCGGAGATGCCGTGAACGTAACCCAGCTTTACCGTACCGACGGTCGAGGCACCGCCCAATACTGTGGCGGCCATGGTGCCCATGTATAGGTTGGGGCCCAGGTTGCGTCCGGCCACCAGGTAGTCTTCATGGGTTTTGGCCCGTCGCATGCCATAGTAGCCAAGCGCGAGCATGCCGGCCGCGTAGATCAAGACAACGAATAAGTCTAAGGCCATGGGTGTCTCCGATTATCTTTATTATGGTGAGATCGATCCTGGCGCCAGGCAAGCCCGGCGCCGGTCATTCGTCTACTGCGCGGGCTGCTTGTGCGACCCGGCGCTCATGGCTCCTGCCTCGTTGTAGCTCCTGGTGCCTGTCGGTCAGCGGCGAGCAACGCCCGGCAAGACACAGAGCATTTCGTACAGCAGGTTGGCGCCGAGCAACGAGGTGTTGCCGGTGGTGTCGTAAGGGGGCGAGACTTCTACCAGGTCGCAACCGATCAGGTCCAGACCCTGGCAGCCACGGATGATTTCCATGGCCTGGATGGTGGTCAGGCCACCAATTTCCGGGGTGCCGGTACCGGGGGCCCAGGCCGGGTCGATACCGTCGATGTCGAAGCTCAAGTAGACCGGGCCACCACCGACTTTTTCGCGGACCTCAGCCATCAGTGGTTCAAGGGACTTGTGCCAGCATTCTTCAGCCTGAACTACACGGAAGCCCTGCTTGCGACTCCAGTTGAAGTCTTCAGCGGTATAACCCTGGGCGCGTAAACCGATCTGTACGACGCGGTCGCAGTCCAGCAGGCCTTCTTCCACCGCGCGGCGGAAGGTGGTGCCGTGGGCGATCTTTTCGCCGAACATGTGATCGTTGACGTCAGCGTGGGCATCGATGTGCACCAGGCCAACCTTGCCGTGTTTCTTGTGGATTGCCCGCAGGATCGGCAGGGTAATGGTGTGGTCACCACCCATGGTCATTGGGATGACGTTGTGTTCGAGGATTTCGTCGTAGGCCTCTTCGATGATGCGCACAGCGTCAAGCAGGTTGAAGGTGTTGATCGCCACGTCACCGATATCGGCGACCGACATCGAATCGAACGGAGCAGCGCCTGTGGCCATGTTGTAGGGACGGATCATCACCGACTCGGCGCGGATCTGCCGTGGGCCGAAACGGGTGCCGGAGCGCAACGAGGTACCGATGTCCAGGGGGATGCCGATGAAGGCAGCATCAAGGCCTTCGGCACTTTGCAGGTGAGGGAGACGGAGCATGGTGGCGATGCCGCCGAAACGCGGCATTTCGTTGCCGCCCAGTGGTTGGTGCAGAATCTTGTCCACGGTCGGGCCTCATCGATTCGATTGTTCTAGTTGTTGGAACCTGTCAGGCCGGTGCGCCAAGAACGCGCAAACGCTGGCAAGCAGGTGCATTGCGGCAGAGTCTGCAAAAGGTAGTGAGCAAAAAGAATCGCTACAGGCAAATACTTAGTTCAGGTTTTTCTAAACTAATGACGGAGAACTGGATAGACTTTCGCCATATGTCACCTTTCGGACCCTGTGAACCATGGCTTCTGCATTGCCTGACCTGAAACTCCTGCGCATTTTTGTCAGCGTCGTGCGCCATCAGGGCTTTGCTAACGCCCAGCGCGAACTCAACCTCTCGACCTCAGCCATCAGCACTTACATGAGTCAGCTGGAGGCGGCGCTGGGTATCGTGCTGTGCCATCGCGGGCGAGGGGGCTTCAGCCTGACCAGTAAGGGTGAGCTGTTCCATCAGGAAACCCTGCGCCTGCTGGCGGAAATGGACGGCTTCGAGCAGTACGCCGCCGCGCTCAAGGGTGAACTGCGCGGGACGTTGAACCTGGGGGTGATCGACTCGACGGTAGGCGATCGGGCCTTGCCGCTGGCCGAGGCCATTGGTGCCTACAGCCAGGAGCACCCGGCGGTGCACCTGCACCTGTCGGTGTCGAGCCCTTATGAACTGCAGTTGGGGGTCCAGGATAATCGCCTGGACCTGGCCATCGGCGCGTTCTCCACACGCATGAGCGGTCTGGTCTACCAACCGCTGTACCGTGAACAGCACTGGCTTTACTGCAGTAACCGCCATCCGCTTTACCACGAGCGGCGCATTCCCGAACAGGTCATCACCCAGCAACGCATGGTTGGGCGCGGCTATTGGAGCCAGGCCGAACTTGCCCGCCACGGCTTCAAACACAGTGCGGCGACGGTGGAAAGCATGGAGGCGCAACTGATTCTGGTGTTGTCCGGCGCTTATATCGGCTACCTACCGGAACACTATGCCCAGGCCTGGGCTGACAAGGGTGATTTGCGCGTGTTGTCGCCGGCGACTTTTGGCTATCAGGCGCCGTTTTCCATGATCATTCGACGCGGGCGCAGCCGTGAACCCTTGATTCAGACCTTCCGCGATTTGCTCAAGGCGCAACTTACACCAACGTGAACAAACGGCCTTCTGGAAAGTTGAATCAGGACCGTACATTTTTCTGAAAATCGTCCGCACCCCTGTAAATGCTCTGCTAAACCTGTACATGCTTGGCTGATGACCTGTGCGGCTGGGTAGCGCGTCCACTCAAGAATCCTTTTGTCTCTCCCACAGGGAAGTGGGCTTTTTCTGGGACTGCTGTGGCACACTTTGCTTGCCCAGGAGAACCCGATGTCCAGAATTCAATGTGAGCGCTGCCTGCGCCCACAAGCCCATTGCCTTTGCCCGTTGATCCCGTACCTCGACAGCCGCACTCGGGTGCTGCTATTGCAGCACCCCAGCGAAGTGCGCCATGCCCTCAATACTGCGAAACTGGCAGCGTTGGGCCTGCGTAATGCCGAATTGCGGGTGGGTGAGGTATTCGAGGACCTGGCCGCGCTGATTGAGCTACCAGGGTATCGCAGTGCCTTGCTGTTTCCGGGTGATGATGCCCAGCCGCTGACGGCCTATGTTAAGGCCCCTGATCAACGTCCGTGGTTGCTGGTGGTGCCAGATGGCACCTGGCGCAAGGCGAGCAAACTGCTGCACCTGAACCCATTACTGGCGGCGTTGCCGCGGGTGACACTGGCCCAGGTGCTGCCGTCGCGTTACCGCTTGCGCAAGGCCCCGGCTGAAGGCGCGCTGTCGACCTTGGAGGCGGTGGTACAGGCATTGAACGTGCTGGAAGCGCCGGCCTGTTTCGATGGCTTGTTAACGCCGTTCGAGGCGTTGATTGAGGGGCAGATTGTGGCGATGGGGCGTGATACCTACGAGCGTAACCATGTGCGCCCGATCGCCGGCAAGACCGGCTCCCACAGTGATTGATGTTGATTGCTAGTGTTTTGGCTGGCCCCTTGTAGCCGCAGCCGTGAGGCTGCGATCGGGCGTGAAACGGCCGCAAAACCTGGCCGCCGCGATTCGTCAGTCCCACTGAGGTGAGCGCATTGTGACTGCCCGCCAGTCGATCACTGCCTCACCGCTCACGCATGGCTTCAGTCCGTGCCTTGAGCACCGGCTTGAGCAAGTAATCGAGCACACTCTTGTGCCCGGTGATGATGTCCACCGTGGCAGTCATGCCAGGAATGATCAGCAGCGGCTTGTTGTCACCGCCCAGGTGATTTTTGTCGGTGCGCACCTGGATCAGGTAAAAGGCATTGCCTTTGTCATCGGTCACGGTGTCGGCGCTGATCAGTTCCAGCTTGGCTTTGAGCCCGCCGTAGATGGTGTAGTCGTAAGCACTGAACTTGACCATCGCCGCCTGCCCCGGATGCAGGAACGCGACGTCCTGAGGGCGGACCTTCGCTTCGATCAGCAGGTTGTCTTCCAACGGCACGATCTCCAGCAGGTCGCTGCCTGGCTGGACCACGCCGCCAATGGTGTTGACCTTGAGCAGCTTGATGATGCCATGCACCGGCGATACGACCGTGGTGCGCGAGACCCGGTCATCAATGGCGATGCTTGAGGCGGTAATCTTCGACAGATCAGTGCGTTTCTCATTGAGTTCCTTGGCCGCTTCCGAACGAAAACCTGCTTCCGACTCTTCGATCTTGCTCTTGATTTCCGCCACAGCCGCCTCGGCGCGAGGAATCGCCAGGGTGGTGGCATTAAGTGAGCCACGGGCTTCCACGGTACTGCGTTTGAGGCGCAGGATTTCCACCGGTGAGATGGCCCCGGTGCCCACCAACGGCGTCGACATGTTCAGCTCTTGCTGCAACAACCCCAGCGCCGAGCGGTATTGCTCGGCCTTGGACCGGAACTCGGCGAGCTCCTGGGTTTTTTGCCGCAGTTGTTCATTGAGGGTCTGCTTCTCGCTGGTCAGGCGCCGTTGCCGGGACTGATACAACGACAGCTCGTCTTCAGCTACCTGCGGCGCCTTGCTGCGCACCTCTTCAGAGACCTGGAAGGGGCGCCCCTCCGCTTCGGCTGAAAGCCGTTCGACCTGGGCGGTGAGGGCATAGCGATCGGCTTCACTCTCACCCTTGTTGGATTGGAAGCGGGTGTCATCCAGGCGCAGCAAGGTATCGCCCTTGTTGACCATTTGTCCTTCACGGACAAAGATTTCCGTGACGATGCCCCCTTCCAGGTTCTGGATGACCTGAACCTTGCTCGAAGGAATGGCCTTGCCTTCACCCATGGTGACCTCGTCCAGCACTGCAAACCAGGCCCACAGCAGTGCCGTCAGCAGCAAGGCAGCCGTTAGCCACACGGTGATGCGCGACAGGCGCGGCGAGTCCTGCAAGGTGGCACCGGCCACATCCGGCATGAAGTCGCGCTCGGCGGTCTTGCCGAAACTCTGCAAGTAACTGCTCAGGCCTTGGCGGATGGACATGACGGGACTCCCTAGATGGCCGTACCAACCCGGCCTTTGCGCAGTGCATCGATAACCGCTTCTTTCGGCCCATCGGCCACTACTTTGCCGTTGTCCAGGACCAGCAGACGGTCGACCAGACTGAGCATCGAAGTCCGGTGGGTGACCAGCAGCAGCGTCTTGCCTTCGACCCAGCCATGCAGGCGCTGGCGCAGCTGGTCTTCGCTGGCGTTGTCCATATGGCTGGTGGGTTCGTCGAGAATCATGATTGGTGGCTCCAGCAGCATCGCTCGGGCGAGCAACACCGCCTGGCGCTGACCACCGGAAAGCAGCTGGCCGCGCTCGCCCACCGGACGCTCGAACCCTTGCGGATGCTGGCGCGCCAGTTCACTGACGCCGGTCAGCTCAGCGACTTCAAGCATGCGCGCATCGCTGACATAGCGCGCGCCGAGGGTGAGGTTGTCACGCAGGCTGCCAGCCAGCAGCGGCAGGTCGTGAGCCACATAGCCGACCTGGTTGCGCAAGTCAGCTATGTCGAGTTGGCGCAGGTCGAGGTTGTCGAGCAGGATCTGCCCTTCATCCGGGGCGTAAAAGCCCATCAACAGTCGGGCCAGGGTACTTTTGCCCGAACCGCTGCGGCCGATGATACCGATGCGCTCGCCAGGCTTGACGCTGAAGCTCACCGCATTGAGGGCGGCGACGTTCTGCCCGGCATAGCGAAAGCTGACATGACTGACCTCAATGGCGCCGCGCAGCTGGGTGCGTTCCAAGGGTTGCTGGCCAGTTTGCCGCTCTTGCGGCAACGCCATCAGCGCGTCGGTGCTGCGCATGGTCAACTGCGCCTGCTGATAGCGGGTGATCAAGCCGGCAATCTGCCCCAGCGGCGCCAGCACCCGGCTGCCGAGCATATAGCTGGCGACCAGGGCGCCAACGCTGAGGTTGCCGGCAATGATGCTGTAAACCCCGGCGACAATGGTGGCCATGCCACAAAACTGCTGAATGAACAGCGTGCCGTTGGTCGCCAGTGCTGACAGGTTACGCGCGTGGGCGTCCAGGCGAGTGAGGGCGCCGTGGGTGCTTTCCCATTGGTACTGGCGCTCACTCTCGGCACTGCAGGCTTTGAGGGTTTCCAGGCCACCGAGGGTTTCGATCAGCAAGGCCTGGCGCACCGCGCCGAGGGTCAGACTTTTTTGCACGGTGTCGCGTAAACGTACCTGGATGAACAAGGCAAAGAGGATGGTGATTGGAAAGGCCACCAGTGGAATCACTACCAGCCAGCCGCCGAGCAGGCCGATCACCAGCAGCATCAGCACCACGAACGGCAGGTCGATGACACTGGTCAAGGTCACCGCGGTGAGAAATTCACGCAGGCCCTGGAAATCATGGATGCTTTGCGCAAATCCACCGACGGTCGCCGGGCGGGCCTTCATCGACATGCCCGTGATGCGCTCGAACAGTGTCGCCGAGAGGATCAGGTCGGTCTTCTTCCCGGCCTGGTCCAGCAGGTGCGCGCGGACCACACGCAGAATCAATTCGAACAGGGTGCCGACCAACAGGCCGATCACCAGCACCCACAGGGTCGAGATCGCTTGGTTGGGTACCACCCGGTCGTAGGTCTGCATGACGAACAGCGGCACCATCAACCCGAGCAGGTTGATCAACAGACTGGCCAGTACCGCGTCGCTGTACAGCCAGCGTGACTGCTTGAGCGTGTCGCGGAACCAGGCATTGACCCGTGGCATCAACGGCGTGCGCAGGTCTTCTAGCTCATGCCGGGGGCGGGCGAACAACGCTTCGCCGCTGTAGGCTTCAAGCAGTTCTTCGCGACTGACCCACTGCTCTCCACCTTCAGCTTCACTGGGCAGGATCAGCGCCTGACCGTCATCGCCCCAACGCCGCAGTACCGCGCAGCGGCCTTCCTTGAGCAGCAACAGTACCGGCAGGTTGAGCTTGGAGATTGCTGCCAGTTCCCGGCGCAGTACGCGTGCCTGCAAACCGGCGCGGGCAGCGGCCCGTGGCAGCAGGTCGAGGCTCAGGCGCTGCTGGGCCAGGGGCAGGCCGGCACTCAGGCCGGCGCGGCTGACGGTGCAACCATGTAGCTTGCAGAGGATCAACAAGCCATCGAGTAACGGATCATCGAAACTCAGGCGCGGATCCGCTGCCGAGCTCGCAGGTTGCATGCTGGTCACAATGGCCTACTCCTGCCGCGGATAGAGGGCTTAGCGCATGTCGGGCAAACGTGCTTCGCTCCTCACTTCACTCTTGGCGATGGCCTCAGGCGGCAGTGAGATACGCTGCTTGTTCAGCAGCTCACCCATGTTGGCCAGGACCCGGTACATCGAGAATTCCTCGACGTAGCGCACCTCGGTGTAGCGGCGGTTGGCGTTGTACAGCTCGTTCTCACTGTCGAGCAGGTCGAGCAGGGTCCGTTGGCCGAGGCCGAACTGATCCTGGTAGGCCGCACGCACACGGGTGGTGGTGTCAGCGTATTCGCGGGCGGTCGGGGTTTGCTTGCGGGCGTTGGTCATGGCGTTCCATGACAGCGCCAGATCCTCGTTGAGGGTGCGCAGGGCATTGTTGCGAATGTCCATGGCCTGGTTGATCTTGTGCGCATCGGATTGCAGGCGGGCCTTGTCGCTGCCGCCACGGAACAGGTTGTAGCTGAGCTCGACACCGGCTTGCCAGTCGTTGTTGTCGTGGCCGACCTGGCCTGCGGTGTTGTTGTTGGCGCCGGTTGCCAGCACGGCATCCAGGCGTGGATAGAATGGCGACTTGGCCACTTCGTACTGCTGTTCGGCAGCTTGCACGTCAGCTTGGGCTGACTTCAGGTAGGGGTTGTGCTCCAGCATGTCCTGACGTGCGTCGATCAGGCTTTGTGGCATTTCGCCCTTGATCGTGACCGGTGTTTCCAGCTCGTCGGGCATACGGCCGATGACACTGTAGAAGTTGGCTTCGGCATCGGCCAGGTCGACTTCGGCGGTGTACAGGTTGTTTTCCGCCAGGGCGCGACGGGCGGTGGATTGGTCCAGGTCGGCGGTACTGCCAACACCTCGCTCACTGCGCAAGCCAATCTGGTCGTTGACGCGCAAGTGGGCCTGCAGGTTGTTCTTGGCCAGGGTTACCAGCTCACGGCGCTTGAGCACCTCTAGGTACACCTCGATGGCACGCAGGGCAATGCTTTGGGCGGTAGCCTGGGTGTAGTAGGCGCGGGAATTGACCACCGCTTCAGTACGTCCCACTTCGTTCGAGGTGCTGAAACCGTCGAACAGCATCTGCCGCAAGCGCAGGTCTGACTGGGTGTAGTTCAACGTTTCGGTGTTGTGATTGCGTGTGCCGTCGGCGTTGAAACCGCGGGTATTGGTGTTGTCTGATTTTTGCCGGCCATAGCCGGCAATCAGGTCGACGCGTGGATACCAACCGCCCTTGGCAACGTTGACGTCTTCGTCGGCAGACAAGCGATTGTTGCGGCTGGCATTGATTTCAGGATGTTGGTCCACGGCGCTTTGTACAGCTTCCGTAATAGACATCGCCTGAGCATTGGCGCATGCCATGGCCAAAAGAATTGCACTGGTGATGGGGGTCAAAACGCGCATGGGGTACTTCTCCCTGATCTCTAATTTGGGTGTTGCTGTCGTCATAAAATTGACGAACTTTTAAGGTCAAACCGTTTCAGGCTTGTAACAACAGAGCTAAGAACATTTATAGGGCGAGCTAAGAAGAATTTTTCATAAGAGTTATGCGAAAAAAAACTTATGCGGTCTAAGGAATCCACGACATTGTTCATATCAGGCGACCCACTGATTCAGGTCTGGGGTGCATTTTTCGGGCGCCAGAAAAAGTTCAATTTTTTTTGCGGCAAAGGGCACGGATGTAGCGGAGGGGATGGAGAAAGAACGTAGATTGGCGACAATTTTTTGGCATATGCCAAATGGCCACTGCGATTTTTCACGTTCACCGAGTGTCTGCAGAGCGAAGGTGTTGATTTCATTGAAATCCACCGGCGCCTGCAGCGCTTTCCGGGTATTGGTCCAAGGCAAGCGCTGCGGGCCGACCACGCGAGATTCAGAGTGCTTTTCTGCGAAAAACCGTTCCGCAGCGGAGGAAAGCGCTCATGGCCAAGTTAATCGGTGTTGTCAGCAAAGTAGTCGGAGAGGTATTCGCGGTCGCCACTGACGGGACACGTCGGGCGCTGTCTGAAGGTGACCGGCTGTTTGCCGGCGAGCAGCTGCAGACAGGCGCAGCTGGCGCCATCGCCGTTCATCTGCAAAACGGCGCCGAATTGACCCTGGGCCGTGACAGCAGCCTGGCACTTTCACCCCAACTGCTGGCCAACCATGCGCCACATGTCGAATCACCCGAGGCGCTGACGCCGAGCCAGGCGCAACTGACTGATGTAGAGAAGCTCCAGCAAGCTATCGCTGCTGGTGCCGACCCGAGCCAGGAGGCTGATCCGACTGCGGCTGGCCCCGGCAGTGGCGGGGCCGCAGGCGCACTCGGTGGAGGGCACTCCTTCGTTCTGCTCAATGAAGTGGCTGGGCGGGTTGCTCCAGAGATTGGCTTCCCGACGGCTGGTTTCAACGGATTTGCAGAACTGCGCTCGCCGGATGCCGGCTTGCTCAACAACAACGATGACGCACCGCCACTGCCGCCAGTGGTCGATAACCCGGTCACCCTCGAAGGCCTGCAGGTGCAAGGCGGCGAACTGTCGCTCAACGAGGCTAATCTGGCCCAAGGCTCGGCCAGTAACCCCGCGGCACTGACCCAAACCGGCAGTTTTACCGTGGTAGCGCCGGATGGGGTATTCAACCTCAACGTCGGTGGTATCAACATCGTCACCGCGGGTGCGGTGACCGGAGTCGGCCAATCGATTACCACCGGCCTTGGCAACGTTTTGACCATCACCGGCTACGATGCGGCGACCGGTGTGGTCAGCTACAGCTACACCTTGACCGGTGCTGAAACGCACCCGAACGGTGGCGGTGCCAACGGGCTGGGTGAGAGCATCAGCGTTTCGGTCAGCGATACCGACGGTGATGTCGCCAGTGGTTCGCTGGATATCAATGTTACTGACGACACGCCGCGAGCGGTGGATGACAGCAATGCACTCACCGCCAGTGAGAATCAGCTGACGTTGACCGGTAATGTCCTTAGTAATGATGTGCAAGGTGCGGATCGCATTGCCTCCGGGCCAATCACTGCAGGCACCTTCACTGGCACCTACGGCACGCTGGTGTTGGCCGCTGATGGCTCCTACACCTATACGCTGAACAGTGCTGATCCTGATTTCATCAAGCTGCACGGTGGTGGCAGCGGTATCGAGACCTTCACCTACACCCTCAAGGATGCCGACGGCGATACCAGCACTGCCAACCTGGTACTCAATGTTACCAACATCGATGATCCAGTCGTCATCGGCGGATTGAGCATCAATGGCGGAGCGCTGACGTTCTACGAGAAAAACCTGGCTGATGGCAGCAGCCCGGATGCGGCGGCACTGACCCGTAGCGGTACTTTCAAAGTCAGCGCCGCCGATGGCCTGCAATCCCTTTCCGTCGGCGGCATCAATCTGATCAGCAATGGTGTGGCCATCACTTCTCCACAAACGGCCACCACCAGCCTCGGTAACAAGCTGTCTATCACCTACAACCCGCTGACCGGTGAGGTGTCCTTCAGCTTTACCCTGCAGGGCCGGGAAGGTCATGCCAGTGGTGAAGGCATCAACAACATGAGCGAAACGCTCGCGGTAACGGCCTCCGATGCCGATGGTCGCAGTGCCAGCCTCAACGTCAATGTCACCATTGTCGATGATGTACCGACGGCAGTTGCCGACACTAACGCGGTCACCGCTACCGAGAATCATCTGACGTTGACGGGCAACGTCCTGACGAACGACATCCAGGGTGCTGACCGTATTGCGAGCGGGCCGATTACGCCGCAGACCCTTGAGGGTGTGTACGGCAAATTGGTACTCGCGGCGGACGGTTCCTACACCTACACACTGAACACCGCGGATCCAGACTTCATCAATCTGCACGGTGGTGGCACAGGCATCGAGACGTTCACCTACACCCTCAAAGATTCTGATGGTGACAGCAGCACGGCGACATTGAAGCTCAACGTCAACAACCTCAACGACCCGATCACCCTCAACGGCCTGAATGTTGAAGGCGGTGAGCTGACGGTCTTCGAGAAGCATCTCTCCGACGGCAGCAACCCGAATGGGCCGGCATTGACCCAGGGCGGCAGCTTCTCGGTGACGGCGCCTGATGGCCTGCAAACCTTGACCATTGGTGGCATTACCGTGGTCAGTGGCGGCAGCGCGGTGGGTTTCCCGCAATCAGCCACGACGCCTGAAGGCAACACCCTGACCATCACTGGCTATAATGCCAGCACGGGGGTGGTGACTTACACCTATACGTTGCTCGACAACGAGTCCCATAGCACTGGCAATGGCACCACCCTGAGCGAGAACTTTGCAGTCGTCGCCACTGACACCGATGGCAGCACAGCCAACGGCACGATCAATGTGAATATCGTCGATGACACGCCGCAAGCCTTCAACGATATCAACAGCACCACCGCCACCGAGAGTCAGCTGACCGTGACTGGTAATGTGTTGACCAACGACACCCAAGGCGCTGACCGCATCGCCAGTGGACCGATCACACCGCAGTCCATCGAGGGCACCTACGGCAAGCTGGTACTGGCCGCCGACGGCTCCTATACCTACACGCTGAACACTGCCGACCCGGACTTCATCAACCGTACTGGCACCGGCGTTGAAACCTTCACCTACACCCTCAAGGATGCCGACGGCGACAGTAGCACCGCGACGCTGAAGATCAACGTCAATAACCTCAACGACCCGGTGACCTTGAAAGGCCTGGATATCGAATGCGGCGAACTGACTGTTTATGAGAAAAACCTGAGCGATGGCAGTAGTCCGAGTGGATCGGCACTGACCCAAAGCGGCAGCTTCACCGTGCATGCACCGGATGGCCTGAAAACCCTGACCATTGAAGGGGTCACGGTGATCAGCAACGGCACGGGTAGCTTTCCACAGTCGGGAACGACCCCGCTGGGCAATACGTTGACCATCACTGGCTACAACCCGGCCACCGGCGTGGTGACCTACACCTATACGTTGCTCGACAACGAAGAGCACACCAGCGGTAACGGCACTACCTTGAGCGAAAGCTTCACCGTGGTCGCGACGGATAACGATGGCAGCACGGCCAGTGGCAACATCGATGTAAACATCGTCGACGACGCGCCGAAAGCCTTCAATGACACCAACAGCACCACGGCCACCGAGAATCAGCTGAGCGTCACCGGTAACGTGTTGACCAACGACACCCAGGGCGCTGACCGCATCGCCAGTGGACCGATCACACCGCAGTCCATCGAGGGCACCTACGGCAAGCTGGTGCTGGCCGCCGACGGCTCCTATACCTACACGCTAAACACTGCCGACCCGGACTTCATCAACCGTACTGGCACCGGCGTCGAAACCTTCACCTACACCCTCAAGGATGCCGACGGCGACAGTAGCACCGCGACCTTGAAGATCAACGTCAATAACCTCAACGACCCGGTGACCTTGAAAGGCCTGGATATCGAATGCGGCGAACTGACTGTTTATGAGAAAAACCTGAGCGATGGCAGTAGTCCGAGTGGATCGGCACTGACCCAAAGCGGCAGCTTCACCGTGCATGCACCGGATGGCCTGAAAACCCTGACCATTGAAGGGGTCACGGTGATCAGCAACGGCACGGGTAGCTTTCCACAGTCGGGAACGACCCCGCTGGGCAATACGTTGACCATCACTGGCTACAACCCGGCCACCGGCGTGGTGACCTACACCTATACGTTGCTCGACAACGAAGAGCACACCAGCGGTAACGGCACTACCTTGAGCGAAAGCTTCACCGTGGTCGCGACGGATAACGATGGCAGCACGGCCAGTGGCAACATCGATGTAAACATCGTCGACGACGCGCCGAAAGCCTTCAATGACACCAACAGCACCACGGCCACCGAGAATCAGCTGAGCGTCACCGGTAACGTGTTGACCAACGACACCCA
Source organism: Pseudomonas sp. S06B 330 (assembly GCF_002845275.2). Taxonomy (NCBI): domain Bacteria; kingdom Pseudomonadati; phylum Pseudomonadota; class Gammaproteobacteria; order Pseudomonadales; family Pseudomonadaceae; genus Pseudomonas; species Pseudomonas tussilaginis. Next base: position 4,342,724 of record NZ_CP088149.1, on the reverse strand, counting down.
GGGCGCTGACCGCATCGCCAGTGGACCGATCACACCGCAGTCCATCGAGGGCACCTACGGCAAGCTGGTACTGGCCGCCGACGGCTCCTATACCTACACGCTGAACACTGCCGACCCGGACTTCATCAACCGTACTGGCACCGGCGTTGAAACCTTCACCTACACCCTCAAGGATGCCGACGGCGACAGTAGCACCGCGACGCTGAAGATCAACGTCAATAACCTCAACGACCCGGTGACCTTGAAAGGCCTGGATATCGAATGCGGCGAACTGACTGTTTATGAGAAAAACCTGAGCGATGGCAGTAGTCCGAGTGGATCGGCACTGACCCAAAGCGGCAGCTTCACCGTGCATGCACCGGATGGCCTGAAAACCCTGACCATTGAAGGGGTCACGGTGATCAGCAACGGCACGGGTAGCTTTCCACAGTCGGGAACGACCCCGCTGGGCAATACGTTGACCATCACTGGCTACAACCCGGCCACCGGCGTGGTGACCTACACCTATACGTTGCTCGACAACGAAGAGCACACCAGCGGTAACGGCACTACCTTGAGCGAAAGCTTCACCGTGGTCGCGACGGATAACGATGGCAGCACGGCCAGTGGCAACATCGATGTAAACATCGTCGACGACGCGCCGAAAGCCTTCAATGACACCAACAGCACCACGGCCACCGAGAATCAGCTGAGCGTCACCGGTAACGTGTTGACCAACGACACCCAGGGCGCTGACCGCATCGCCAGTGGACCGATCACACCGCAGTCCATCGAGGGCACCTACGGCAAGCTGGTGCTGGCCGCCGACGGCTCCTATACCTACACGCTAAACACTGCCGACCCGGACTTCATCAACCGTACTGGCACCGGCGTCGAAACCTTCACCTACACCCTCAAGGATGCCGACGGCGACAGTAGCACCGCGACCTTGAAGATCAACGTCAATAACCTCAACGACCCGGTGACCTTGAAAGGCCTGGATATCGAATGCGGCGAACTGACTGTTTATGAGAAAAACCTGAGCGATGGCAGTAGTCCGAGTGGATCGGCACTGACCCAAAGCGGCAGCTTCACCGTGCATGCACCGGATGGCCTGAAAACCCTGACCATTGAAGGGGTCACGGTGATCAGCAACGGCACGGGTAGCTTTCCACAGTCGGGAACGACCCCGCTGGGCAATACGTTGACCATCACTGGCTACAACCCGGCCACCGGCGTGGTGACCTACACCTATACGTTGCTCGACAACGAAGAGCACACCAGCGGTAACGGCACTACCTTGAGCGAAAGCTTCACCGTGGTCGCGACGGATAACGATGGCAGCACGGCCAGTGGCAACATCGATGTAAACATCGTCGACGACGCGCCGAAAGCCTTCAATGACACCAACAGCACCACGGCCACCGAAACCCAGCTGACCGTGACTGGTAACGTGTTGACCAACGATACCCAGGGCGCCGACCGTGTTTCGAGCGGACCGATTACGCCGCAGACACTCAACGGTGTCTACGGCAAGCTGGTGCTGGCCGCCGACGGCTCCTACACCTACACGCTGAACACCGCTGATCAGGATTTCGTCAACCTGCACGGTGGCGGCAGTGGTGTTGATAGCTTTACCTACACCCTCAAGGACGCCGATGGCGACAGCAGCACTGCAACACTGAAGATCAACGTCAGTAACCTGAACCATCCGGTCGTCATCAATGGCTTGGACGTCGAGGGTGGCGAGTTGACGGTCTATGAGAAAAACCTCAGCGACGGCAGCAGTCCAGACACCCCGCCGTTGACCCAGACGGGAAGCTTTAGCGTATCGGCCCCGGATGGTCTGCAAACCCTGACGGTAGGCGGTATCACCGTGGTCAGTGGCGGCAATGCGGTTGGCTTCCCGCAGACAGGGACTACCCCGTTGGGTAACTCGCTGACCATCACGGGTTACAACCCGAGCACGGGTGTGGTGACCTATTCCTACACCTTGCAGGGCAGTGAAAACCACCCTGGTGCCAACGGCATCAACAATCTCAACGAACCCATCACTGTCACCGCAACCGATAAAGATGGCAGTACTGACCATGCCACGCTGGATGTGACCATCGTTGATGATGTGTCTGCGGTAGCGGGCGCGGAGCGTTCGGTGACGCCAGGGCAGGTCGATTCCAATCTGCTGCTGATCATTGATGTGTCCGGCAGTATGCAAGACCCGTCAGGAGTCGGCGGTAAGACACGACTGCAACTGGCCAAGGATGCCATCAGCGCCTTGCTCGACAAGTACGACGAGATGGGCGATGTCAAAGTACAGATTGTGACTTTCAATTCATCGGCTTCGGAAGAGTCGACCACCTGGGTATCGGTCGCTCAAGCCAAGCAGATCGTCGCGGGCCTGTCGGCGGGCGGCGGTACCAACTACGATGACGCGGTCGCCGAAGCCAAGTCGGCGTTTGCCAATAGCGGTAGCCTGAACGGGGCACAAAACGTCGGCTATTTTTTCTCCGATGGCAACCCGTCCACGACCTCACAAGGCATCGGCTCGACCGACGAGGTTGCCTGGAAGTCCTTCCTCGACAGCAACGGCATCAAGTCGTATGCCATTGGTCTGGGCAGCGGCGTCAACGCCGGCAATCTCGATCCTCTGGCCTATGACGGCAGTACCCATACCAACACCAATTCGGTGGTGGTCACCGACCTCAACGAATTGAATCAAGTGTTGTCCGGTACGGTGCAGGCTGCACCCATCACCGGCAGCCTGATGAGCGGCGGATTGTTTGGCGCCGACGGCGGTTTTATCAAAGCGTTGCTGGTCGACGGCACCACCTATACCTATGACCCCAAAGCCTTGGGCGGGCAGGGCAGCTACAGCGCCAACGGTACTGATCGCGGCTCTTTCGACACGGCAACCAACACCTTCAACATCAAGACGGTCAAGGGCGGCACCTTGCTGGTCGACATGGATACGGGGGCGTTCACCTACACGCCACCGAAAGACAATGGCACGACGGTGACCGAGAATGTCGGTTTCACCGCCAGTGATAACGATGGCGACTTGAGCAGCGCCAACCTGGTGGTCACTGTCCACACAAACGCTGCGCCAGTGGCCGGTGCCGACCATATCATCACCAATATCCTCTCTAGTGCCATCACCGTCCCGGCCGAGGCGTTGTTGGCCAATGACAGTGATGCCAACAACGATAGGCTCAGCGCCGCGCCGATCACCTTCGATACCAATTGGGCGGCCAAAGGCGCTGGATTTTCGGTGGGCAGCGGCACGCCTACGGTCAACTTCCTTGGAAGCGCCAGTAGCCCTGCCAACCAACTCAAGGACCTGGCGCGTAGTTCATTCCGCGGCGCGTCAAATACCACTACCGCAGCGTTGATCGTCAGTGGCTACCTGGGGGCGCTGTCCACCAATGCCAATGCCGAAGACGTGCTCACTGTCACCTTGAAACAAGGCGAGACGCTCAAGCTTGATCATGATCGGCCTGCCGGCAACATCCTGATGGAATGGAAAGACGAGAACGGCGTCTATCAGACCATTGCCGATGGTTCCAGCTTTACCGCCAGTCATGACGGGCTCTACAGCATCCATGTGATCAACCAGACCAACCCCACGGGGAACAATGTCAACGGCTCAGAAAACTACGCATTGACCATGACGGTCGACTACGCCAATGCCCAGAATCAAACCTATAACGGCACTTATACAGTCAGTGATGGGCACGGCGGTACCGGCACCGGCAATGTCGATATCACCTACCAGCAAGGCAGCACCCTGACCGGCACCAATGGTCATGACACCCTGCTGGGCGGTTCGGGCAACGACACCCTCAACGCCGGAACGGGCAACGATGTGCTAATTGGCGGTGACGGTAACGACATCCTCAACGCAGGTGATGGCAATGACCTGTTGATCGGCGGTGCGGGTAATGACCAGCTCAATGGCGATGCTGGTATCGATACTGCCAGCTATGCCAGTGCCAACGGTGCGGTGACGGTAAGCCTGGCGAGCTCGTTGGAGCAAAACACTGGTGGGGCTGGTAACGATACCTTGACCGGTATCGAGAACCTGATCGGTTCGGACTACAACGACAACCTGACCGGCAATGGCACCGCCAACCTGCTCCAGGGTGGGCTGGGTAATGACACGCTGGTCGGCGGTGGCGGCAACGATGTCCTGATCGGCGGGCCGGGCAACAATGTCCTGACCGGCGGTGATGGCAACGATATCTTCCTTTGGCAACAGGGCAATTCCGGGCATGACAGGGTCACCGACTTCACCCCTGGCACCGATCGCCTCGACCTGTCGCAATTGCTCCAAGGGGAGAATGCAACGACGGCATCACTGGATGACTACCTGCACTTCAAGGTCACTGGCAGCGGCTCTGGCGTGGTCTCGACCATTGAGGTCAGTGCTGTGGCGGGGGCGGCGCCGACGCAGATCATTGACCTGGCAGGGGTCAACCTGGCCCAGCATTACGGGGTGACGGCGGGGGCGGGTGGGGTGATTGCTGCCGGGCAGGATACCGCGACCATTATCAATGGGATGCTCAATGATCATTCGTTGAAAGTGGATACGGTGTAGTAGGCAGGCGCGGAGGGAGCGTCTGGCCAGCTGTAGCCGCTGCCGTCAGGCTGCGATCGGGCGTGAAACGGCCGTTTAGCGGCCCTTTCCAGCGACGGAATTACAACTGCTTCGCAGCCGATTGCAGCCTGGCGGCAGCGGCTACGCAGGTTTACGAAGGCCGGCGCAAGGTCTTCTGGCGCACGATATAAATGCTGACCAGCACCGCACTGGTCAGCATGAACCCGCGTGCCCACGGCAGGGGCACTAGGTAGCAGGACAGTCCAATGCTCAACCACATCAAGCCGATTGCGTAGACTTTGCCTTTGAGCGGGATACCTTCACCACTGAGGTAGTCACGGATCCACGGGCCCAGCCGTGGGTGGTTGACCAACCAGTGGTGAAAGCGTGGCGAGCTGCGCGCAAAGCACGCCGCTGCCAGAAGCAGGAACGGAGTGGTCGGCAATACCGGCAGGAAGATGCCGATCACTCCCAGCGCGACGCTGAGCCAGCCGATGGCCAGCAGCAGGTAGCGCATGTACGCCGACTCAGTGGTGGCGAGGCTTGAGCAATGCAGGTGCAGGCTTTTCATCCGGCGCATGTTGCAGCAGGTACAGCGCCGTCAGGGCCTCGGGAATCTGCACGACCATGTCGTCCATCAGGTTGGCATCGCTGGCGATGTCGGCGAATTCAGGCTGTTCGTCGAACAGGCCGGAACCGACCATGATCGGCAGCAGCATTTCGCTGACTTCTTCTTCGGCGGTTTCGAACCAGGCTTCTTCACGCATGAACACGCCTTCCATGAAGCCGATGCACCAGCCGCGCAGGTCGGAGTCGTCCGGCTCGTCGCCCAGGTCCAGCTCGCACGGCAGCTCGAATTCCTCGTCGCTGGCCAGTTGGCGAGCGATGTGCGCCTTGAGCTGGATCAGCGTGGCTTCGATCTCTTCACGCTGGGCATCATCCTTGTAATGCGGCTCTTCGGCGAACAGGGCGTCGATCCATTCGCGCTCGGGAACGTTCTCGGTACCGATCGACAATGCCGTCAGGTAGCCGTGGGCGGCAACGTAGTCCAGCGCTTCTTCGTGCAGCTCGTCGGCGTCGAGGAAGGCTTGCAGGCGGTTCAATTGCTCGGCGAAGGACATTACAGGGCTACCTTGGGAATAAACGATGAACGAATTCTAGCATCTTGCGGCCCCTGCGAGGCAAAGTTGACGCCTATCGCAGAGCACCCTGTGCAAGGCAGTGCTCGGGTATAATGCCCGGCTTTTGTACTTGGCAGCGCTGTAATGGCCGGTCAGGTAAAAGCCGCTTACGCATTTTCAGGTGTGGCGGGGAAGATTTTCATCCAGCCTGTGGCCAGGATGGTTCTGCGATTTATGGAGTTTTTATGCTCGAACAGGCTCAGCGCGTCCTTAAGGACATCTTCGGCTACGACAGCTTTCGAGGGCGCCAGGGGGCGATCATCGAATGTGTAGCCAAAGGTGGCGATGCGCTGGTGTTGATGCCCACCGGGGGCGGTAAGTCCCTGTGCTTTCAGGTGCCGGCACTGTTGCGTCCGGGCCTGGCGGTGGTGGTGTCGCCACTGATCGCGCTGATGGAAGACCAGGTGGCGACTCTCGATGAATTGGGTGTTGCCGCCGCCTCGCTGAACTCTACCTTGAGCGCAGAGCAGCAGCGTGAGCTTGCTGGGCGCATTCGCCGTGGCGAAGTAAAGATGCTCTACCTGGCGCCGGAGCGTCTGGTGCAGCCGCGCATGCTGGATTTTCTGCGTACCCTGGATATTGCCCTGTTTGCCATTGACGAGGCTCACTGCGTTTCGCAATGGGGCCATGACTTCCGCCCCGAGTACCTGCAGTTGGGGCAACTGGCCGAGCTGTTCCCCAATGTACCGCGTATTGCCCTGACCGCCACCGCGGACATGCGTACCCGCGAAGAGATCGTCACTCGCCTGCATCTGCAAAATGCCGAGCGCTTCCTGTCGAGCTTCGACCGGCCGAATATTTTCTACCGTATCGTGCCCAAAGAGCAGCCGCGCAAGCAGTTGCTGACCTTCCTGGCTGAGCGACGTGGTAACGCTGGCATTGTCTATTGCCTGTCGCGCAAAAAGGTCGACGACGTTGCCGCCTACCTGTGCGAGCAGGGTTTTCCGGCGCTGCCTTATCACGCCGGCCTGCCGGCCGAGACCCGCGCGTCGAACCAGCGCCGCTTCCTCAACGAGGAAGGCCTGATCATGGTCGCGACCATTGCCTTTGGCATGGGCATCGACAAACCCAACGTGCGCTTCGTCGCTCACCTGGATCTGCCCAAGTCGCTGGAAGCCTACTATCAGGAAACCGGCCGGGCAGGGCGTGATGGCCTGCCGGCCGATGCCTGGATGGCCTATGGCCTGCAGGACATGGTGATGCTCAAGCAGATGCTGCAGAACTCCGAGGGTGACGAGCGGCACAAGCGCATTGAGCAACACAAACTTGACGCCATGCTTGCGCTCTGTGAAGAAACCCGTTGCCGCCGTCAGATCCTGCTCAACTACTTCGATGAAGAACTACCGCAGCCCTGCGGGCATTGCGACAACTGCATCGATGGTGTGCAGACCTGGGACGCCACTGAACCAGCACGCCAGGCCCTGTCAGCGGTGTATCGCACCGGCCAGCGCTATGGTGTCGGCCATTTGGTGGATGTACTGCTGGGTAAGGACAACGAGAAGATCCGTAACTTCGGCCATGAGAAGCTGGCGGTGTACGGCGTCGGTAAGGCCCGTTCCGAGGGTGAATGGCGCTCGCTGTTCCGCCAACTGGTAGCGCGCGGTCTGGCTGATATTGATCTGGAAGGTTATGGCGGCTTGCGCCTGTCCGATACCTGCCGACCCTTGTTGCGTGGTGAAGTCACCCTGGAATTGCGCCGCGATCTCAAGCCGCAGACCAGCAGCAAAGGCAGTAGTGGCGGCGGTAGCCCGGCCAGTCAGCTGGTACGTGGTGACGAGCGCGAGCAATGGGAAGCCCTGCGAGCGCTGCGGCGCAAGTTGGCTGAGGAGCACGGCGTGCCACCGTACGTCATTTTCCCAGATTCGACCCTGCTGGAGATGCTGCGCAGCCAGCCGTCCAGTCTCAGCGAAATGGCTCAGGTCAGTGGTGTTGGCGCACGCAAGCTGGAGCGCTATGGCGCAGCGTTCCTCGACGTGCTCGGCGGTGCTGCCGAGGCGCCGCCTCAGGTTGCTGACCTGCGCCACGAACTGACCAGCCTGGCGCGAGCCGGCATGACCCCGGCTCAAATCGCCGGGCAACTGAACTGCAGCGAAAAGAACGTCTATAGCATGCTTGCCGAAGCCATTGGCCGTCAGCAGTTGTCGCTGGAGCAGGCGCTAGATTTGCCCGAAGACCTGCTCGCCGAAGTGCAGGACGCCTTCCTCGACGGCGAAGGCGAATTGCCGCCAGTCTCAGCCATTGCCGAGCAGTTCGGCGCCCGGGTCCCGGAAGGGGTGCTGTACTGCGTGCGGGCGGCGTTAGCGGCTGAATTTGAGATGTAAACCCGGCATTGTCATCTTTTATAACGATTGTCAGACAGCTAGAGTCTTAATGAGCCTTGCCTGTTGCGCAGGAGCATGGTTAGCTGGCTAATAATTAGTTCTGATGATGAGTTTTCTATGCCGTTGACCGACCAACACCGCTTCGGAATGCAGCTGGCCCAGATGTCGCGGGGCTGGCGCGCCGAACTGGACCGCCGCCTGGCCGGGCTCAATCTGTCCCAGGCTCGCTGGCTGGTGCTGCTGCACCTGGCCCGTTTTGATGAAGCGCCTACCCAGCGTGAGCTCGCCCAGAGCGTTGGCGTCGAAGGGCCGACCCTGGCGCGTTTGCTCGACAGCCTGGAGGCACAAGGGCTGGTACGGCGCCAAGCGGTGCTGGAAGACCGGCGAGCGAAAAAAATCCACTTGTGCCCGCCGGCCAAGCCACTGATCGACCAGATCGAAACCATTGCCAACGCCTTGCGCGCCGAACTGTTCACGGGTGTCGACGAAGAAGAGATGCGCGTGTGCATGAAGGTCCACGCGCGAATCCTGGCCAACCTGGAAAAGTCCTGACCCTGTTTAGAAGGTGTGACCCAGATTGAGGTACAACGCCTTCTCATTCTCGCTGTTGGCCCCGTAGCTGAAGTTCAGTGGGCCCAACGGCGTCTCGAAACCAACGAAGATACTGGCGGCATTGATATAGCCGCTGTCGAATTCATTGTCATTGTTCCAGGCCCGGCCACGCTCCAGTGATCCACCGAGGTACAGTGGGAAATCCAGTGGCAGGTAGGCACGTGGTGTCAGCCGACGGTAGTACACCATGCGCATCAGGCTCATGTTTTGCCCTGACACCGAATCCTGGCGAAAGCCTGACAGCTGTCTGGCGCCACCCAATATAAAGCTTGAGGTGACCACCTCAGCCTCGTCCAGGGTCCGTCCGTACTGAGCCCCCAGCACCCAGGAGTTGGGACCACTGCTCAGGGCTTTGTCCAGTTTGAAGTTCCACTGCCGGTAGCGTTCATCCGAGCCCAGGTCCGGATCGAACTGGCGCAGGGTCAGGCTTATGTCTTCACCGGTGTGCGGGAAGTAGACATTGTCCAGGGTGTCGAACGAGTACTTCAGCTCGTAGAAGCCTTCGTTGAAACTGAAGTGCGGCAGGTCCTGATCACCAATGCGCACATCGGCCTTGCCCCAGGCCTGGCCGACGCCGAAGCGCACTTCACCGCTATTGCCGATCTGGCGCCCCAGGTTCAGACCGAAGCCGTAGCGTTCCAGACGGTACTCGGCAATCGGGTCGTCATCGAGCGTGGCTTCGACGTTCTGCGATCCCAGGTCCAGATACGGGGCGACGAAGTAGCGGGAACCGGTATCCAGCGGTTGATAGAATTCACTGTACAACTCCTGCTGATCACCGATCTGCGCCCGGGTCAGCCACTCTGCACCCAGTTCGTTGATGCCATTGACCCGGTAGCTGGCGCCGATGTTAAAGGCGCTGTCACCACGCATGTCATCCGACAGGTTCAGGCCCAGGCGCAGGTAATCGGTACCGCCACGGCGGCCGCGGGCATTGATTACCAGCGTGTTGTCATTGCCCTTGTGGACCACCCGGTACTGCACCCGGTCGAAATAGTCGAGGCCGTAGAGGGTGCCCATGTCGGTCTGTAAACGGCCCAGCTCCAGGGGTTCACCGATTGGCTGGCGGATATAGAAGCGGATTACATCGTCGCTGACTTTCGAGTCGTTCTCGATCCTGATTGCAGTGATCACTGGCGTACGCTGGCTTGGCGAGCGGGCGACGTTCAGTTCGGTATCTTCGGTGTCCGGGCGCTTGAGCGCGGCCAGGCGTGGGTCGAGGGCGCGGGCGGCGCGATAACCGGCGTCGATCATTTCCTTGGCGCGACCAAAATCGGTAACGCCAAAGCTGGCCAGCGGTGGCTGGATCAGGATGTCATCACGGTGCAAGGACGCCAGTTGCTCTTCGGAGTTGCGCCGGGTCATCAAGGTAATTGACTGATTGAGCACGTCGACCACGGTCGTCATTTCTTTGCGGCTGCGCAACGGGGTTCCGATGTCGACCACGATCGCCATGTCCACACCCATCTCGCGGGCAACGTCCAGGGGAATGTTGTCGACCATGCCACCATCAACCAGCAGCCGCCCATCCAGCTCGACGGGGGCAAACACCGCTGGGATCGACATACTGGCGCGAATCACCTGAGGCAGGTGACCCCGACGGAACACCACTTTCTCACCGCTGGCAATATCGGTGGCCACCGCGCGGAAGGGGATCGGCAACTTGTCGAAATCGCGGGTGTCGCTGGTATGGGCGAGCATGCTTTCCAGAAGCAGGGCCAGGTTTTGTCCCTGAATCACCCCCAGCGGCAGGCCCAGACTGCCATCGTCGCGAAAGCTCAGCTTCTGTTGGACCAGAAAATCGCGGTCATCCTGCTTGCGACGGAACGGCACGTCCTTGCGTGGTGGCGCGTCTGAGAGTGCCTCTTGCCAATCGATGCCAAGGGCCAGCTTTTCCAGCTCCTCGACCTTGTAGCCGGAGGCATACAGGCCGCCGACCACCGCGCCCATGCTGGTGCCGGCAATGGCATCGATCTTGATGCCTTGCTCTTCCAGGGCCTTGAGTACACCAATATGGGCAAGGCCTCGGGCGGCGCCACCGGACAGCACCAGGCCGATTTTCGGTCGCGGTGGTTCGGCAGCCAGGAGCGGGAAGGAAACGACGATCAGCATCAGACTTAACAGCAAGCGGTGCATCATGGCTCTCGGAGCTAGGGGCAAAGACCGCTAGTATAAGCGCGCCCGCCTGTCAGGAGACGGTTACCCCATGAATGCGCACAAAGCCGAAATTGTCATTACCTATTGCACCCAGTGCCAATGGCTGCTGCGTGCGGCCTGGCTTGCCCAGGAATTACTCAGTACGTTCAGCGATGATCTGGCTCGTGTTGCCCTGGAGCCCGCCACCGGCGGCACCTTCCGCATCACCTGTGACGGTGTGCAGATCTGGGAGCGCAAGGCCGATGGTGGCTTCCCGGAAGCCAAGGTGCTCAAGCAGCGGGTGCGCGACCAGATTGACCCCCAGCGCGACCTGGGGCACAGCGATCGTCCGTGACCACTGTCAGCCTTCGGCAGCCGCCGCCTTGGGGATCTGGTTGCTGGCGGCCAGGCGACTGGAAACGACAATCGCGAGAATGATCAGCGCGCCGCCGATCAGCATGCGCAGGGTCGGCGCTTCGGCGAAGATCAGCCAGGCCAGGGCAATGCCGTAAACCGGTTCCAGGGCAAACACCACCGCAGCGGTGCGCGCCTTGATCACCGCAAGGCTGGCGACGAACAGGCTATGGGCGACACCGGTGCAGAACACCCCCAGCAGGCCGATCCACAGCCAGTCCATTGCCGAGACTTCGGTCAGGGCTGGAGCGGCCACCGGCAGCAGACACAGGCCGACCACGGCGTTTTGGCACAATGCTGCCTGCACCGCCGGAATACGCCCGCTGGACGCCCGGTTGGTCAACGACAGCAATGAGAACAACAAGCCTGACAGCAACGACCAGAGCAGACCGCCGGTGGCCTGGCTGGCCAGGTCGAAGTCTGGGGTGACCAAGATCAAACCGATGCTCACCAGCAATACCAGGATGATTTCGTTGCGCCGAACGCGCTCGCGAAACAGCAGCCCTTCAAGGATCACGGTGAAGGCCGGAAAGCTGGCAAAGCCCAAAGTGGCAATGGCCACGCCGGCAACTTTGACGGCGATGAAGAAGCTGACCCAGTGCCCGGCCAGCAACACGCCGCCCAGCAGCAAACGCCGCCAGTCCTGGACCTGCAGGGGCTGCCAGGCTTTTTGTGCAAGGCGGGCGAAGATGCCCAGCGCCAATACGGCGAAGGCAGCCCGCCCAAAGACGATGACCGCAGGTGCCGCTTGGGCCAATTTGCCGAAGACGCCAGTCAGGCCGAAGAACAGCGCGCCAATGTGCAGGGCGCCGAGGGCGGTGCGAGGGTTCATGATGATCCTTGTTGGAAGCAGGGCAGCCCGTCCAGTGTACGAGGCGCCAGCTGCGGCTGTCTGTCGCGATCCTCGCGTCAGTTGTCGTCAGGCTCGCGGCGAAGCTCCCGAGGAGTACGGCCGAAGGTTTTGAGCATGGCGGCGCAAAAGGCACTTTGTGAGCTGTAGCCGACTCGATGGGCGACTTCGCCGATGGCCAGGTTGGTCTCAGCCAGTAAGCGGCGTGCTTGCAACAGGCGGCGTTGGCGGATGTAGTCCATCGGTGTCGTCGAGGCTTCGGCGATGAAGCGGGCATGCAAGCGAGCACTGGAAAGTCCAGCCAGGCGCGCCAGATCCGCTACCTGTAGTGGGTAGGCGGCGTTTTGCTCGATATGCGCATCGAAGCTGGCAAAGGGCAGCTGTTTTTGCACAACGGCAGGACGTGCCGGGGTGTTGAGGCTGGCCAGCAGCAACACCGCGCCTTGTTGTGCGATCAGTGGGTCAGTCATGGGGCTTGCTGCCAGCCAGTCGACCAGTTGCTGTTGGCGACTGTCCAGGGGGCGTGAGCCGCGATGTTCGAGCAGGCGCTGGCTCGCCCCGGCGTGCTCCCCCAAGCTATTTTCCAGCCATGTATCCCCAGGCACATCGAGGACCAGGCAGTGGCTGCCGGTGATACTGCCGCAAGTATGGTGGGCACCGCTTGGCACCACGATTGAGCCCTGGCGCTCGATGCGTGCACCGCGACCGTCAAGTTCGAAGTCCAATTGGCCGCGCAAGCCGAACACCAGTTGCGGGTGTTCGTGGCTGTGGGCAATCAGATCGTCACTGTAGTGACGTAGGGAAAGGATCGAGCCGCCGCTCATTGTGCGCAGTCCTCCAGGCAGTGCCTGCAGTGTACAGGGGCGGGCAAGGCGCTCATATGATCAGGTTGATGGGCAGTTGCCAGGTTTGCTTCGGCGATTCAGGGGTGCTCGCTCATCGATTGCAGCGCAGCCTTGTAGATCGACAGACGTGGCTGGGCGAACAGGCGCTTGAGCATCGGTTCGAAGAAGCTCAGTGGCAGGCTGTCATAGCCTGGATCGAAGGCGGCCGCATCGTAGTGGGCGCAGAATTCGATGGTCTGCTGGTACTGTGGGTGGTCTTGAAACTGTTCCCGCAGGTGCCGGTCCATCCCCAGGTGATGGAAGAAATAGTAGCCCTGGAAAATCCCGTGCTTTTCCACCATCCACAGGTTTTCCGAGCTGACAAACGGCTTGAGAATGGCCGCGGCAATATCGGGATGATTGTAGCTGCCCAAGGTGTCGCCAATATCGTGAAGCAGGGCACAGATCACGTATTCCTCGTCGCGCCCGTCACGCCAGGCACGGGTGGCGGTTTGCAGCGAATGGCTAAGACGATCAATGGGGAAACCGCCAAAGTCACCATCGAGCAGGCGCAGGTGGGCCAGGATCCGTTCGGCGAGCTGAGTGGCATAGACCCGGAAATCCTTGGCGATAATGGCCCAGTCCTGCTGAGTGCCATCCTGCATATGCGTGAAGCGGGCCTGCTGGTTCATTGGCGTTCCAGGCGTTGGGGCTGTGGAACCCACTCTACCTTGACCGCCCGTCGGAGCAGTGGCCGCTGAAGACGCGTTTCTGGCCCTGGGGGCCTAAATCAGAAGGATACTTTGCCACGTAGCATGTCGCGGTACATGGCGAAATCACCGATCAGGCTGTAAAGCGGGTGCGTGAAGGTCGCGGGGCGGTTTTTCTCGAAAAAGAAGTGCCCGACCCAGGCAAACCCATAGCCGGCAATCGGTACGACCAACAGCAATATCCACTGGCCACTGCCCAGGGTGTAGGCAAGTAGCGCAATAACCAGGGTGGTGCCGACGAAATGCAGGCGCCGACAGGTGGGATTGCTGTGTTCTTCCAGGTAATACGGATAGAACTCGGCAAAACTGCGAAATTGCTGAGGACTGTTCACGACACAGCTCCTGAAACTCTCGATACGGATGAAGATACACGGCGTGGAGCCTGAACTGAGTCTAGAGTGAGTAAAATCATCAAGCAGTGACAATAGGCGCCAATTGAGTATCCTTTGAGTTCACCGCAGGAGCGGTCAGTTCGAATATAAGAAGCCAGCCATGAGCGAGAGAACCACGTCAGCAAGCTGGGCATCAGGGATTGTCAAGGCACTTGAGCTCGAAGGGCTCGATTGCCGTGCCATGTTCAAACAACTGGGGCTGGATTTTTCCGCGCTGGACGACCCCGACGCGCGTTTTACCCAAGACTCGATGACCCGTCTGTGGCAACTGGCGGTCGATCTATCCGGCAATCAGGCCATTGGCCTGAACATGGCCCGGGTGGTGCGCCCGGCGTCATTTCATGTGGTCGGTTACGCCTTGATGTCAAGTCGCACCCTGGCCGAAGGGTTCGAGCGTCTGGTGCGTTATCAGCGCATCATTGCCGAAAGCTCTGATCTGAGTTTTCGCCTGGAACCGGACGGTTATGCGCTGATTCTCACCGTTCATGGCGACCACCTTCCACCAACCCGACACAGTGCCGAAGCCTCGTTGGCCTGTGCGCTGTCGCTGTGCAGCTGGTTGAGCGGGCGGGTGATTCAGCCACGACGGGTATTGATCCAGGGGCCACAGCCGGTGGACGTCATGCCTTACAAGACGGCATTTCATTCACCCTTGGTATTCGGCGCGGCCCATGATGCGCTGATTTTCGAGCGCGCCGACATGGAGGCGCCCCTGCCGACGGCTAACGAAGCCATGGCGACCTTGCATGATCGATTTGCCGGTGAGTACCTGGCGCGTTTTTCCGAAAGTCGGGTGACCCACCGTGCCCGTCAGGTCTTGTGTCGGGTGTTGCCGCAAGGTGAGCCCAAGCGTGAGACTGTGGCCCAAGCTCTGCACCTGTCCCAACGCACCTTGCAGCGGCGCCTGCAGGAAGAGGGCACCAGCTTCCAGACCCTGCTCGATGATACCCGTCGCGAGCTTGCCGAGCAGTACCTGGCGCAGCCGAACATGACCTTGCTGGAAACCGCTTACTTGCTCGGCTTTGCCGATCCGAGCAATTTCTTTCGGGCGTTTCGCCGCTGGTTTGATGCTACCCCCGGTGAGTATCGGGCGCGGATGGGAGCATCAGCCGCTGTGCCTGAACCGGGCAGCGAAAACCCGGTCAGTGACGCCAGAACGCCGGCATACACAGCACCAGCACCGTAATAATCTCCAGGCGCCCAAGCAGCATGCCGAACGCCAGGATCCACTTGGCGGCATCCGGTAGAGTGGCAAAGTTGCCGGCCGGGCCAATGGTTTCCCCTAGCCCCGGGCCAACACCGGAAACGGTACTGGCGGCACCGGTCAGAGCGGTCATCCAATCGACCCCAAGCAGCGACAGCAACAGGGCGATCACGCAGATGGTGATGGCGAAGAAGAACGAGAAAGTCAGAATCGAACGGACAATCTCTTCATCAAGACGGTGGCCGTTGTATTTCTGTTTGATCACCGCCCGTGGGTGGATCAGTTGATTGAGGTTGGCCTTGAGCAGGATGTAGGCCACCTGGAAGCGGAATATCTTGATGCCGCCAGCGGTGGAGCCGGAACACCCACCAACGAAGCCTAGGTAGAAGAACAGCATCAGCGAGAAATTGCCCCACAGGCTGTAATCGCCCAGGGCGAAACCGGTGGTGGTGACGACCGAGGTAACGTTCAGCGCGACGTGACGCAAGGCGTCCAGCCAGTGCAGGTCGGTGGTTGCCCAGTACCAGGTACCGAGCACCAGCCAGGTCATCAGTAGCATGGCCAGTAGGCCCTGGACCTGCTGGTCTTTGATCAGTGCCTTACGATTACCACGCAGGGTGGCGACGTAAAGGGCAAAGGGCAAGCTGCCGAGGATCATCACCACCACCGCCACCCAATGCACGGCCGGTTGCTCCCATTTGGCCAGGGATTGGTCGGAGGTGGAGAAGCCGCCGGTGGAAATCGCCGACATGGCATGGTTAATCGCATCGAAAACGTTCATCCCCGCCAGCCAGAACGCCAGCCCGCCCAAGGCGGTGATGCCCACGTAAACCGCGACGATCGACTTGGCGACCATGTGCGAACGCGGCATGACTTTTTCCGAACGGTCCGAAGATTCGGTCTGGAACAGGCGCATGCCACCAATGCGCAGCAGCGGCAGAATCGCTACGGCCATGGCGATAAAGCCGATACCGCCGAGCCAGTGCAGCAGCGAGCGCCACATCAAAATACCCGGCGACATGGTATCCAGACCACTGAGTACGGTGGCGCCAGTGGCGGTGATGCCAGACATGCTTTCAAAGAAGGCGTCGGTGTAACTGATGTGCTGGGTCAGTAGAAACGGCAGGGCGGCGAAGATGCACACCACCAGCCAACTGCTGACCGTCAGCAGGTACATGTCCCGCGGGCGCAGGTGCACATGCTCGGGGCGCCCCTGGAGCACCATGGCCAGTCCGGCGACAAAGGTGATCATGCTGGCCCACAGAAACGACGGCAAGTCGCTGGTGCGATCGAAGATCACCAGGGTGGCCATGGGCACGACCATGCTGATCGCCAGGGTGATCAGGAAGATGCCGATGATAAAACCAATGATCCTTAAGGTCGGCAACGCCATGTGATCTGCTCTGACTCGTAACGGAAGGGCGCCATTCTACCTATGGACCTTTTTAAGTAAACGCTAGAATAGCTGCACATTTCTTTTCAGGGGGTAGCCGATGGAGGCTCTCGACGCATTGCTCAACCGTGTTTCCGTTCCACGACTGGTGGAACCCGCGCCCAATGCTGCGCAGCGTGAGGCCCTGTTTCAGGCTGCGTTGCGGGCACCTGACCATGGTCAGCTACGGCCCTGGCGCTTTCTGACCGTCGAAGGGCAGGCGCGCGAAAAACTCGGCCAACTGCTGGCCGAGGCGGTAAAGCTTGAAGGTGATACCAGTGAGGCGGCCCTGGATAAGGCTCGCGCCATGCCATTGCGTGCACCATTGCTGGTGGTGGTGATTGCGCGTTTGCAGGACCATTTCAAGGTACCGGCGTCGGAGCAACGCCTGGCGGCGGGTTGCGCTGCCCACGGTATTCTGTTGGCGGCACATGCCCAGGGCATCGGTGCGGTCTGGCGTACCGGCGAGCTGTCGTACAGCAAGCATGTGGCCAAGGGCCTAGGGCTGGCTGACAATGAGGAAATCATTGCCTTCCTGTATCTGGGCACACCGCTGAATGAGCCACGTACCGCGCCGGTGCTGGCCACGGCTGATTTTGTCAGTGCCTGGGGGCAGTAAAGTGTTGTAGTACCGGTGCCGGCCTCATCGCCGGCACCCCTCCAAGGTCAGGCACTCCCAGGCCCGGCCAGCGGTAACTCCAGACGCGCGACGAATCCCCCTTCCGGGTGGTTCTCCAGCGTCAGAGTGCCGCCATGGCGCACTGCCGCCTTTCGCGCAATCGCCAGCCCCAGGCCGTGACCGGCGGCACTCTGCCCCGGCGCTCGGAAGAACGGCTCGCCCAATTGCGCCAGGTGCTCTTCAACTACCCCCGGCCCATGGTCGCGCACGCTCAGCACGATGCGTTCATTGTCACGTACCGCAGTGACTTCAATGGGCTGTCCAGGTGGATTAAAGCGCAAGGCGTTACGCAGCAAGTTGTCCAGCGCCCGTTCGATCAGCGTCGGCCAACCTTGCAGGCTCAGCCCACTTTCGTGCTGCAGCTGGATTCTCTGTTCAGGTGCATTGAGCTGAGCATCCTTGTGTACGGCTTGCAAAATCGCATCAAGGTCCACCGGCTCAGCCCGGGCCTGGTCGGCATCGACGCGGGCCAATACCAGAATCTCGCTGATCAGCGCTTCGAGGCGGTCGCATTCGCGGGTCAGGCGCGGCCATAGCGCCTGGCGTTGCTCCGGTTCGGCCCGTTCTGCCAGGGCGAGGGCGATGCGCAAACGTGCCAGCGGCGAGCGCAGTTCATGCGAGACGTCGCGCAACAATTGCCGCTGGCTGCCGATCAGGCTCTGCAGGCGCGAGCCCATGCGGTTGAAGTCATTGGCCAGGACGCCAAACTCGTCGCGACGGTTGGCCAGCCGCGCCAGGCTGTTTTGCTGATAAGTGGTCTGCCCCAGGTCATGCACCGCACCGCGCAGGCGGCTCAGTGGGCGGGTGATGGAGAGGGTCACCAGCAGGCTGAACAAGGTCAGCACCACCAGCGCTATGCCCAAAGCGCTGAGTGGCCACAGCAGGCTGTCACGGTGCCAGGCGTCCAGCTCCGGATGAGGGATGCGATAGATCAGCAGGTAGGTGTTACCGCTGTCAGGGCTGGTGTATTCCTCTGTCAGGCGCCGCCAGGGCAGGTGTCGTTCGTCGTTGTGGCGACGCGCCTCAAAGGCTGCGGCGCGGCGCGGGAAGGTTCCTGGCACAACCGCCTCACCACTGTCGTTGAGCACCTGAACATCGATGTTGTATCGACGTTTGCGTCGCTCAAGAAAGTATTGGGCCGAGTCCGCACCTTGCTGTTCGTAGTGCTGGGTCCATTTTTGCGCCAGGGTGTTGAGGCCCGGATGTCGGCTGAGGATCCAGGCGTCCTGGTTCAGCATGTGCCCAAGCAGGATCGACAGGCCCGCGACCAGGGCAATGGCCAGCCAGAAACTGGCCAGAATGCGCCAGAACAATGAACGCAAGAGGGACTCCTTCAACGGCAAAAAGCCCGGCCTGCTGAGGGGACAGGTCGGGCGGGTGGCTCACAGCTTACTGGGCCTTGCTGGCTTTTTCAGCTTTCCAGGCTTTGAATTCGCTCCATTCGGCGCTACGTTGATCCTGCTCTTTTTTCAGCTCATCGAATTTCTTCTGCTGATCAGGCTTGAGCAGGTCGCGGATCTCGGCGTGGGTCTTGTCTTTCTTGGCTTGCAGCTCGTCCTTAAGGGCTTTCTGATCGGCTGCAGGGAGTTTTTCCAGGTAACGGTTGGTGATTTCCTGACGGCTCTTCATCTGCTCGCCCATCAGTTTGCCGATCTGCTGGCGCTGTTCGCGGCTCAGGTCCAGCTGGGCGAAAGGCGCTCCACCGCGGTGGTGATCGCCGTGGCGCATACCGTCTTCAGGCATGGCCATGGCGACGGTCGGCAGTGCGGCAGCGAACATCAGGGCGATAAGGGTCTTGCGCATGGTGTCTCTCCTTTACTAGGGCCGGTGATTACCGGATGAGCCCAGTTTAGGGAGTTCAAGGTCAACGGCGGTCAGGCAAGGGTAAAGCTTGGGTAAAGATGACCGGGCACCGTGCTGACATTACAGGCTGTAGTAGTAGCCGCGACTGCGCAGGGCAACGATGCGCGGGCGGCCGTCCGGGTGCGGGCCGACCTTCTTGCGCAGGTTACTGACGTGCATGTCCAGGCTGCGATCGTATAGCGTCAGCTTGCGGCCGAGGGCGATCTGCGCCAGTTCCTGCTTGTCCAGTGGTTCGCCAGGCTGGCGCAGCAAGGCTTCGAGAATGCGACTTTCGGACAGGGTCAGGGTCAGTTCATGTTCATCGATACTGACCACGCCGCGGGCTGGGCTGAAACACAGATCACCGACTTCGACCTGGCTCGGTGTGGTGTTGGGGTGGCTGCGGCGCAGCACCGCCCGCAGGCGCGCAGTGAGCTCGCGTGGGTCGCAGGGTTTGGCCAGGTAGTCGTCGGCGCCCAGTTCCAGGCCGAGTATCCGGTCCAGTGGCTCGCCGCGGGCCGAGAGCATCAATACCGGCAGATCGGCATGTTCGCTACGCAGTTGCTTGAGCAACTCCAGGCCGCTGCCGTCGGGCAGCATCACATCCAGCACCACTGCCGCTGGCGCCTGTTCGGCCAGGGCTTTACGGGCGCTCAAACCGTCGTGACAGGCGCGTACCGTAAAACCTTCCTGGGTCAGCCAGCTGCCGAGCAGCTCGCAGAGTTCCTGGTCATCATCAATCAGTAACAGCTCGCTCATGACTCACTCAATTCAACCATTGCCGACGCTTTCTGTGTCCGCCACTGGCAAAGATACCGCAGAGTGCCGCCAAGAGGGCAACTGCTCCGCCAATCACAAACCATTGTTGCTGGTCACTGAGCAGGCGTTGTGGGGCGTTGGCCTGGAGTTCCTTGAGGGCCAGCTTGAGGCGCTGGTTCTCCTGGCGCAGGCGGGTGAGCTGGGCGCTTTCGCGTTCGCTGTCGGCATTGTGCAGTTGTTGGCTCAACGCTTCGCGCAGGCGTTCGCTTTCTGCAAGGCGCTGTTGCAAGTCGGTGATCTGACTGCCAGCACTGAGCGACAGCGGGGTGCTGGCAACGGCAGGCTCTTCGGCCTGGGCCAACGGGGTCAGCAACAACAGGCACAGCAGCAGGGACAACGGACCTTGACGCATTGGAACTCCTGATTCTTGTCGATTCAGCAGGTTGTCGGCTGATGGACGAGAATAATGAGCAGTGGCGTCAGTAAAAGGCGGGGAGTGCGGTGCGCACCGGGGCGCACCGCTTGCAGCAGGTTACGGCAGGACTTGCTTGAACGGTTTGACGATGACGTTTGCATAGACGCCAGCAGCGATGTACGGGTCAGCATCGGCCCAGGCCTGCGCAGCCGTCAGGGACTCGAACTCGGCGACAATCAGGCTGCCAGTGAAGCCGGCGGCACCTGGGTCATTGCTGTCGATGGCCGGGTGGGGCCCCGCCAGGACGACGCGGCCTTGTTCCTTGAGCTGCTGCAAGCGTTCGATATGCGCAGGACGAGCGGCCAGGCGCTTTTCCAGGGAGTCGGCAACGTCACTGGCGATAATGGCGTAGAGCATGTCAATCCTCGTGCTTCGGAGTGGAAGGCGGGGTGCTGGGGTCGTTGTCGTGCAGATGGCGCGACAAGTAGACGCCCTGGCCCACCAGGAACAGTACGGTCATGCCCAGGCTGCCGAACACTTTGAAGTCGACCCAGATTTCCTGAAAGGTAAAGGCGACGAACAGGTTGGCTGCGCCGCAGAACAGGAAAAAGACAATCCAGGCCAGGTTCAGGCGCGTCCAGACTGCGTCTGGCAGCGTAATGGCATGGCCCATGATGCGCTTGATCAGCACGCGGTCGCCGATGAAGTGGCTACCGGCGAAGGCCACGGCAAACAACCAGTTGACCACCGGCGCCTTCCATTTGAGGAAGGTTTCGCTGTGAAAGGCCAGGGTCAGGCCACCGAATACCAGGCAGGCGACCAGCGTCAGCCACTGGCCCTTTTCCAGCTTGCGCTGGCGAATGAACAGCGCGCCGTAGACCACGACGGAGCTGAGGATCAGCATGGCCGTGGCACTGAAGATGCCACCAAGTTCGAAGCTGTGGCCGGCAAATTCGACGGCACGTGGTTCGAGCTTGAAGACGATGAAAAACAGGAGCAGCGGGATGAAATCGATGAATTGTTTCACAGTGGCAGCCAGAAGCAGGATGTGACGGCATAATAACAAACATCAATGACAGCGAAAGCCACCTATGAATGTTGATCTGCACTGCCACAGCACGGCCTCCGACGGCGCCTTGACGCCGACGGTCCTGGTCGCCCGGGCCCATGAGCACGGCGTGCGGATGCTCTCGCTGACCGACCATGACACCCTGGATGGCCAGCGAGAGGCGCGCGCGGCCACCCAGGCCTTGGGCATGCAGTGGGTCAGCGGCATCGAGCTGTCGTGCACCTGGGGGGGCGCGACCATCCATGTTCTGGGCTACAACTTTGCCCTGGACGCCGCGCCGTTGCTGGAGGCCGTCGAGTCGCTGCATCGCGGGCGCTGGTTGCGCGCCGAAGAAATCGACCGACGGTTGGCGCTCAAGCATATGCCGGGTGCGCTGGACGGTGCGCGGGCCATCCAGCAGGAGTTGGGGGACAGCGGCAACGCCCCGGCACGCCCGCACTTTGCTGAGTTCCTGGTACGGGCAGGCCATGTCAAAGACCGTGCTGAAGCCTTTCGCAAGTGGTTGGGCGCCGGCAAGCTGGGCGACGTCAAGCTGCACTGGCCAACCCTCGACGAGACTGTGGACACCCTGCGCAAGTCTGGGGCTTGGGTCAGCCTCGCGCACCCGATGCACTATGAATTAACACGCAGCAAGCGCCGCCGGCTGATTGCCGACTATATTCAAGCAGGCGGCCAGGCGCTGGAAGTGGTCAACGGCATGATGCCAGCTGAACAAGTGGGCACTATGTCCATCCTGGCCCGTGAATTCGGTCTGCTGGCCAGTGCCGGCAGTGACTTCCATGGCCCTGGCACCTGGGGTGAGATCGGTGTCTACCGGCCATTGCCAGAGGACCTGCCACCCTTGTGGCGTCGATTCAAACATGAGCAGCCTATCGCGGCCGTCTGAACAGGAAGAGAATGTGAGTCAGTTTTTCCAGATTCATGCGGAGAACCCGCAACCGCGCCTGATCAAACAGGCTGTTGAAATTATTCGCAAGGGTGGGGTAGTGGTCTACCCGACCGACTCCTCCTACGCCATGGGTTGCCAGATCGGCGACAAAAATGCCGTGGAACGGGTTCGACGCCTGCGCCAGTTGGACAAGAACCACAACTTCACCCTGATTTGCTGTGACTTGTCGCAAATGGGCTTGTTCGCCAAGATCGATACCTCGACCTTCCGCTTGCTCAAGGCCCATGTCCCGGGGGCTTATACCTTCATCCTCAATGCTACTCGCGAAGTGCCGCGCCTGCTGCTGCACGAGAAACGCCGCACCATCGGTTTGCGCGTGCCATCCAACCCAATCGCCTTGGCGCTGTTGGAAGAGCTGGGTGAGCCGTTGATGAGCGTGAGCCTGATCATGCCGGACGAAGACGAGCCGTTGACCGATCCCTATGAAATTCGCCAGACCCTGGAGCATCACGTTGATCTGATCATCGACGGCGGTTTTGGCGACCTCAAGGCGTCCACGGTGATCAATCTGGCGGGTGATGAACCTGAAATCATCCGCGTCGGTTGCGGCGACCCGGCACCATTTATGGTCGAAGCGTGAGTCAGGCCTCACCCCCCGAGTCGAGCCTCGATCCACAAGCAGGTACTCAGCAGGAATTGCCGCTGGTGCTGGTGTATGGCGAGGCCATGACCGAAATGCCGGTGGACCTGTACATCCCGCCGGATGCCCTGGAAGTCTTTCTCGAAGCGTTCGAAGGCCCGTTGGACCTGTTGCTCTACCTGATTCGCAAGCAGAACGTCGACATTCTCGATATTCCCGTGGCGGAGATCACCCGTCAGTACATGGGCTACGTCGAATTGATGAAGACCGTGCGCCTGGAGCTGGCGGCCGAGTACCTGGTCATGGCCGCGATGTTGGCGGAGATCAAGTCGCGCATGCTCCTGCCGCGCTCTGCCGAGATCGAAGAGGAAGAGGGCGACCCGCGTGCCGAGCTGATTCGCCGTCTGCAGGAATACGAACGCTTCAAGGCAGCGGCCGAGGGCATCGATGGCCTCAGTCGGGTCGGTCGCGAAATCATCGTGCCGCGCCTGGATGCGCCGCAGGCCAAGGTCCGTAAGCTATTGCCTGAAGTCAGCCTGGAAGAGCTGCTGATGTCGATGGCTGAGGTGTTGCGCCGTGGTGATCTGTTTGAAAGTCACCAGGTCAGTCGTGAGGCGCTGTCGACCCGCGAGCGTATGAGTGAAGTGCTCGAACGCCTCAAAGGCGGTGGCTTTGTTCCGTTCGTCGAGCTGTTTACGGCCGAGGAAGGTAAGCTGGGCGTAGTGGTGACCTTCATGGCCATTCTGGAACTGGTGAAGGAATCCTTGATCGAACTGGTGCAAAATGAGCCCTTTGCGCCGATCCACGTCCGCGCCCGGGCCGAGTGACCACGAGCAACGCCATGAACCTGAACGATCCGCGCGACCTGGCGCCCCTGCTTGAAGCCTTTTTACTGGCCTCGGGAAAACCGCAATCACTGGAACGGCTGTTCGAGCTCTTTGAAGAAGCTGAACGCCCTGAACCTGTCGTGTTCAAGAAAGCCTTGGAAGTGCTGCGCAAATCGTGCAATGGGCGCGCTTTCGAACTCAAGGAAGTCGCTTCAGGCTATCGCCTGCAGATTCGCGAAGACTATGCGCCTTGGGTCGGTCGCCTGTGGGAAGAACGGCCACAACGCTATTCACGCGCCTTGTTGGAGACTATCGCCCTGATCGCCTACCGCCAGCCCATTACCCGCGGTGAGATCGAAGACGTGCGGGGCGTGGCGGTCAACAGCAACATCGTCAAGACCCTGCTCGAACGGGAGTGGATCCGTATCGTCGGCTACCGTGAAGTGCCCGGCAAACCGGCGATGTTCGCCACCACCAAGGCCTTTCTCGATCATTTCAACCTGAAGAACCTCGATGACCTGCCGGCCTTGGCTGACCTGCGCGAGATGGAGCCAGAGCCGATCCTGGAGCTGGATGATGCGCCGGTGCCGGCTCATCTGCAGGCGCTTGCCGATGAAAGTGCCGAACCTGAGGTGCCACTGGAAGAAACCAGTTTTCGCAGCCTGCTGGTCGAGCTCGACTCCATGGAGGAGGGCCTTAAAACCGATTTTGACGACTTGCTCGAGGCCGAGCCTGCGGCTGAAGACGCCGAGGCGCATGATCCGGAGCCAGAGACGCCACGCCAGTAACCCTACCGCAACGGATCACAAAATATGCACAAGGCTTGCGCACCAGCGGAAATTGGAACGCCAGCCGAAAACAAGCCCGGTCAGTGGGTGCAAACAGAGCGTAAGGCCCATGAAGATTGGGCCAACCTCATAGGTCGAAAGCCAAAGGCAGCGATGCTGCTGCACCATCTGGTGGCCAAAATGGGCCAACAAACGCAGTCGTTATTAGCCAAAAGACGTTGTCGGTGCTCGTGTCGTGCAGCATCGATACCGTCCAGCGATCTCTGCGCGTGCTGTTGTCGGATGGGATTATCAACCACAACCCGAGCGGTTTTATCCCGTTGGAGTTGCTCAGTCAGTATGGTGCTTACGCGGTACTAGGTACCTCCAGTGCAGCATCAGCCTCGGGTACGGCACTCCAATGGATTGGCGGCTCTGGCAGTGCGATGGAACTGGCCAAACGCTTGGGCGGCAGTTTGTGGACGATGGCTCCCCCCAATGTGAAGATCATGGTCGGCATGGTTTTACCCAACACAACTTCACCCGACAGCGCGTTCTACACGTCCGAGCAATACGCCGAATTCACCGAAGCCAATACGCGGGTGCGGGTAACCGTTAAACACCTGCCGGACGGTGCCGTCAGCCTGTACGGGTTCTATACCGGGACCAAGCGGGAATGGCAGAACGTGCCGATGATCAAGGCCGAGGCCAGCGGCGATCAGATGGTCGCGGATTTTGGCGATGGCATCAAAATTATCTGGACACCGGCCGTCGATCCCAAGGCCGTGTTGGGGATTCCGGCACTCCAGGGCGTCATGCTGAAACCCGCTGCATGGGTGTTTCCACCCGGTGAGAAAGCCGACCAAATTCTGATTAATCCGGCTTACCCACCGGACTATCAGGACGCGATTGTCTGGTTTCCGGACACGGACATTCAGCCGATTTACATCTCGCTGAGTGTGATGGGGGGGCATGCCTATCATCCTGCACCTAAAGGGCTAGCTGCTTTTCCTGATGTGGTAAAAGCGGATGCTAAAACCAAGGTGCAAGGTGGTGGCGGGCTTCGTAAGCGCTGGAAAGATCATAAAGGTCGTATTTATGAATGGGACAGTCAGCATGGTGCTGTTGAGATTTACGACAAACAAGGAAAGCATTTAGGGGAGTTCAACCCTGAAACTGGTGAGCAAACAAAGCCCGCAAAACCTGGCAGAAAAGTAGAAAGATAGGAGTGCTTATGTATTTGTGTATCAGTGGTTTTCTCCCTAATGGTTCAGAAGATGATCTGATCAAATTTGAGCTCGATGTTAATGCCTCGTTTAATGATCAAATTGTTAAAGCTCTCGGCCATAAAAGCCTTAATGCAATGGCCCAGGGCGAATGGTTATTGACTAGTGAGCAAGTAGAATTGGTTTCAGAAATTATCGGTCAGTCGCTTCCACCTGATTTGAAACTATTCATTGGTGTCGAGGCATAGATACAAACATAAAGCCGATGTGTGCAGGATAGGGGGAGTGCTTCAAATTGCCTGCAATTTGACTCTACTTTTGGGCATCGAAAAAACGGCAAAGGGGGTTTTGGGAGCACTGGAACAGAAAACCAAACCCCGTGTAGACCTTCGATCAGTAGCCTTTGAGGATCCTCCAGTTTTCGCCTTTGTCGCCGTAGCGGGTGGTAGAGCCATCCGCACCGATTTACCTATCGCTGAGCGTGCGCCGGGGCGAACCTGGTGTTGTCACTGGCATCGGTGAAAATGTCCCTGGTGAATGGCTCGACCATGCTCGAGCAGGACTCGGCGCACCGGTTCCAACCAGCATTGCCGACACACTCCGAGGCCGGAGTTTTTCGAGTATCGACTCGTTCAGGCGGGCATTTTGGGTTGCAGCTTCGAAAGATCCGTCTCTTAGCGGTCAATTTAGCGAGGACAGCCTGTCGCGTATGCAAGACGGGAAAGCACCGCGTGCACGAGAAGTTGACATGGTAGGGAAACGACAGACTCACAACCTTCACCACGTCGAGCAGATCTCGGAAGGTGGAGAGGTCTACAATGTCGATAATTTAAGGGTTAACACGCCGAAAAATCATATTGACGTGCACAAAAATTAAGGACGAAAAACATGAGCGATCCGTTTATAAAAAATAGCCTTTCTGATTACACCGAAGAGGATTTTGTGGGACTTGTCGAGGAAATTCGAAAAGAAGATAAAGCTCCTACTGATGAACGTGCGGATGAGCTGCTGTTCCATTTCAGACAAATCATCGGGCATCCCAGTGGAGCAGATTTAATTTATTACCCGGAACTGGGAGCAGACACATCGTCAGCAGGAATTACTAAGACGATCAAAAAATGGCGGGCAGCCCATGGCCTGCCGGGATTTAAAGAGTGATGGCAAGCCCTGTGTAGATCTTGATCAGTAGCCTTTGAGGATTATCCAGTATTCACCTTTGTCGCCGTAGCGGGTGGTAGAACCATCGCTGTTGAACTGCATGGGGTCGATCAGCGCGCACAGGCGCTTTTTATCCCTGCAATTGGTCAGCTGGATGCGCCCCCCTCGGCGTTCGAGGGCGGTCACGTTCCCAGCCCGGGCCGTTTCGCGCTGGATCTGCGTGACCTGCGGGCCTTCGTGAACCCGCCACCTTCGGGCAGAATTATCTGCCTGACTGAAGAATTTCAACTAGTCTCAGGTGCGCTCGGGGCGTGATCAGCGTATGATTTGCGACCTTTTTGGCGCTTGTTCGCCTATCCAGTTTTCAATTCTTACACCGGGAGGTGCCCAGATGAGTGATAAAGACCTGCAAGAAACCCAACCATTGCCGCCGTCAGGCGAGAAACTGCAAAAAGTTCTCGCGCGTATCGGCGTGGGTTCACGCCGTGACGTTGAAGCCTGGATCAGCCAGGGGCGGATCAAAGTCAACGGCGTCAACGCGACCTTGGGTCAGCGCGTCGATCTGCATGACGCGATTTCCGTTGATGGTCGCCTGATCAAGCGTGAAGAGTCTGCCGAGACTGTGCGCCGGGTGATCATGTACAACAAGCCCGACGGCGAGATCTGCACCCGTGACGACCCAGAAGGCCGTCCGACGGTATTCGACCGCCTGCCACGGCCAAAAGAAGGCCGTTGGATCAATATCGGTCGCCTCGACATCAATACCACTGGCCTGCTGATGTTCACCACAGACGGTGAGCTGGCCAACCGCCTGATGCACCCTTCCTACGAGATGGATCGTGAGTACGCGGTACGGGTTCGTGGCGAAGTCGACGAAGACATGATTGCCCGTCTGAAGGCGGGTGTTGTGCTCGAAGACGGCCCGGCGCGTTTTACCGACATTCAGGAAGCGCCTGGTGGTGAAGGCTTCAACCACTGGTATCACTGCGTGGTGATGGAAGGTCGCAACCGCGAAGTACGTCGCCTGTGGGAGTCCCAAGGCCTGGTGGTCAGCCGCCTCAAGCGCGTGCGTTTCGGTCCGGTGTTCCTCAACTCCGACCTGCCGATGGGCCGCTGGCGCGAAATGAGTCAGCAGGAAGTCGACATCCTTGCCGCCGAGGTAGGTTTGACTCCAGTAGCGATGCCAACCTTGAACCACAAGTCCAAGGACAAGCTGGAGCGTCTGCAGCGCAAGTCCACGCGTCCGTTGGGTCGTGGTGAGCGCGTGCGTACCCTGCGCCCGGCACAGGACGGTGCATCGCCAACGGCTGAGCGTCCGGCCCGTCAGCCGCGCGGGGGTGAAGCTGAGCGCCCGGCTCGCCAGCCGCGTGGCGAAGCGCCGCGCAAGGAAGGCGGGCGTGATGGCCGCAGCGCCGTGGCTGAGCGCCCAAGCGAGATGAACAAGCGTGGCAAGCCAGGGCCCAAGCGTCCAGGCAGCACTCGCAACAAGCCTCGCCCATAGTCCTCTAGCGGCACTTGTTTTGTGCTGAGCGTGTGGGGGCTGACTCCCAGAAAAAAGCCAACCTTCGGGTTGGCTTTTTTTGTTTTTCACGGACTCATCGGGAAGATGTTTTGGGTGCGGGTGCGGGTGCGGGTGCTGGGTGTTTAGAGCGTGAACTTATCCAGTCGATGTGGCGACGCTGTCGGCCCCTTCCGCCCTTACGGCGGCCTACTTTTTTCTTGGAAAAAGTAGGCAAAACCGCCCGCTCCATTCATACGGCCCTACGCTGCGCTTCGGGTTCCCTCGCTCCGGTGCCTTCCGGGGGATCGCGGCCTACGACTTGCTTCGCCAAGTCTACGTCTCGCGTCTTCGGCTAACGCCGAAGGGTGCTGCGCACCTACCCCCTCCAGACACCTCCGCTCGGCCTCCTGAAGTCGCGAAGTTACGGGCGGCGCCTGGGCTGGCGTTATCTTCGAACGCAAGCTTTGCAGTGGACAGTCGGACACCATCGCGGGCACGCCCGCTGATGAATTGTAGGAGCCGGTCTTGCCACCGGTGGTATCGATGCAGTGTCAGGTGTTGCGCGGTGTCTGCATCGCTGGCAAGACCAGCTCCCACAAAACAGTGCAATACCTCGCACTGCACCGCACTGCACCGCTTTTGATCTTCATGCGCGCAAGTTCATGCGCCGCAGTCTGCGACTTCAGGAGGCCGAGTGGAGGTACCAGTAGGGGCAGTGCGTAGCACCTTCGGCGTAGCCGAAGACGCGAGACGTAGACTTGGCGAAGCAAGTCGTAGGCCGCGTGGCCCCGGAGGGTGCCGGAGCGAGGGGACCCGGAGCGTAGCGTAGGGCCGTATGCAGGAGCGAGCGGTTTTGCTGGAACTGTCCCGTGACAACGGACGCCAAGAAGCGATACTTAAATCGCTCTCTTGGAGGTTGCCATGTACCCAAGCACTCGCCGTAACTATACCGATGAGTTCAAGGCTCAAGCCGTCGCATTAGCTGAAAGCGTTGGCAGAACCGAAGCTGCCCGCCAGCTAGAGATGTCCGTGAAAACGCTGGATAACTGGGTTGATGCCACGCGCAGAGGCCAGCCGTTGAGTTCACCTGAACGCAAGCCCATCACCAAGGAAGACAGTGAGCTCGCTCGCCTGCGGGCCGAGATTGCCGAGCTAAAAATGGAGCGTGAAATCCTAAAAAAGGCGGCGGTATTCTTTGCCAAAGAGTCCAGGTGAGATACGCCTTCGTCGCTACTGAGCGGACTCAATACCCCGTACGTGTGTTGTGTCGGGTGATGGATGTCTCGGTTTCAGGTTTCTACGATTACACGCACCGTCAGTCTCGCCCTGACCCTGACGCTCAAATTCGCATTGAGTTGCGTAAGGCCTATGCGGCCAGTCGAAACACCTACGGCCGGCCACGGCTAGTGGCAGCCTTGCGCCAGAAATTGCACGCGGTGGGCCACAAACGGGTTAGGCGGTTGATGCAGGAGGAGCAGATACGGGGCAAGTCCAAAGGCAGTTTCAGGCCCTGCACCACGGACAGCCACCATTACTTGCCGGTTGCAAGTAATGTGCTGGCGCGTCAGTTTTCCATCGATAACCTCACGCCAACCTGGGTCAGTGATATCACCTATCTCCCAACCAAGGAAGGTTGGTTGTATCTGGCCATAGTGTTGAGTATCCAAACCCGCCAGATACTGGGTTACAGCTTGTCTGATCGAATGCCTGACGACTTGGTCGAACGCGCGTTTCTGAACGCCTGGAGCGCCTGCTCTGGCGCCAACGGAGCGGTATTTCACTCCGATCAGGGCCGTCAGTACGCGAGCAGTAAGTTTCGCCTGACACTGGCCAAGAAGGACTTCACACAGAGCATGAGCCGAAGGGGAAACTGTTGGGACAACGCGGTGGCCGAGAGCTTTTTCGCTACGCTGAAAAGAGAGGAGGCTTGCGGGATCTACCCCACGAAAAAACAGGCGCAGTTATCAATCGCCAGTTACATCCATGGGTTTTACAACAGCAGCCGACTGCACTCTGCGCTGGGCTACCGTTCTCCGAACGAATATGCCAAAGGCTTGAGGCAGAGGGCTGGATAACCAGCTTCTTGGCGTCCGCTACCTGGGGGCAGACCCATGCCTACTTTTTCCAAGAAAAAAGTAGGCCGCCGTAAGGGCGGAAGGGGCCGGTAGCCTCACCATATCGAATGGATAAGCTCCCAGTACAACTCAGTACAACCCCGCACATCCCCCCCCACGATAATCCGTAAAGAACCTTTTTTGCCTTAAATAACCTTGCCTTACAGTCGCTAGCGTAAGCGTTGGCAAGTTTTCAAGCCGCCTTGTAAATAAATCGTTACAAAGGTGCCCGCGTGTTGTGGGTCTTTCCAGCATTCTCCGATGTTGTAAACAGAAGTTGCCGAAAACTCCGGTCAAGCGTGATTTACGTACACGTCAAGTGCTTGCCTCTGGCCCTTGGGAGCGGTGTGATGGACGCCATTGCCGTGTGCAAAGCCGGGCCGGAGAGCTGGGCATTCAATAAGAACAAATGGAGGCGCCATGTACGCCGATTTCCTCCCCAGGCTTGATCCTTCCCTCAGAAACGCTGCGTTTTGTCATAAGACATTGACGCAACGTGTTGACCCCTGCGCGGCTACAGGGGTATACAATGCGCCGCGTTTTACCTGTGACCCCAATGCGTACCGCGCACTCTTGTTGACACCCGGCTGATTTGCCCACGGCTTTTGCCCTGGAAGGGCAGCAGTTGTCCAAGACCCTCAAGGTAATCACCTTGTTAATTCCGCTGCGCCACGAGCGTGGTGGGTCCGATTCCGTCACAGATAAAAACAAGCAGGTGACTTCGTTCATGAGTGGACAAAACTCGCATTCAGGCGAGCTGAAACGCGGCCTGAAAAATCGCCACATTCAGTTGATCGCCTTGGGCGGTGCAATTGGTACCGGGCTGTTCCTGGGCTCGGCTGGCGTGATGAAATCGGCCGGTCCGTCGATGATTCTCGGTTATGCGATCTGTGGCTTCATCGCCTTCATGATCATGCGCCAACTGGGCGAGATGATCGTTGAAGAGCCGGTGGCCGGTTCGTTCAGCCATTTTGCCCACAAATACTGGGGTGGTTTCGCCGGCTTCCTGTCTGGCTGGAACTGCTGGGTTCTGTACATCCTGGTGGGTATGTCGGAGCTGACGGCAGTTGGTAAGTACGTCCACTACTGGTGGCCGGAGATCCCGACCTGGGCTTCGGCAGCAGCTTTCTTTGTCCTGATCAACGCGATCAACCTGGCCAACGTCAAGGTGTTCGGCGAGGCCGAGTTCTGGTTCGCGATCATCAAGGTCCTGGCCATCGTCGGCATGATCGCCCTGGGCAGCTACATGCTGGTCAGCGGTAGCGGCGGCCCGCAGGCGTCGGTGAGCAACCTGTGGGAGCACGGCGGTTTCTTCCCCAATGGCGTGAGCGGCCTGGTCATGGCGCTGGCGATCATCATGTTCTCGTTTGGTGGTCTGGAAATGCTCGGTTTCACCGCAGCAGAGGCCGACAAGCCAAAAACCGTGATCCCGAAAGCGATCAACCAGGTGATCTACCGCATTCTGATTTTCTACATCGGCGCCCTGGTGGTACTGCTGTCGCTGACCCCATGGGACAGCCTGGTGTCTAGTCTCGACGCTTCCGGTGGCACCTATGGCGCCAGCCCGTTCGTTCAGGTGTTCTCGCTTTTGGGTAGTGATGTGGCTGCGCACATCCTCAACTTTGTGGTCCTGACTGCGGCGCTGTCGGTGTACAACAGCGGTACTTACTGCAATGCCCGTATGCTCTACGGCATGGCTGCACAGGGCGATGCCCCAGCCGGCCTGGCGAAGATCGACAAGCGCGGTGTACCGGTGCGTTCGATCCTGGCGTCGGCGGCCGTGACCTTGGTCGCAGTACTGCTTAACTACTTCATCCCGCAGCATGCCCTGGAGCTACTGATGTCGCTGGTTGTGGCGGCTCTGGTAATCAACTGGGCAATGATCAGCTACTCGCACCTGAAATTCCGTCAGCACATGAACAAAACGGGTCAGAAGCCGCTGTTCAAAGCGCTGTGGTACCCCTACGGCAACTACCTGTGCCTGGCCTTCGTGGTGTTGATCCTGGGCATCATGCTGCAGATCCCGGGTATCCAGATGTCGGTGTATGCGATTCCGGTGTGGCTGGTGGTGATGTTTGCCTGCTATGGCCTCAAAGGTAATCGCCAGGCCCGTCGTATCCCTGAGGTAAACACGGCGGCCAAGTAAGGCACAGTCGTTGTTGAAGGAGCCCGGCCTTGTGCCGGGCTTTTTGTTTTATGCGGTATCCTTGGGGCCTTATCAGGCCTGTGACTTATGTTGATCATTTCCAATTCCGTGCAGATTCCCGACCATGAAATCGAACTGACGGCTATCCGCGCTCAAGGGGCGGGCGGGCAGAACGTCAACAAGGTTTCCAGTGCCATGCACCTGCGATTCGATACGCAAGCCTCGTCTTTGCCGCCGTTCTACAAGGAGCGCTTGCTGGAGTTGCGCGACAGCCGCATTACCCGTGACGGGGTGATCATCATCAAAGCCCAGCAATACCGAACCCAGGAGCAAAACCGTGCGGATGCGCTGGAGCGCTTGCGGGAGCTGATCCTGGCGGCGGTCAAAGTGGACAAGGCGCGGCGTCCGACCCGGCCAACTCTGGGTTCAAAAACTCGGCGTCTGGACACCAAGAGCAAGCGTGGGGCGATCAAGGCAGGGCGTGGCAAGATCGACTACTGAAAGTCGTGCCGGTGGCAAGTGCGAAGTATCTGTATTTACGGGCAGGCGGGGCGCCAAGGCGATGTGAGCGGGTTTCGAGGAATTCTTGACGGTGTGAAAACGTGTTAACGGGGGTGGTCCCTGCATCAGCCGTTTTCACACAGTCTGATCTGCGCGGTTATTCCTGGTCAGCGCTGGGGGTTTCGTCGCCGTCGTGGTCAGCCTGGGCTGGTTCGGCGCTGTGAGTGGCAGGTGTCTGCTCTTCTGGGTTCAGGCTTGGGAAGGGAAAGTTCGGGATTTCATGCATCTCGTCGTTCCTCGCAAGTGTGTGGAAAGGCTGCGCAAGGCGCGCGTGGCTTATTAAAAGCTCGTGCAGGATACAGGAGTCTGGATGACAGTATGAATTTTCCTGCCTGATGGCGCTTTTGTGGGAGCGGATGAATCCGCTCCCACAACTCAGCGACAGACGTCCGCGATGGCGGCAGCCAGGGCACCAAGGCGTGCCGCATCGGCGCCGGCAATATTTGCCCGGCCCGTGCCGACCATATAGACGCTATGGCGTTCACGCAGTTGTTTGACCTGCTCTGGCGACAAGCCCGTGTAGGAGAACATCCCGCGTTGCGCGGCAATGTGTGCAAAGCGTTCGCTCAATCCGTGCGGGGCAAGGGCCTCGACCAGGCCGATGCGCAGCTCAGCAATACGCTGGCGCATGGCCTCGACTTCTTCGACCCACAGTTGCTTGAGCGCGACATCACCGAGAATCTGTGCTACCACCGCCGCACCATGATCCGGTGGCGTGGACCACAGGTTGCGCGCCAGTAATGCCAGTTGACTGCGTACATCCAGCAATTTCTCGGCATCATGGCTGCACACCAGCAGGGCGCCGGTGCGATCACGGTAGAGGCCGAAGTTTTTTGAGCAGGAGCTGGTGATCAGCAGTTCTGGTAGTTCGGCAGCAAACAGGCGTACTGCCCAGGCATCTTCATGCAGGCCGTCACCGAAGCCTTGGTAGGCAAAGTCGATCAACGGCAGTAGCTCACGGCGGCGAACCACCTCCAGCACTGCGCGCCAGTCGTCCTGGGACAGGTCGAAGCCGGTTGGGTTGTGGCAGCAGGCGTGCAGCAGCACCACATCGCCTTTGGGTGCCATTTCCAGCGCCGCTAGCATCCCGCTTACATTCAACCGGTTGTCCGCCCCCACATAGGGGTAGTGGCTGACCTTGAGGCCGGCGCCAGCGAAAATGGTTTCATGGATGGGCCAGGTTGGGTCACTCAGCCAGATGCCGCGGCCCGGCAAGCAATGTTCGATGAACTCTGCTGCCAGGCGCAGGGCGCCGGTGCCACCCGGTGTCTGGGTGGCGCCGGCGCGCTTACTGGCCAGCAATGCCGAATCGCTGCCGAGCACCAGCTCGCTGATCAAGCGCGCAAATGCGGCATCGCCGTGACCGCCAACATAGCTTTTGCTCGATTGTTGGTCGAGCAGGCGCTGTTCGGCGAGTTTGACGGCAGCCGGAATCGGCGTCAGACCCTGGGCGTCCTTGAAGACTCCAACGCCCAGGTCGAACTTATGGGGGTTGCTGTCGTTGGCATAAGCCTCCATCAGCCCCAGAATTGGATCACCGGGTACGCGCCCAATCGCGCCGAAGTGCATTATTTACGGCCTTCAGCGGTACTGGCGACCTCGTCGGTGCGCGCAGCCATGATGAAGTCGTTACGGTGCAGGCCTTTGATCGAGTGGCTCCACCAGGTAACGGTGACTTTGCCCCATTCGGTCAGCAGACCTGGGTGGTGGCCTTCGGCTTCGGAGATTTCGCCAACGGCATTGGTGAAGGCCAAGGCGTGCTTGAAATTCTTGAACAGGAAGACTTTTTCCAGCTGCATGATGCCGTCACGGACTTCGATGTTCCAATCCGGGATCTGCTTGATCAGTACCGGCAGTTCTTCATCGCTGACCTGTGGGGCATCGGCGCGGCAGGCTTCGCAGTGGGCTTGGTTCAAGGCGTTCATAAGGTTTTCCGCAAGTGGTTTGTTATTGATTTACGAGGCGGCTCAGGCGGCCGCCTTCGGTGGAAATTTCGGTGCGTGCAGGCCCATCTTCATTGCTGTGTGGACCATGCCCATGATGTCTTCGTGAGCGAGGTCGAACAGTCGTTTGAGGTTGGGCAGGGCAAAGTACACCGGTTGCAGGATGTCGATGCGGTAGGGGGTGCGCATGGCTTCCAGCGGGTCGAAGACCTGATGCTCAGGCTCATCGGACAAACTGTAGACGGTCTCTTTCGGCGAGGAGAGGATACCGCCGCCATAGATCTTGCGTCCCTGGGGGGTGTCAACGAGGCCGAACTCGATAGTCATCCAGTACAAACGGGCCAGATAGACGCGCTCTTCCTTGGTCGCTTTGAGACCAAGTTTGCCGTAGGTGTGGGTGAACTCGGCGAACCAGGGGTTGGTCAGCAACGGGCAATGGCCGAAGATTTCGTGGAAAATATCCGGTTCTTGCAGGTAGTCGAGCTCTTCTTCGGTGCGAATGAAAGTTGCTACCGGAAAGCGCTTGCTGGCCAGCAGTTCAAAAAAGGTTTGGAAGGGGATCAGCGCAGGCACGCGGGCGACTTGCCAGCCAGTGGTGGCGCCCAGCACTTTATTGATTTCACCCAGCTGTGGGATGCGGTCGTGCGGCAAGCCCAGTTGTTCGATGCCGTCCAGGTACTCCTGGCACGCGCGGCCCTCGATCACTTTCAGTTGGCGGGTAATCAGGGTATTCCACACCGCGTGTTCCTGCTGCGGGTAGTCAATAAACCCTTGCGCATCGGGCTCGCGAGCCACGTATTGCGTCTGTTTCATACTGCTCTCCTGCTGAGGGCCTTTTTTGTTATGTGATCAAGCCGTTGCTTAAGAGATAACCCGCAGCGCCGTACTTTGCATCGGTCTAGCGCCTGGAGGGCTGGCTAATTTCGCTGCTTTCTGTAACGATTATTTTACATTCTTGGCGGGAGTCCGAAAAATCGAGGGCTGTTCTTGATCGGATTTCGACTTTTTGTCACGTAATCTTTACGAAAAATCTTCCGGGTGACTAAATAATTGCTCGTCCGGTGGGTGCCAAGGTTTTGTTCCAGACCTATAGGTAGGACAGTTCATGCGTATCAAAGTGCATTGCCAGAACCGCATCGGCATTCTGCGCGACATCCTCAACTTGCTGGTGGAGTACGGCATCAACGTCGCCCGCGGTGAGGTCGGCGGCGAGCATGGCAATGCGATCTATCTGCACTGTCCTAACCTGATTAACCTGCAGTTTCAGGCGTTACGGCCCAAGTTCGAATCGATCACCGGTGTGTTCGGCGTCAAGCGCGTAGGTCTGATGCCCAGTGAGCGGCGACACATGGAGCTCAATGCGTTGCTCGGGGCGCTGGATTTTCCGGTGTTGTCGATCGACATGGGGGGCTCTATCGTTGCTGCCAACCGAGCGGCGGCGCAGTTGCTCGGGGTGCGGGTGGATGAGGTTCCAGGGATCCCGTTGTCGCGGTATGCCGAGGATTTCGATTTGCCGGAGCTGGTGCGGGCGAACAAATCGCGGATCAATGGCCTACGGGTCAAGGTCAAGGGTGATGTGTTCCTGGCCGACATCGCACCGCTGCAATCGGAGCACGACGATAGCGAGGCGCTGGCAGGGGCTGTGTTGACCTTGCACCGAGCCGACCGGATTGGTGAGCGCATCTACAACGTGCGCAAGCAGGAGTTGCGCGGCTTCGACAGCATTTTCCAGAGTTCGCGGGTGATGGCGGCGGTGGTGCGTGAGGCGCGGCGCATGGCGCCGTTGGACGCGCCGTTACTGATCGAAGGGGAGACGGGTACCGGTAAAGAGTTGCTGGCCCGCGCCTGCCACTTGGCGAGCCCACGCGGGCAGGCGCCATTAATGGCACTCAATTGCGCTGGCCTGCCGGAATCGATGGCCGAAACCGAGTTGTTCGGTTATGGGCCTGGAGCCTTCGAAGGGGCGCGAGCCGAGGGCAAGCTGGGTTTATTGGAGCTGACGGCGGGGGGCACGCTGTTTCTGGATGGTGTGGGTGAGATGAGCCCGCGCTTGCAGGTCAAGTTGCTACGTTTTTTACAGGATGGTTGCTTCCGCCGGGTGGGCAGTGACGAGGAGGTGTATTTGGATGTGCGGGTTATCTGCGCGACCCAGGTTGACCTCTCGGAGCTCTGCGCGCGTGGCGAGTTCCGTCAGGATCTTTATCACCGCCTGAATGTGCTTTCACTGCACATTCCGCCATTGCGTGAGTGTCTGGATGGCTTGCCGCCACTGGTCGAGCACTTTCTCGATCAAGCCAGTCGGCAGATTGGTTGCCCGTTGCCGCGCCTGGCCCCTGCGGCAATGGAGCGCCTGAGTCAGTATCACTGGCCGGGTAACGTACGCCAGCTGGAGAACGTCTTGTTCCAAGCGGTGTCGTTGTGTGAGGGTGGGGTGGTCAAGGGCGAGCACATTCGCTTGCCGGACTATGGGGCGCGCCAACCGCTGGGGGAGTTTTCCCTGGAAGGCGATCTGGGCGACATTGTCGGGCGTTTTGAAAAGGCCGTGCTGGAACAATTGATGAGTGAATTTCCCACGAGTCGTGCGTTAGGAAAACGACTGGGTGTTTCACACACGACAATCGCCAACAAGTTGCGCGAACATGGTGTTGGTAGGTCGGTTGAGTAAACTAACTTTAATTACAAGGTTGTCAGCTTGACGATAGTTGGGTGTAACGATCTTGTGTGGTTTATTTGAACCGCGCGCCCCGGTCAATGGTGATCGAGGCGCGGCGAGCGGTAATCTTCAGATTATCCGTTAGAGCAACCGTTACCCATTACACGGTACTCAAGAATATGCCGCTGGCCCTGCGAGTCCTCGTAGGTCATGCGCGCCGGGACCACTTCGCAGACATTCGGGACTTCGCTCATGGAAATGACTTTGGCGATGTCCAGGTGCTGCGAGTAACTGTACTGTTCAACCGGAATCTGCTCGGCAGCACCGTTTGCAACTTCGTCGGCCATGGCCACGCTGCAAAGACTGCCAAGTGCCAATACCAGTAACGCTTTCATTTTCATTTTACCTGTCTAAGGTCGTAAGGGGGCACGCAGCGCTTGTGGCGCCGCGTGTGCAACTAAAGTTCAACTATCGGGGTTATCTCGGGATTAACGGCCTTCGTGGGGGCTGTAACAAGAAGTTAATCGCGATGCCGTTGCTGGCGAGGTGAATTTTAGGGGTGGGCGGGTACCTTAAACAGATGGCGTTTTGATAAACACTGTTGGCAAAAACTGTAACAATCGCAGGATTTGCACCTGGCGGATTTTATTTTCTACGCGCTAGTGCCCGGTCTTGAGCCTGCCGTCAATTGCGTGGGTGCAAAAGAGCAGGGCGTTACTACCAACGTCGAATGGTCGGCGAGGTCTGGTACAGTTACAACGAGGTCATACAAAAACAACTATTACACCGAGGTAGATAAAGATGAGTGCGGCTCCCCTGTATCCCGTTCGTCCCGAGGTTGCGGCCACTACGCTGACTGACGAGGCGACCTACAAGGCCATGTACCAGCAGTCGGTTATCAACCCGGATGGCTTCTGGCGTGAGCAGGCCCAGCGCCTGGACTGGATCAAGCCCTTCACCAAGGTCAAGCAGACCTCTTTTGACGACCATCATGTCGATATCAAATGGTTTGCAGACGGCACTCTGAACGTCTCTTACAACTGCCTTGATCGCCACCTGGCCGAGCGTGGTGATCAGGTTGCAATCATCTGGGAGGGTGACGATCCTTCCGAGCACCGCAACATCACCTACCGCGAACTGCACGAGCAGGTGTGCAAATTCGCCAACGCTTTGCGCGGTCAGGATGTGCACCGTGGTGACGTGGTCACCATCTACATGCCGATGATTCCCGAGGCGGTGGTTGCGATGCTGGCCTGTGCCCGTATCGGCGCAATCCACTCGGTCGTGTTCGGTGGCTTCTCCCCCGAGGCATTGGCTGGGCGCATCATCGACTGCAAGTCGAAAGTGGTGATCACCGCCGACGAGGGCCTGCGTGGCGGCCGTCGTACCCCGCTCAAGGCCAATGTTGATCTGGCCCTGACCAACCCGGAAACCGCCAGCGTGCAGAAAATCATCGTCTGCAAGCGCACTGGTGGTGATATTGCCTGGCACCAGCATCGTGACATTTGGTACGAAGACCTGATGAAGGTTGCTTCCAGTCACTGCGCACCGAAAGAAATGGGCGCCGAAGAAGCGCTGTTCATCCTCTATACCTCCGGCTCCACCGGCAAGCCTAAGGGTGTGCTGCATACCACTGGCGGCTATATGGTCTATGCCGCCCTGACCCACGAGCGGGTATTTGACTACCGTCCAGGTGAAGTCTACTGGTGCACCGCCGACGTTGGTTGGGTCACCGGTCACAGCTACATCGTTTATGGCCCGCTGGCCAACGGTGCGACCACTGTGTTGTTCGAAGGTGTGCCGAACTATCCGGATATCACTCGAGTGTCGAAGATCATCGACAAGCACAAGGTCAATATCCTTTACACCGCACCGACTGCCATTCGCGCAATGATGGCGGAAGGGCAGGCCGCCGTGGCTGGCGCTGATGGCTCCAGTTTGCGTCTGCTGGGGTCGGTGGGTGAGCCGATCAACCCGGAAGCCTGGAACTGGTACTACCAGACGGTGGGTAAGGAGCGCTGCCCGATTGTCGATACCTGGTGGCAAACCGAAACCGGTGGCGTGCTGATCAGCCCGCTGCCAGGTGCTACCGCGCTCAAGCCGGGTTCGGCGACGCGACCATTCTTCGGTGTGGTGCCGGCGTTGGTGGATAACCTGGGCAACCTGATTGATGGTGCTGCCGAAGGTAACCTGGTGATCCTTGATTCGTGGCCGGGTCAGTCGCGTTCGCTGTATGGCGATCACGATCGTTTCGTCGACACCTACTTCAAGACCTTCCGCGGCATGTATTTCACAGGTGATGGTGCCCGTCGTGATGAAGACGGTTACTACTGGATCACTGGTCGCGTTGATGATGTGCTCAACGTCTCCGGTCACCGTATGGGCACCGCCGAGATCGAGAGCGCAATGGTTGCGCACCCGAAAGTGGCTGAGGCGGCTGTGGTGGGTGTACCGCACGACATCAAGGGGCAGGGCATCTATGTCTATGTCACCCTAAATGGGGGTGAAGAGCCCAGTGAAGCGCTGCGTCTGGAATTGAAGAACTGGGTGCGCAAGGAGATCGGTCCGATCGCTTCGCCGGATGTTATTCAGTGGGCCCCCGGCCTGCCCAAGACCCGTTCAGGCAAGATCATGCGCCGCATTCTGCGCAAGATTGCCACGGCCGAGTATGACGCGTTGGGTGATA
Source organism: Pseudomonas sp. S06B 330 (assembly GCF_002845275.2). NCBI lineage: Bacteria > Pseudomonadati > Pseudomonadota > Gammaproteobacteria > Pseudomonadales > Pseudomonadaceae > Pseudomonas > Pseudomonas tussilaginis. Next base: position 4,302,140 of record NZ_CP088149.1, on the reverse strand, counting down.
TTTCGACCTTGGCTGATCCGGGCGTTGTCCAGCACTTGGTGGATACCCACAAGACCATGAATGTCGCGTAAGTAAAAACGAAGGGTGGGGCCAGCTCCCACCCGGTTTGTCACAAGGCCCCGCTCGGTCGATCCAGGCGGGGCCTTGTGCTTTTTGTTACGTGGGCAGTCATCGGTAACCTTTCTGTCACCACCATTGCCCGAAAGCGAGGCATAGGGAAACATCACCACCCACGTTGACGGCGTTTTAGTCATCAAGTGCGGTGTACTGAAACGCTACGCTTGCCGGATTAGAAGGCTTTGCCAATAATAGGCCCGCTTATTGCTTCGTTGATTGGTTATTTGTCTTTTGCTTTTGCATATTCCGCGAAAGCTGTCAATATCTCCGCTCTCGATTTCCTGCGCTTCTATAACTAGTTGTCGCATTGAGGAAATATCGGCTACGGAGCTGTCGTTAAAATGCCGATCACTCGCTCGTGGCACTCGACCTTCGTTGACGCTACGCAGCTCGCGTTGTACCCATTCGCATATCGGGCAGCGGTAACGCTCTGCCTCGTATTGCCCTTTACCGATGGAGTTCCAGATGAAGAAACTCGCACTGCTTGGCGCACTGGCGCTGTCCGTGTTTTCCCTGGCATCGCTGGCTGATGAGAAACCGCTGAAAATCGGTATCGAGGCCGCCTACCCACCGTTTGCCTCGAAAGCCCCAGATGGCAACATCGTCGGCTTCGACTACGACATCGGCAACGCCCTGTGCGAAGAGATGAAGGTCAAGTGCACCTGGGTTGAGCAAGAGTTCGATGGCCTGATCCCAGCACTGAAAGTGCGCAAGATCGACGCGATCCTCTCGTCCATGTCGATCACCGAAGATCGCAAGAAGTCCGTGGACTTCACCGGTAAGTACTACCTGACCCCGGCGCGTCTGGTGATGAAGGAAGGTACTGCCGTCAGCGATAACCTGGCCGAGCTCAAGGGCAAGAAGATCGGTGTGCAGCGTGGTTCGATCCACGACCGCTTCGCTAAGGAAGTCCTGGCGCCACAAGGCGCGACCATCGTTCCTTACGGCACCCAGAACGAAATTTACCTGGACGTCGCTGCCGGTCGCCTCGATGGCACCGTCGCCGATGCTACGCTGCTCGAAGATGGCTTCCTGAAAACTGACGCGGGCAAGGGTTACGCCTTTGTCGGTCCATCCTTCACTGACGTGAAGTACTTCGGTGACGGCGTTGGTATTGCGGTGCGCAAGGGCGACAAGGCCAATCTCGACCGCCTCAACGCTGCCATCGCGGCCATTCGCGCTAACGGCAAGTACAAGGCGATCCAGGACAAGTACTTCAACTTCGATATTTACGGCCCTGAAGCCAAGTAAATCGTCGACGTTTCACCTGTGTAATGGTGCAAGCAGCAGAGACTCTGAGGTTTGCACCATTTTTTCATCCCTAAGGTCGAGGACCTCATCATGTTGAAAGGCTACGGGGCAGTTATCCTCGACGGCGTGTGGCTAACGCTGCAGCTTGCCTTGTCGTCCATGGCCCTGGCCATTGTACTCGGCCTTATCGGTGTAGCCCTGCGTCTGTCGCCAGTGCGCTGGTTGGCATGGCTGGGTGACCTGTATTCCACGGTGATCCGCGGGATCCCCGACCTGGTACTGATCCTGCTGATTTTCTACGGTGGTCAGGACCTGCTCAACCGCGTAGCACCGCTGCTCGGTTATGACGATTACATCGACCTCAACCCGCTGGTGGCGGGTATCGGTACCCTGGGCTTCATTTTTGGTGCCTATCTTTCGGAAACCTTTCGCGGTGCCTTCATGGCCATTCCCAAAGGGCAGGCCGAAGCTGGCATGGCCTATGGCATGAGCAGCCTGCAGGTGTTTTTTCGGGTCATGGTGCCGCAGATGATTCGCCTGGCGATTCCAGGTTTCACCAACAACTGGCTGGTCCTGACCAAGGCCACGGCCCTGATTTCGGTGGTCGGCCTGCAGGACATGATGTTCAAGGCCAAGCAGGCGGCGGATGCCACTCGCGAGCCTTTCACCTTCTTCCTGGCGGTCGCGGCCCTGTACCTGATAATCACCAGTGTCTCGCTGCTGGCCCTGCGTTACCTCGAGAAGCGCTACTCGGTAGGCGTAAAGGCGGCTGAACTATGATTTTCGACTACAACGTCATCTGGGAAGCGCTGCCGCTGTACCTGGGCGGTTTGCTGACCACCCTCAAGCTGCTGGCGCTGTCGCTGCTGTTCGGTTTGCTGGCGGCGATCCCGCTGGGATTGATGCGGGTGTCCAAGCAGCCGTTGGTGAATATGACCGCCTGGCTCTACACCTACGTGATCCGTGGAACGCCGATGCTGGTCCAGCTGTTCCTGATCTATTACGGTCTGGCTCAGTTCGAGGCGGTGCGTGAGAGCTTCCTCTGGCCATGGCTGTCGAGTGCAACCTTCTGTGCCTGCCTGGCCTTTGCCATCAATACCAGTGCCTACACTGCAGAAATCATTGCTGGCAGCCTCAAGGCCACGCCCCATGGCGAGATTGAGGCGGCCAAGGCCATGGGGATGTCGCGGGTCAAAATGTACCGTCGGATTCTGCTGCCGTCGGCCCTGCGTCGGGCGCTGCCGCAGTACAGCAACGAAGTGATCATGATGCTGCAGACCACCAGTCTTGCCTCGATCGTCACCCTGATCGACATCACCGGTGCGGCGCGCACGGTCAATGCTCAGTATTACTTGCCGTTCGAGGCCTATATCACCGCCGGCGTCTTCTATCTGTGCCTGACCTTCATTCTGGTGCGCCTGTTCAAGCTGGCTGAACGCCGCTGGCTTGGCTATCTAGCGCCGCGTAAGCACTGAGGCCTGCGCTACTTTTTCGCCCTGAGCGTTAGCTCAAGACTGACTGCTTTGTGAGAATCGACAGCATGTACAAACTCGAAATCCAAGATCTGCATAAACGCTACGGCAGTCACGAAGTGCTCAAGGGTGTGTCCCTGGCGGCCAAGGCAGGCGACGTGATCAGCATCATCGGCTCCAGTGGCTCGGGAAAAAGTACCTTCCTGCGCTGCATCAACCTGCTTGAGCAGCCGCATGCGGGCAAGATCCTGCTCAATAACGAAGAACTCAAGCTAGTGGCAAACAAGGACGGCGCGCTCAAGGCTGCCGACCCCAAGCAACTGCAACGCATGCGTTCGCGCCTGTCGATGGTGTTCCAGCATTTCAATCTGTGGTCGCACATGACGGCGCTGGAAAACATCATCGAAGCACCGGTCCATGTGCTGGGCATGCCCAAAAAAGACGCCTTGGAAAAGGCTGAGCATTACTTGGCCAAGGTCGGTGTGGCGCATCGCAAAGATGCCTATCCTGGGCATATGTCCGGGGGCGAGCAGCAGCGAGTAGCGATTGCTCGAGCCCTGGCCATGGAGCCGGAAGTAATGTTGTTCGACGAGCCGACTTCGGCGCTCGACCCTGAGCTGGTCGGCGATGTGCTCAAGGTGATGCAGGCATTGGCCCAGGAAGGCCGGACCATGGTGGTGGTGACCCACGAAATGGGCTTTGCTCGCGAGGTGTCGAACCAGCTGGTGTTCCTGCATAAGGGACTGGTGGAAGAGAGCGGCAACCCACGTGAGGTGCTGGTCAATCCGCAATCCGAACGTTTGCAGCAGTTCCTGTCTGGCAGCTTGAAGTAAGATTGCCGTCTTGCACCAACATGGGTCATGCTGCGAATTCATCGCAGCATGACCAGGCTCTATCTTCTTGACCTCCCTCAGGTTTCGGACCGCACCCCATGACCACCCAGCGCATCGGTTTTCTCATCTGGCCCAGCACCAAAGCCCTGACCCTGGCGCTGGCTGAAGAGGTTTTGCGGGTTGCCCAGAAGGTTCATCCCGAAGTCGTCTATGAATTGTCCTTCCTGCAGGCTGAGCCTGCCGTTGAAGGTGCTTGGCGTTTGCCGGGCGAGCCTTGGGCGGGGCGCCTGGAAGGTTGTCAGAAGCTGTTTCTGCTTGCTGATGAGCCGCCGCAGGCGGTGGCTTCGGGGCTGGCCAGCGCCCTCAAGCAACTGGCCCGCGCCGGGTGTGTGGTCGGTGGCTTGTCGGCAGGGGTCTATCCCTTGGCTCAGTTGGGCTTGCTCGACGGCTATCGCGCGGCGGTGCACTGGCGTTGGCAGGATGATTTTGCTGAGCGTTTCCCCAAGGTCATCGCCACCAGTCATCTGTTCGACTGGGACCGAGATCGCCTGACCGCCTGTGGCGGTATGTCGGTGATCGACCTGTTGCTGGCGGTGCTGGCGCGTGACCACGGTGCTGAGTTGGCCGGGGCCGTGTCCGAGGAATTGGTGGTCGAGCGGATTCGTGAAGGCGGCGAGCGTCAGCGTATTCCATTGCAGAACCGTCTGGGCTCGAGCCATCCGAAACTGACCCAGGCCGTGCTGTTGATGGAGGCCAACATCGAAGAGCCGTTGACCACCGACGAGATCGCCCAGCATGTCTGCGTGTCGCGGCGTCAGCTGGAGCGGATCTTCAAGCAGTACCTCAATCGAGTGCCAAGCCAGTACTACCTGGAGTTGCGCTTGAACAAGGCGCGGCAGATGTTGATGCAGACCAGCAAATCGATCATCCAGATCGGCTTGTCCTGTGGCTTCTCATCGGGGCCACACTTCTCCAGTGCCTACCGCAACTTCTTTGGCGCCACGCCGCGCGAAGATCGTAACCAGCGACGAAGCAGCAGCCCGTTCGAATTGTCCTCGGTGCCTGCCGAGCGCGGTTGAGCTGCGCATTGTAGGAGCCAGCCTTGCTGGCGATGAAATCGGCGCGGTTTTAGCTGTTGCGCAGTGCCTGCATCGCTGGCAAGGCCAGCTCCCACAAAGATCGGGTAGGGCGGGCTGGCCCAGTGGTTGATCCAGTCAATTCCCCGTCCGTACAGAATCTCCCCACCACACCTGCGCACCGTTTAAACTGCGCCTTTGCGACCCTATTTGTCGCATTGCCGTAAGCCTTGGTAAAACAGGGTTTGGCGCTATAAGAAGTTGTCGCTTGGCGGCAAGGTCAGGCGCCAATCTGTCCTTACAATCCCCCCATCGCTCGCCAGTTTCAGGCAGGCGTTCCTCTTCAGGAGACTCCGATGTCCGTTGAGCAAGCTCCGGTGCAACGCGCCGATTTCGACCAGGTAATGGTCCCCAATTACGCACCGGCGGCTTTTATCCCCGTTCGTGGTGCGGGCTCCCGAGTCTGGGATCAGTCGGGCCGCGAGCTGATCGACTTCGCGGGCGGGATTGCTGTGAACGTCTTGGGGCATGCTCATCCGGCGCTGGTTGGCGCCTTGACCGAGCAGGCCAACAAACTGTGGCACGTGTCCAACGTGTTCACCAACGAACCCGCCCTGCGTCTGGCTCACAAGCTGGTTGATGCGACCTTCGCTGAGCGGGCGTTCTTCTGCAACTCCGGCGCCGAAGCCAACGAAGCTGCCTTCAAACTGGCCCGTCGTGTTGCCCACGACCGTTTCGGCCCAGAAAAGCACGAAATCATCGCGACGGTTAACAGCTTCCACGGTCGCACCCTGTTCACCGTAAGCGTTGGCGGTCAGCCAAAGTACTCCGATGGCTTCGGGCCGAAGATCACCGGTATCAGCCATGTGCCGTACAACGATCTGGAAGCGCTCAAGGCGCAGATCTCCGACAAGACCTGCGCGGTAGTGATTGAGCCGATCCAGGGTGAAAGCGGTGTGGTGCCAGCGGATGTTGCCTACCTGCAAGGGGCTCGCGAGCTGTGCGACAAACATAACGCACTGCTGATCTTCGACGAAGTGCAGACCGGTGTTGGCCGTACCGGCGAACTGTTCGCCTACATGCATTACGGCGTGACCCCAGACATCCTCTCCAGCGCCAAGAGCCTGGGGGGCGGCTTCCCGATCGGCGCCATGCTGACCACTGAAGACCTGGCCAAGCACCTGACCGTTGGGACTCACGGCACCACCTACGGCGGCAACCCGCTGGCGTGCGCCGTGGCTAATGCGGTACTGGATGTGGTCAACACCCCTGAAGTGCTGGCCGGCGTCAAGGCCAAGCATGAGCGCTTCAAAGCGCGGCTGGAGAAGATCGGCCAGCAATACGGCCTGTTCAGCCAGGTTCGTGGCGTGGGTCTGCTGATCGGTTGTGTACTGACCGATGCCTGGAAGGGCAAGGCCAAGGACGTGTTGAACGCCGCCGAAAAAGAAAACCTGATGGTGCTCCAGGCGGGTCCCGATGTGGTGCGTTTCGCCCCAAGTCTGGTGGTCGAAGAAGCCGACATCGACGAAGGTCTGGACCGTTTCGAACGCGCTGCAGCAAAACTGACCCAGGCCTGATTCGCGCCCGAGGTCCTTTCGCCGGCCCTGCGGGGTCGGTGAAACCGAATTCCAGAGCATGTGCCCCCGGGCGCCTGCTGTTCTTTTTTGTGCCGGCAGTGGCTGGCCTGTTTTCCCGAAAGGAGTGACACCATGCTGGTGATGCGCCCCGCGCAAATGGCTGATCTGGGCGAAGTACAGCGTCTGGCAGCGGACAGCCCCATTGGTGTCACGTCCTTGCCGGACGATGCCGGTCGCCTGAGCGACAAGATTACCGCCTCGGAAACCTCCTTTGCTGCCGAAGTCAGTTTTAACGGCGAGGAGAGCTATTTCTTTGTGCTTGAGGACAGCGACACCGGCAAGCTGGTCGGCTGCTCGGCCATCGTTGCCTCAGCCGGTTACTCCGAGCCGTTCTACAGCTTCCGTAACGAGACCTTTGTACATGCCTCGCGCGAGCTGAAGATTCACAACAAGATCCATGTCCTCTCGCAGTGCCATGACTTGACCGGCAACAGCTTGCTGACCAGCTTCTACGTCCTGCCGGAGTTGGTTGGCACCGGCTGGTCGGAGCTCAACTCCCGTGGCCGCCTACTGTTCATGGCTGCTCACCCTGAGCGGTTCGCCGATTCGGTAGTGACCGAAATCGTCGGTTACAGCGATGAGAAGGGTGATTCGCCATTCTGGGACGCCATTGGGCGTAACTTTTTTGATCTCAATTATGCGGAAGCCGAGCGCCTGTGCGGCCTCAAAAGCCGGACCTTTCTGGCCGAGTTGATGCCGCACTACCCAATCTACGTGCCATTGCTGCCAGATGCTGCGCAAGAGGCCATGGGCCAGGTTCATCCGCGGGCGCAGATCACCTTCGACATCCTGATGCGCGAAGGCTTCGAGACCGATCATTACATCGATATCTTCGACGGTGGTCCGACCCTGCATGCACGGGTGTCGAGCATCCGTTCGATTGCCCAGAGCCGCGTGGTGCCGGTCAAGCTCGACAGTAGCGTGGTCAAGGGCGGGCGTCTGTACCTGGTCTGCAATGGCCAACTCCAAGATTACCGCGCGGTGCTGCTGGAGCTCGATTGGGTACCAGGCAAGCCGGTTACCCTGAGTCTTGAAGCTGCCGAGGCCCTGGGCGTCGGTGAAGGCGCCAGCGTGCGCCTGGTCGCGGTTTGATCCCTGCGGTTCGATAACCGCGCACCCCAGGTCGAGTTTTGCGGCAGGCCAAAGGCCGCCGCCCGAGGAGATAGCATGATCGTTCGTCCCGTACGCAGCAGCGATTTACCGGCGCTGATCGAGTTGGCCCGCAGCACTGGCACCACCGGCTTGACCACCTTGCCGGCCAACGAGGAGCGCCTGGCGCACCGGGTTGGCTGGGCCGAGAAGACGTTCCGTGGCGAAGCTGAGCGCGGCGATGCCGATTACCTGTTCGTGCTGGAAAACGACGACGGCGTGGTCGTGGGTATTTCCGCCATTGCCGGAGCCGTCGGCTTGCGTGAGCCCTGGTACAACTACCGGGTCGGTCTGACGGTCAGTGCCTCTCAAGAGCTGAATATCTACCGTGAGATCCCGACGCTGTTTCTGGCCAACGACCTGACCGGCAACTCCGAGCTGTGCTCATTGTTCCTGCGCAGTGATTATCGCAGCGGCCTCAATGGCCGCCTGCTGGCCAAGGCGCGCCTGCTGTTCATTGCGGAGTTTGCCGAGCTGTTTGGCAACAAGATCATTGCCGAGATGCGCGGCATGTCTGATGAGGCAGGCCGTTCGCCGTTCTGGGAAAGCCTGGGCCGGCACTTCTTCAAAATGGAGTTCAGCCAGGCTGACTACCTCACCGGTGTCGGCAATAAGGCCTTTATCGCCGAGCTGATGCCCAAGTTTCCGTTGTACACCTGCTTCCTCTCCGAGGCTGCGCGGGGCGTGATTGGCCGCGTACATACCGATACCGAGCCGGCGCTTGCCATGCTCAAGAGCGAAGGTTTCAGTTACCAGGGCTACGTCGATATCTTCGACGCCGGCCCGGCAGTGGAGTGTGAAACCGCCAAGATCCGTGCGGTGCATGACAGTCAGGCCTTGGTGCTCGCCGTCGGTACCCCAGGCGACGACGCCACACCGTTCATCATCCATAACCGTAAGCGCGAAGAGTGCCGAATCACGGCAGCGCCAGCGCGCTTGGCGGCCGGCACCTTGGTGGTTGATCCTTTGACTGCTAAACGCCTGCGCCTGAGCGCCGGTGACCAAGTGCGTGCTGTGCCGCTGTCTGCTGCCCGGGAGGCCAAATAATGACGACTCACTTCATCGCCGGTAGCTGGCAGGTCGGGCAGGGCGAAGCACTGCAGTCACTGGATCCGGTTAGTCAAAAAGTTGTCTGGCAGGGCCAGGGGGCAACCACCGAACAGGTCGACAGCGCGGTCAAGGCTGCGCGTCAGGCCTTTGCTGGCTGGGCATTGCAGTCGCTGGAGGCACGCATCAGTGTGCTCGAGGCTTTTGCCGCCGCGCTCAAGGCCAACGCAGAGGCGCTGGCTCACTGCATCGGTGAAGAGACCGGCAAGCCGCTGTGGGAAGCCGCCACGGAAGTGACCAGTATGGTCAACAAGGTGGCCATCTCCGTACAAAGCTACCGTGAACGTACGGGTGAGAAGAGTGGCCCGCTGGCCGATGCCACCGCCGTGTTGCGGCACAAGCCCCACGGCGTGGTGGCAGTATTCGGGCCCTACAACTTCCCTGGCCACTTGCCTAATGGCCACATCGTTCCGGCGCTGCTGGCCGGTAATACCGTGGTGTTCAAACCTAGCGAACTGACCCCCAAAGTTGCTGAGCTGACGGTCAAGTGCTGGATTGAGGCGGGCCTACCGGCGGGTGTATTGAACCTGGTCCAAGGCGCGCGCGAAACCGGTGTGGCGCTTGCCGCCAATCCGGGTATCGACGGTTTGTTCTTCACCGGTTCGAGCCGTACCGGCAATCTGTTGCACCAGCAATTCGCCGGGCGCCCGGACAAGATTCTGGCGCTGGAAATGGGCGGCAACAACCCGCTGGTCGTTGATGAGGTCAAGGATCTGGAGGCGGCGGTCTACACCATCATCCAGTCGGCGTTTATTTCTGCCGGCCAGCGTTGCACCTGTGCTCGCCGCCTGCTGGTGCCGCAAGGCGCGTGGGGCGACGCGCTGCTCCAGCGTCTGGTCCAAGTGTGCAAAAACATCGCTGTCGGTGCCTTTGATCAGCAGCCGGCCCCGTTCATGGGCTCGGTTATTTCCCTGGCGGCGGCCAAGGCGTTGCTCGATGCTCAGGCGCAGTTGCTAGGTAACGGCGGTGTATCGCTGCTGAGCATGACCCAGCCGCAAGCCACCGCGGCCTTGCTGACCCCGGGGATCATCGACGTGACCGCCGTGGCCAATCGCCCGGATGAAGAATTCTTCGGCCCGCTACTGCAGGTCATTCGCTACAGCGACTTTGATGCAGCGATTGCTGAAGCCAACAACACCCAGTATGGCCTTGCTGCCGGTTTGCTGTCCGACTCCCATGCGCGCTACCAGTACTTCTGGCTGCAAAGCCGTGCCGGCATCGTCAACTGGAACAAGCAACTGACCGGCGCTGCTAGCAGCGCGCCGTTCGGTGGTGTGGGTGCCAGTGGCAACCACCGCGCCAGTGCTTACTATGCGGCCGACTATTGCGCTTACCCGGTAGCCTCGCTGGAGACCGCCAGCCTGACCCTACCTGCCACGCTGACGCCAGGCGTCTCCCTATAACAAAAGGTCCACGGAGCCTTGCCGATGAAATCGTTTGAAGTGAATTTTGATGGTCTGGTGGGACCGACGCATAACTACGGCGGGCTGTCCTACGGCAACGTTGCCTCGCAGAGCAACAGCCAGCAGGGCTCCAACCCGCGTGAAGCGGCGCGTCAGGGTCTGGCGAAGATGAAGGCGCTGATGGAGATGGGTTTCCAGCAGGGCGTGCTGGCGCCGCAAGAGCGTCCGGACGTGGGTGCGTTGCGCCGTCTGGGCTTCTGCGGCAGTGATGCCGAGGTTATCCAACGTGCGGCCAAAGAGGCCATGCCGCTGCTGGTTGCCAGCTGCTCGGCATCGAGCATGTGGGTCGCCAACGCTGCCACGGTCAGCCCGAGTGCTGATACCGCCGATGGCCGCGTGCATTTCACCGCAGCCAACCTCAACTGCAAGTATCACCGCAGCATTGAGCATCCCACCACCAGCCGTGTGCTGGGGGCAATGTTCGCTGACAGTAAGCACTTCGCTCATCACGCGGCGTTGCCGGCGGTGGCGCAATTCGGGGATGAAGGGGCGGCCAACCATACGCGCTTCTGCCGCAGCTATGGCGAGGCTGGTGTGGAGTTCTTTGTCTATGGTCGTAGCGCCTTTGACACCCGCTACCCGGCGCCGCAGAAATACCCGGCGCGCCAGACCCTGGAAGCTTCTCAGGCGGTTGCCCGGCTGCATGGTCTGAGCGAAGAGGGCGTAGTCTTTGCCCAGCAGAACCCTGCGGTAATCGACCAAGGTGTGTTTCACAATGATGTGATTTCGGTCGGTAACGGTGAGGTGCTGTTCTACCACGAAGATGCCTTCCTCGAGACCGAGGCGATGCTTGGCCAACTGCAAGCTAAACTGGCTAAACGGGGTGGCAACTTCAAGGCGATCTGTGTGCCACGCTCAGCTGTGACGGTAGAGGATGCAGTGCGTTCGTACTTGTTCAACAGCCAGCTGCTGTCCCGTGCCGACGGCTCGATGCTGCTGATCGTGCCGGAAGAATGCCGCAACAACGAGCGGGTCTGGGCTTACTTGTCGGCTTTGACCGGTCAAGGTGGTCCGGTTGCCGAGGTCAAGGTCTTCGACCTCAAGCAGAGCATGCAGAACGGCGGAGGCCCAGCATGTCTGCGGTTGCGCGTCGCACTCAACGAAACTGAACTGGCAGCGGTCAATCCAGGGGTTATCATGACGGCGCCGCTGTACGACACCCTGACCCAGTGGGTCGACAAGCACTACCGTGACCGCTTGAGCGAAACGGATCTGGCGGACCCGCAGTTGTTGCTGGAATGTCGTACGGCACTGGATGAACTGACCCAGATCCTCAAACTGGGTTCGGTCTATCCGTTCCAACTCCAACCTTGAAAGAGAATTCGACTATGTCCGACGCCCTGCAGCTGATCCTTGAAGATGACGATGGTACCCAGCTGGAAACTTCCTGCACCCGCTTCGCGGTGGTCTGGCAAGGCAAGGAGGTATGGATTCAGCAAGATGGCCGTGGTCAGCTGCTGATCGGCGTCGATGTTGAAGAAGACGATGCCGAATACGCCAACTTGTTGCTGCGCCCGCTGGCGACCAACCTGGTCAGCCTGCAGCTGGAAATGGAACCGGCCGATGCCGGCGACGATGACGATCACGTTCATGGTCCTGATTGCGGCCACCATCACTAAGGAATAGCCCATGCTCGCCCTCGGCAAACTGCTCGAACTCACCCTGGCCGGTCGTGAACCGGCAGAGAAGACCCAGTTGACTGTCGACGGCGTGCGCATGCGCTGGCTTGGCGAGGGCGCACTTGAAGTGCGCCCTCCAGAGGCGCGTGACAACGGTATGGACCTGCTGCTGTCGGCGGGCATCCATGGCAATGAAACCGCGCCGATCGAGTTGCTCGACGAGCTGCTGCACGGTGTCGCCAGGGGCGAAATCAAGCCGCGGGCGCGGATTCTGTTCCTGTTTGGTAACCCCGAAGCGATTCGCAAGGGCGAGCGTTACCTTGAGCAGGACGTCAATCGGCTGTTCAACGGTCGGCATGAACTGTCCAGTGGTTCGGAAGCCTTGCGCGCTTGCGAGCTGGAGCGTTTGGCCACCACCTTTTTCAGTGTGCCCGGGCGTACCCGGTTGCACTACGATCTGCATACCGCGATTCGCGGTTCGAAGATCGAGCAGTTCGCCTTGTATCCGTTCAAGGAAGGTCGTCAGCATTCGCGTCGTGAACTGGCGCGCCTGCATGCGGCCGGGATGGAGGCTGTGTTGCTGCAAAGCAAGACATCCGTCACGTTCACCGCCTTCACCTATGAGCAGCTTGAGGCTGAGGCCTTTACTCTGGAGCTGGGCAAGGCACGTCCCTTTGGGCAGAACGAGCAGGTCAACCTTGAGCGCCTGGAAACTCGCCTGAAGCAGATCATCGAAGGCAATGAACCTGAGGTGCCCGAAGCGCTGGATGGCCTGCAGCTGTTCAGTGTGGCGCGCGAGATCATCAAGCACAGCGACAGCTTCCATCTGCACCTGCCGGCAGACATCGAGAATTTCTCGGAATTGTCCAAAGGCTATCTGTTGGCTGAAGACCTGAGCAGCACGCGTTGGATTGTCGAGGAGGAGGGGGCTCGCATTATCTTCCCCAACCCTAAGGTCAAGAATGGCTTGCGCGCGGGAATTCTGATCGTGCCGACCACCCCCGACCAGTTGGCCTGATGGCCAGTGCCGGGGGCAATTGATTGATGTTGTGGGAGCCGGCCTTGCCGGCGATGCAGGCACCGTGCAACAGCTGATGTTGTGCCGATGCTATCGCCAGCAAGGCCGGCTCCCACTGAGTTGCTGTCAGCCTACGCGTTTCTGCGGCATTTCATTGCGACGCAGTGCGCGCAGTTTCTGCAGCGTATCAGCACAGGTCTTCGCCGCCTCGGCACCCTTGACCAGGAAATGCTCGAAGTAGAAATTCTGGTGCTCGTCGCCTGCATGGAAGTGATGCGGGGTCAGTACCACCGAGAACACCGGCACTTCGGTTTCCAGCTGAACCTGCATCAGGCCGCTGATCACCGACTGGGCGACGAACTCATGGCGATACAGGCCGCCATCGACCACCAAGCCAGCGGCGACAATGCCGGCATAGCGGCCGCTACGGGCCAGCAACTTGGCGTGCAAGGGAATTTCGAAGGCGCCACCGACTTCAAAAAAATCGATATCGCTTGCCTGATAGCCCAACACCCCCATTTCCTCGACAAAGGCTTTGCGTGCCTGATCGACGATATCCTTGTGCCAGCAGGCCTGGATGAACGCGATGCGCTCGTGGGACGGGTTTTTGCTATCGATTGCGGTAGGTTGCATTGAAACGGACTCCTGTTTGTATGAGAAACAGGGCAGTTGGATCGAAGGGGATTTCGTCACGCAGGCGCGCAACGACAGGCATAGCGGTGCCTATCCCGTTCTCTCTTTATCCGGACTATGACCGTCGGCCCCGGAATCACACCGGGTCTGCTGACCTTGCAAGACATGCCTGCAAGCGCTCGCGGGCTATGCGCATGGGCGCAATTACCGCCGGTGGGGAATTGCACCCCGCCCTGAGAACGTTGCCACCGGTCGCCGGTGGCGGGGAATTATTAGCACACCTGTCAGGCCGACGTATAGGCTGCTAACGATTATTTCCTGGATGAATGACATTTCATCCGGGAAACCTTGCCAATTGCTTTATACGTCCCCAGTAATAACGTATCAGCATGTAAACCAGGTCTAGGCCGCTCAGGCGTGTGTAGCGAAGGAGGTTTTAACCGCTTTTGTCTGCGAATGTCGTTGCAAGCCGTCCAATTGACGGTTTCTATAGCATAAACACACTGCACCCAAGCCTAAGGCCCGATATAATGCGGCCCTTTGCCGTCGTTTCGTCAATTTGACGCAAGCATTTGCCTCAGGGCCGCCGTTTCCGTGGAAGAACCTATGAAAAGCGCAGAAATCCGTGAAGCCTTCCTTCGCTTCTTCGAAGAGCAGGGACATACCCGAGTTGCCTCCAGCTCCTTGATTCCGGGCAATGACCCGACCCTGCTGTTCACCAACGCGGGGATGAACCAGTTCAAAGACTGCTTCCTTGGCCAGGAAAAGCGCGCCTACACCCGCGCCACCAGCAGCCAGAAGTGCGTGCGTGCCGGTGGCAAGAACAGCGACCTGGAAAACGTCGGCTACACCGCGCGTCACCACACCTTCTTCGAGATGCTGGGTAACTTCAGCTTCGGCGATTACTTCAAGAAGGACGCCATCACCTACGCCTGGACCTTCCTGACCAAGGTGCTGGGGCTGCCGGAAGAAAAGCTCTGGGTCACCGTCTACGCCAGTGACGATGAAGCCTACGACATCTGGACCCAGGAAATTGGCGTTCCGGCCGAGCGTATGGTGCGTATTGGCGACAACAAAGGCGCGCCTTACGCTTCCGACAACTTCTGGACCATGGGCGACACGGGCCCGTGCGGCCCTTGCACCGAGATCTTCTACGACCACGGCCCTGACATCTGGGGTGGCCCACCCGGCTCGCCAGAAGAAGACGGCGACCGTTACATCGAGATCTGGAACAACGTTTTCATGCAGTTCAACCGTACGGCCGATGGTGTGCTGCACCCGCTGCCTGCACCGTCGGTGGATACCGGTATGGGCCTTGAACGCATCAGTGCGGTCATGCAGCACGTGCACTCGAACTATGAGATCGACCTGTTCCGCAGCCTGCTCGAGGCCTCTGCCGCCGCTATCGGCTGCAAGAACGAAGAGCAGTCTTCGCTCAAAGTGGTTTCCGACCATATCCGCTCCTGCGGCTTCCTGATTGCCGATGGCGTGCTGCCATCCAATGAAGGTCGTGGTTACGTGCTGCGTCGGATCATTCGTCGCGCCTGCCGTCACGGCAACAAGCTGGGCGCCACGGGCAGCTTCTTCTACAAGATCGTTGCAGCGCTGGTCGCCGAGATGGGCGAAGCCTTCCCGGAACTCAAGCAGCAACAGGCCAACATCGAACGTGTGCTCAAGGCTGAAGAAGAGCAGTTCGCCAAGACCCTGGAGCAGGGCTTGAAGATCCTCGAGCAGGACCTGGCCGAGCTCAAAGGTAGCGTGGTTCCGGGTGACGTGGTGTTCAAACTCTACGACACCTACGGCTTCCCGATGGACCTGACCGCCGACATCGCCCGTGAGCGTGAGCTGACCATCGATGAGGCAGGCTTTGAGCGCGAAATGGAAGCGCAGCGTGAGCGCGCGCGTTCGGCCAGCGCCTTCGGCCTGGATTACAACACCCTGGTCAAAGTCGATGTGGCCACCGAGTTCACCGGTTACACCGCCACCGAAAGCGCTGCCAACATCGTTGCGCTCTATAAAGATGGCAAAGTCGTCGAGCAGTTGGCGGAAGGCGAGCAGGGCGTAGTGATCCTCGATCGCACGCCGTTCTATGCCGAATCCGGTGGCCAGGTCGGTGATACCGGCTACCTGCAGGCCGGCAATGTGCGCTTTGATGTGCGCGACACCACCAAGACCGGCGGTGCCTTCCTGCACCACGGCATCGTTGCCAGCGGTAGCCTGGTGGTCGGTGCTCAGGTTCAAGCCAAGGTCGATGCCGATGTCCAGCACGCCACGTCGCTGAACCACTCCGCCACTCACTTGCTGCACGCAGCCTTGCGTCAAGTGCTGGGCGATCACGTACAACAGAAAGGCTCGCTGGTCGACAGTCAGCGCCTGCGTTTCGACTTCAGTCACTTCGAAGCGGTCAAGCCAGAGCAGCTCAAGGCGCTGGAAGACATCGTCAATCGCGAAGTGCGCAAGAACTCCGAGGTGCAAACCGAAGAGACCGATATCGAAACCGCCAAACAGAAGGGCGCCATGGCGCTGTTCGGTGAGAAGTATGGCGATAACGTACGCGTGCTGAGCATGGGCGGTGACTTCTCCGTCGAGCTGTGCGGCGGTATCCACGCCAAACGTACCGGTGATATCGGCCTGCTCAAGATCATCAGCGAAGGTGGCGTTGCCTCCGGTGTGCGCCGTATTGAAGCGGTCACCGGTGAGGCGGCACTGGCTTACCTCAATGCTGCCGAAGAGCAGCTCAAGGAAGCCGCGCAACTGGTCAAGGGCAGTCGCGACAACCTGATCGACAAGCTCTCGGCAGTCCTGGAGCGCAATCGCCAGCTGGAAAAACAGCTGGAGCAACTGCAGGCCAAGGCCGCTAGCGCTGCGGGCGACGATCTGTCCAACTCGGCCGTTGAGGTCAAGGGTGTCAAGGTCCTGGCTGCACGTCTGGATGGTCAGGACGGCAAGGCGCTCTTGGCGCTGGTCGATCAGTTGAAGAACAAACTCGGCCGCGCAGTGATCCTGCTCGGCAGTGTCCATGAGGAAAAGGTTGTGCTGGTTGCTGGCGTAACCAAAGACCTGACTGGCCAACTCAAAGCCGGTGATTTGATGAAGCAAGCCGCTGCCGCGGTGGGCGGCAAGGGCGGCGGTCGTCCGGACATGGCGCAAGGTGGTGGCGTTGACACTGCAGCGCTGGACAACGCGCTGGCCCTGACCGTGCCATTCGTGGAACAGGGCGTTTAAGACAGCCTTTGGCCCGTCGTCTAGTGGCGGGCCTGGGTGTCGTTTGAATGTTTATTGGGTGCCCTTCATGGGCTGAGGCGGCTTTGAAATGGCGTTGATCGTACAGAAATTTGGCGGCACTTCGGTCGGCACGGTCGAGCGAATCGAGCAGGTTGCCGACAAGGTCAAGAAATTCCGCGAGGCCGGCGATGACCTGGTAGTTGTGCTATCGGCGATGAGTGGCGAAACCAATCGCCTGATCGACCTGGCCAGGCAGATCAGTGATCAGCCAGTTCCGCGTGAGCTGGATGTGATCGTGTCTACCGGTGAGCAAGTGACCATTGCCTTGCTGGCCATGGCGCTGATGAAGCGGGGCGTGCCTGCGGTGTCTTACACCGGCAACCAGGTGCGTATCCTCACCGACAGCGCGCACAACAAAGCACGCATCCTGCAGATCGATGACCAGAAGATCCGTGGCGACCTCAAGGCCGGGCGGGTGGTTGTGGTTGCCGGGTTCCAGGGTGTCGACGAGCACGGCAATATCACCACCCTCGGTCGCGGTGGCTCGGATACCACGGGGGTTGCCCTGGCGGCAGCGCTCAAGGCGGACGAGTGCCAGATCTACACCGACGTCGATGGTGTCTATACCACTGACCCGCGTGTGGTGCCTCAGGCGCAGCGTCTGGACAAGATCACCTTTGAAGAGATGCTGGAAATGGCCAGCCTCGGTTCCAAGGTTCTGCAGATCCGTGCCGTCGAGTTCGCCGGCAAGTACAACGTTCCGCTGCGCGTGCTGCACAGCTTCCAGGAGGGTCCGGGTACCCTCATTACTATTGATGAAGAGGAATCCATGGAACAGCCGATCATTTCCGGCATCGCCTTCAATCGCGATGAAGCCAAGCTGACTATCCGTGGCGTACCGGATACCCCGGGCGTTGCTTTCAAGATCCTCGGCCCGATCAGTGCCGCGAACATCGAAGTCGACATGATCGTGCAGAACGTTTCGCACGATAACACCACCGACTTCACCTTCACCGTGCACCGCAACGACTACGACAAGGCGCACAAGGTCCTGGATACCACCGCGCTGGAGCTCAATGCCCGCGAAGTGGTGGGTGACACCAACATCGCCAAGGTCTCGATTGTTGGCGTCGGCATGCGTTCCCATGCGGGTGTTGCCAGCCGTATGTTCGAAGCCCTGGCCAAGGAGAGCATCAACATCCAGATGATCTCCACGTCCGAGATCAAGGTCTCGGTGGTGATCGAAGAGAAGTACCTGGAGCTGGCGGTACGCGCTCTGCACACCGCCTTCGAGCTGGACGCCCCCGCCCGACAGGGTGAGTAACGCAGTGCCTCAAGGGCGCGGCTTAGCCGCGCCCTTCTTGTTTCTGGCTGGTGTGAGAAATCTGTCGTTTTACTCGCGCTGGTCAATACTTAGGCGTAGGTCGCTAGCCGTCACGGGCTAAAGGCTGAAGCCCTTTTTTTTGCAGACTGTTGTCCCTGAACTGAATTTCGTGAGGAGAAACATATGTTGATTCTGACTCGTCGGTGCGCCGAGAGCTTGATCATTGGCGACGGCGAAATCACCGTGACCGTACTCGGCGTCAAAGGAAACCAGGTGCGAATCGGTGTAAACGCCCCTAAAGAAGTGGCCGTCCACCGCGAGGAAATCTACCTGCGGATCAAGAAAGAGAAGGACGAAGAACCAAGCCATTAATTTTTATCGAGTTTTTTTCAAAAAAGAGTTTGCAAACGGGGAAGGGTCTGGTTATTATACGCCCCGTGTTGCGGAGAGGTGGCCGAGTGGCCGAAGGCGCTCCCCTGCTAAGGGAGTATACCTCACAAGGGTATCGGGGGTTCGAATCCCCCCTTCTCCGCCATTATTCATGTAGGACGCTGTAATCTGCCTGAATCGCCTAAGTCGTTGAAATTAAACGAAAAAGTGGTTGGCAAAAAGATTTAGCGGTCTATAATGCGCGGTAACAAATGCACTCATAGCTCAGCTGGATAGAGTACTCGGCTACGAACCGAGCGGTCGGAGGTTCGAATCCTCCTGAGTGCACCATACGACGAAGCGGTTTTCATCTTGAAAGTTGCTTCAGCTTCAACCAGAGGTGATCTGGTCCATCAAGCGCCAACCCTGCACTCATAGCTCAGCTGGATAGAGTACTCGGCTACGAACCGAGCGGTCGGAGGTTCGAATCCTCCTGAGTGCACCATACGACGAAACAGTGTTCATCTTGAATGTTGTTTCAGCTTCAACCAGAGGTGATCTGGTCTATCAAGCGCCAACCCTGCACTCATAGCTCAGCTGGATAGAGTACTCGGCTACGAACCGAGCGGTCGGAGGTTCGAATCCTCCTGAGTGCACCATACAACAGAAAGCCCGCCTACTCAGGCGGGCTTTTTGCTTTTCTGCGTTCTATCTTTTTCTTGCTGACATGTGTTTTTTTTATTCTGCTCGCCGTCGCACAGAGAGAGGCAGAGGTTGTCCTAACTCTGTCGCGCAAACGATTGTTCTAACCACGATTTTTTCAGCACTCTGACAGCATAAGCGGTGTATGATTGCGCCCGTCAGCCCCGCCGGGGCTTGTGGAATACCACCATGGACTTACCCAGTAGTTACTCAATAGCAAGTTTTGCCAATCAAGATCTGACTGATTGATTCTCCCGGCGTGCTCCGCTGCTGGGAGTGGAGTTCGCCTATGACTGAAATCGAAGCAAAAAAGACGCAAGAGAGCTTGCAGGATCGCCTGGCCCAGGTGGTCGAACTGCTGCAGCGTCAACGCGTGGTCGAAGACCTGACGCACCGTCAGGAGGGTCATCACCATGACCTGGTAGAAAACCTCGTTCACCGCCAGAACCTCGTTGAGCTGCAGCGCAAGCTCGATGATCTGCACTCTGCCGACGTCGCCTACATTCTTGAAGCCTTGCCCCTGGACGATCGTCTGACCGTCTGGCAACTGGTCAAGGCCGAGCGCGACGGCGACATCCTCCTGGAAGTATCCGACTCGGTTCGTGAAACCCTGATCGCCGACATGGACGATCATGAGCTGCTCGCTGCTGCCAAGGAAATGGACGCCGACGAGCTGGCTGACCTGGCGCCTGAGTTGCCGCGTGACGTTGTCCATGAGCTGATGGAAACCCTCGATGCCCAGCAACGTGAGCGTGTTCGCTCCGCGCTGAGCTATGACGAGGAGCAGGTCGGTGCGTTGATGGACTTCGAGATGGTCACCATCCGCGAAGACGTCAGCCTGGAAGTAGTATTGCGTTACCTACGCCGGCTCAAAGAGCTGCCGGGGCATACCGACAAACTGTTCGTTGTCGACTATGACGGCATTCTCAAGGGCGTGCTGCCAATCAAGCGCCTGCTGGTTAACGACCCCGAGAAGAAAGTCGCCGACGTCATGGCGGACGACCCGGTACTGTTCCAGCCGGAAGAGGACGCCTACGACGCTGCCCAGGCGTTCGAACGGTACGACCTGGTATCGGCGCCCGTGGTAGACAAGAACGGTCGCCTGATCGGCCGTCTGACTATCGACGAAATGGTCGACCTGATTCGTGAAGAGAGCGAGACCGAAGTGCTGAACATGGCCGGTCTGCGCGAAGAGGAAGACATCTTTGCCTCGGTCTGGCGTTCGTTGCGCAACCGTTGGGCGTGGCTGGCGATCAACCTGATTACGGCGTTTGTGGCCTCGCGTGTGATCGGCCTGTTTGAGGGCTCAATCGAGAAACTGGTGGCATTGGCGGCGCTGATGCCGATTGTGGCGGGTATCGGCGGCAACTCCGGTAACCAGACGATTACCATGATTGTGCGGGCCATGGCGCTCGATCAGGTCAGCCCTGGCAACACCTCGCGACTGATGCGCAAGGAGCTGGCTGTTGCCTTGATCAACGGCCTGGTGTGGGGCGGTGTGATCGGCGTGGTCGCGTACCTGTTGTACGGCAGTTGGTCACTGGGTGTGGTGATGACTGCGGCGATGACCCTCAACCTGCTGCTGGCGGCGCTGATGGGCGTACTGATTCCGATGACCCTGGCGCGCCTGGGGCGTGATCCGGCCATGGGCGCCAGTGTGATGATCACGGCCGTGACCGATAGCGGCGGGTTCTTTATCTTCCTCGGGTTGGCGACGATCTTCCTGTTGTAAGTGCCATAGCCCAGACACAAAAAAGCCAGCTTACGCTGGCTTTTTCAATTGCGGGTCAGTCTTCAGGAGGCGTCAGCTGCCATCTCGACGTCGTGGGCAATCAAGGCCACCAGAGCGTTCTGCTGGCGGTGGGAAAGTTGACGGAAGCGTTGCAGCAACTCACGTTCGTGCAGCGACAGCTCCGGGCTGTCCAGGCGCATGCTCAGCTCGTCACCCAGGGCTCCTTCCTGGATCAGGCTCTGTTCCAGGCGGGCGATGATTTCCGAGTTCATGCTGCGATGATGGTGGCGCGCTACCTCGGCAATGCGCTCACGCATTCCGTCGGGGAGGCGGACGACGAATTTGTCAGCGGTGCGGCTTGAGTAAACAGCCTGTTTCATTGGGCGCATATAATTGACCGGTTTTAGTTCAGGGGAAGCGGTTCTCGAAATTGGCCGCACGATTTCAGTACGACCATCACGGCGACAAAATGTTCAACCTGAATTGTGAATGAGGTGAGAATCATGCCTCATTGTCGCCGGTTCCTTGGCGTCAATTCTGTGACAAATATTGAGTCGGGTAAAGGCGTTTTGCCAGTACCAATTATCAGAAATGAGCACTGGTTTGAAAAGTTATCATTTTTTCCTTTTGCGGCCCGTCGGGACCTTTTGCTAAGTCCGTAGGCAATAGGCGAAAAAGGCCATGGAAAGCGTCTAGAATGCGCAGGCTTCCTTACCGATGAGCATAGTGGCTATGCAGCATGACGCAAGCGCCGACCCTCGTACAGCACTCCCTGGGCGCCTGATCTATTTGATGGGGCCTTCCGGTTCTGGCAAGGACTCACTGATCGATGCTGCCAGGGCAACGTTAGACACTCACAATGTGGTTGTCGCACGGCGGGTGATCACCCGTTCGGCTGAAGCCAAAGGTGAAGATGCTGTTGGCGTTTCCTGCGAACGCTTTGAACAGCTGTGTGCCGAGGGCGAGTTCGCCTTGCATTGGCGGGCCAATGGCCTGGCGTATGGAATCCCGGTGCAAATCGACAACTGGTTGGCGCAGGGCAGAGCAGTCCTGGTCAATGGATCACGCGCACACTTGGCGCAAGCACGGCAGCAATATCCTGATCTTCTGGCAATTTTGCTCAGCGTCGAACCACACGTCCTACGCCAGCGTTTGCTTGCCCGTGGCCGGGAAGCGCTTGAGGACATTGAGCAGCGTCTGGCGCGCAGTCAGCAATTGAGCGTCGCTGATCACGGCGTGCACCTGTTGGACAATTCCACGAGCCTTGATGAGGCCGTGGCGCGCTTGCTTGACCTGTTGCGGGAGCAGGGCGTGCTCGCCAGTGGATGAGCCTTTAGAACACCAAGCGCTCCTGCGGGGCGCTGGGTTGCAGCAGGGAAGGCTGGGTCGCAGCAGGCGGCTTTTCTGCTTGAGCGTCAAATACTGCCTTTTGCGCAGGTATCGATGGTATTGGTTGCCCCTGGAACGCTGCAGCGGAACCTTCCGGTTGCATTATCAACCCCACCAGTATGGCCAATGCCAGGGCGTTAAGCAGGAGCAATGAGCGGTTCATCAGGCATACTCCACAGGGTGAGGGCGGTTGCCGGGCACTTTTTTATGGAGTAGGTGTTGCACACGGCATGCCAGCCTTTTTCTTTGGTTTAATCCTTTAAAATCAATGACTTGAGATACTTTTTAAGTAACAGCCCCGTGCAATCTGCAATGATGGCCTGCTGCCTTGTTGCAGAATGCACGATCCGCACCTGCAGGTGCAAAATGGCTACAGGCAAAAAGCCCCACGGATGACATGACAAATGCCGACGTGCTGGTTAACATGCACGCCGTCCTCTGCCGCGCAACGCTCGTTGCCGGCGCTTGTGTCTCAGTAGCTCAATTGGATAGAGCATCCCCCTCCTAAGGGGAAGGTTGGCAGTTCGAACCTGCCCTGGGACACCATATAACTCAGCCCTTCAGTACTGTTGAACCACGCCGTCGCCTACAGCGACAGGCTCAGTTCCCTCAGGCCAAGATGCAGTTCTTCACACGTTCTCGTAACCAGATCAGGCCAGGGTCTGCATCGTATCGAGTGTGCCAATACGCAACCAATTCAGGTTCAGGGAACTCCACGGGTGGTTCATGACAGCTGAGGCCGAAATTGTCCGCAAACACCTGAGCGATCAGTTTCGGTAAATTGCAGATGTAGCCGGTTTGCGCCGCGATCACCGGCATCGCCATAAAATTTTGCACCAGCGCACCAATGCGTCGTTCCAGGCCCTGGTCATTGAGGGTTCGGTCGATGATATTGCCAGTACGCTGATGCACCTCGATCATCACTTGTGGTCGCTGCAGATAGAGCTCCAAGGGGAAACGCCCAGGTGGAACGCCTTCACGGGCCCAGATCATCGTCACCAATTGGATAGCGGTGATGTGCTCATGGCGCAGCCCAGCGCCAAGTGTCATGGGGGTATTGATCACCAGATCGATCTCGCCGCTTTCCAGCATTGTCGACAGGCCGTTGGTCGCAGGCAGCGGTACCACTTCAATCATCACCCCCTGTGCTTGATGGGAGATGTACTGGATCAACTTCGGCAGGATCAGAAACTCGACGAAATCGCCCGCAGCGATGCGGAATTTGCGCTGCGTTGTAGCGGGCACAAAGGCATCACCGCCTTGCAACGCCTGGTCGATTTTTTCCAGCGCTTCACGCACCGGAGCAATCAGTTCCATCGCCCGTGGCGTCGGCACCAGGCCGCTGCTGCCCAACACGAACAGCTCATCATCCAGGCGTTCGCGCAAGCGGCGCAGTGCATGGCTCACGGCGGATTGGCTCAGTGCCAGGCGTTCGCCTGCGCGCGTGACGTTACGGGTGTCCCACAACGTGGCAAACACCACCAGTAAATTCAGGTCTAGCGTTTTTGTATTTATATTGTGCATACCATAAATGTTACATATTCATTTCCCCCATTGTCGAGGGTTTGATTTAGTGCATCGCATCGTTCATTCGTACGAGAGCACACATCATGAATAACAATAAAAAGCTGCAATTTGGTTGGTTCATCCCGACATTTGGTGACACCACGGCGTTCAGTGATCCGAGCAAAAGTGTTGCGCAATCGATGGAGCATTTTGAGCGGGTGGGGAGGTCTGCTGAAGACGCCGGTTTCGATTATGTGCTGGTGCCGGTCACCCCATACTGCTGGGACGCTTGGGTCACTGCCTCGTTCCTGATCTCGCGTACGACAAAACTCAAAGCATTGGTCGCTGTGAAGCCCGGCATCATCCATCCTGTGGCGCAGGCGCGGATGTTTTCCACCTTCGACCAACTTTCCCAAGGCCGTATCTACGTCAACCTGATCGCTGGCCTCAGTGAAAAAGACGCGTACGCTGAAGGCTCGATCAGCTCCAAGGAAGCGCGTTACGAGCAGATGGAGGAAGAGGTCGAGCTGATGAAACGCCTGTGGACAGAGGAGGGGGTCGAGTACAACGGCAAGTACTATCAAGTGCACGGGCCGAGAAAGACCCTGGAGAACTTCCAGCAGCCGCACCCGCCCTTTTTCCTTGGCGGCGGTTCAGAGCAGGCTGCGGAGATTTCCGCCAAGCACGCGGCTGTTCACCTGTTCTGGGGTGATTACCCGGAGCGCATCGCCGAACAAATCCAGGAGATGCGTGAGCGCGCAGCGAAGTACGGTCGAGGCGAGGAAATTGAGTTCGCCATGCGGCTGCAAATCATCTGCCGAGAAACCGAAGAAGAAGCCTGGGCTGCGGCCGATGCGTTGGTCACCGGCGCAGATCCGACCTGGCTGTCTGAGGTCAAGACGATGATGGCAGAGTCTGTGGCCAACCAACGGCAGAAAGAACTGTCCCAGACCGTGGGCCGCAAGATGACTCCGCACCTGTGGACTGGTATCACGGAAGTTCGTCCTGGTGCGGGCGTTGCGGTGGTCGGCAATCCACAGCAGGTCGCGGATCAATTAATGGCGTTCGTCGACGCAGGTTGTAGCGGGTTCTGCCTTTCCGGCTACCCCCATCATGAAGAAGCCGAGCGCTTTGGCCGTCTGGTCATGCCGCTGCTGAACCGCTGATTTTTTGAACCTACGACGACAATTCGCTGCCGCCCCGGCAGCGATGGAGCACGCCAATGAACACCTCCCATATCGATCCCAAGCAGTTCCGCCAGGCGCTTGGGGCGTTCACCACGGGTGTGACTATTGTCACCACCCGTGGAGAGGACGGACAGGATTATGGCCTGACCGCTAACAGCTTCAATTCAGTTTCGCTTGAGCCGCCGATGGTGCTGTGGAGCCTGAGCAAGACCTCGTCAAGCGCATCGGCCTTTATCGATGCCGAGCACTTCGCGGTGCATATTCTCTCGGCAGATCAGGAGTCGCTGTCGAACCGTTTTGCCAAACGGGGTGAAGACAAGTTCGCCACACTATCCCTGCAACGTGGTCCGGGTGAGATACCGTTGCTCGAAGGCTGTTCGGCCCGTTTTCAGTGCCGGACTACCTACCGCTATGAGGGCGGCGATCACATCATTTTCGTTGGTGAAGTGGTGGCCTTCGACAGCTTCGACAAGTCGCCTCTTGTCTTCCACAGCGGTGGCTACAGTCTGCTGCTCAAGAAGAACAGCGTGCTTGAGGGCGACAGCTCGAGCTTCGAAGACGACTGGCTTGGTTTTCTGTTGGGCCGTACCTATTACCAATTGCTCATGCCGATTCGAGAGCGCCTCAAGGAGCAGGGCCTGCGAGACATTGACTACGAGTTGCTGACAGTGCTCAGCATGGGCGATGGCCGCACCCTGGCGGATCTGCAGCATCTCGTTGCGATATCGGGGCAGGGGGTTTCGGCGAAAGACCTGCAGCCGTTAATCGATCGCAGCCTGATTGTTTGCGACCAAGATCGACGGGTGCATTTCACTGAGCAGGGACGGCGCTTTGCTATTGAGTTATTGGCGTTTGCCAAGGCCGCCGAAACGTCTGCAGAACAAGCATTGAACTTCGAAGAGGCACAACTGCTGAAAGTGCTGCTCAAGCGAGTCATTCGCTCGACGGGCAGTGGTTTGCCGGCGTACTGGCGCAAGGAAAACTTCTGGCGCGAAAATAACATCTGGACGCAGGCCAGTTGCAAGGACGGAACACACGGTTAACCAGGGCTCGCCCCGCGGCCTGAGCCAAGGGGCGAGTGTTTGCACTCCTCCGTTAAAAATAAGAACAACGAGGCACAACCATGTCCCAGAAGTCCGATGCTAGCGTGCTCGGTGAGCAACCCTGGCTGGGTGTGAGCCGACACAGTGCGTGGTATGCCGTGTGCACCCTGCTGCTGGCTTATGTTTTCTCCATCATGGACCGGCAAATCCTGACCTTGCTGGTCGGTCCAATCCAGCACTCGCTGGGTGTCAGCGATACCTTGATGGGGCTGTTGCATGGCTTCACCTTCGCGGCGTTCTACGCCGTGGTGGGGATGCCCATTGCTCGTTTGGTTGACCACGGCAACCGCCGCATGGTGATTGCCGTGGGGATCGCTCTGTGGTGCCTGGCCACGGCGGCGGGCGGCTTGGCCAGTGACTATTGGCATCTGCTGCTGGCGCGTATTGGCGTAGCAGTCGGCGAAGCGGTGCTGATTCCTGGCACGGTGTCATTGCTGGCCGATCTGTTTCCTCCTCACCGGCGGGGTAAAGCACTGGGTATTTTTGGTGCTGCCGGCCCGTTCGGGGCGGGCGCCGGTTTGCTCATCGGCGGCACGGTGTTGGGGGTGTTCACCGCTGCAGCGCCCACATTGCCACTGCTGGGCAAGTTAGAGGCCTGGCAACTAACGTTCCTGACTATTGGTCTGCCAGGGCTTCTGATCGCTTTGATGGTGACGGTTATTCCCGAGCCCAGGACCCGAAAAAACACCGCTCAACAGCGCATGGCTGGCGCGAGTCAGTTGCCGTTTTCAGAGGTCATGGCCTTTCTTCGCTCGAACCGTAGAAGCTATTCAGCGTTGATGCTGGGCGGTGGTTTTTTCTACATGGGTGTGTACGCGATGAGCAGTTGGGTGCCGACGTTTTTCGTTCGCGAGTTCGCCTGGACCTATGCCGAAATCGGTAAGCAGTTAGGCCTGTTTCTGTGTTTTCTCGGGCCCTTGGGGGCGCTGGTCGGCAGTTGGCTGGGCGACTACTGGCGCAAGCGAGGTGTGATGCATGGCAATTTGCGGGTTGCGGTGGTCGGCGGCTTTGGTCTGACCTTGAGCAGCTCGTTGATGTTGCTGATGCCCACGGCCCAGTTGGCGCTGATCTTTCTCGCGATTTCTTGCCCGTTCTGGTTCATCTTCTTTGGTGCCGGGCCGGCGGCGATTCAAGAGAGTGCTCCGGCACCGATGCGCGGCCAGTTCGCGGCAATGTACACCGGCATGATCAATCTGCTGGGTGCTGGATTGGGCCCCGTCGCCGTTGGCTTGCTGACTGATCATGTGCTGCATGATCTGGCAGCGATTAAGTACGCGATGTTGATTGTCTGCCTGCTGTCGGGGCTGTTGGCCTGTTTCTGGTTCAGCATTGGTTTTACCTCGTTCCGGCACACCGAGCGTCACGCCG
Organism: Pseudomonas sp. S06B 330; assembly: GCF_002845275.2. Classification (NCBI taxonomy): domain Bacteria; kingdom Pseudomonadati; phylum Pseudomonadota; class Gammaproteobacteria; order Pseudomonadales; family Pseudomonadaceae; genus Pseudomonas; species Pseudomonas tussilaginis. The sequence continues at coordinate 4,274,860 of NZ_CP088149.1, read as the reverse complement.
CTGTGTGGAAGCCCAAGGCTGTCACGCCTGCTCAGAACACGATGATCGGCCCCCGTCATTCGCCTTTGCTTTAGCGTCCGGCGCCTTGAGGCGCCGGCAATCGCACCTGTTTACTCCATCCCAAAGGAAGCGTTCCCATGACCACTATCGATGGCGGTTGCCTGTGCGGCAGCGTCCACTATTCCAGCGCCATGGCGCCACTGACCACGGCCGTGTGCCATTGCACAGACTGTCAGAAGCAGTCGGGCAGTGCGTTCTCGATCAACCTCTTGTTGCCGGCTGAAGGTTTTGTCGTGCAGGGCAATAGCCTCGCCAACTACGAGAAAGCCGGAGGCAGTGGTCATCCGGTAAAGCGTTTTTTCTGTAACGCCTGTGGCTCGGCGTTGTACTCGGAAATAGCCGCTATGCCAAGTGTACTGGCCATCAAGGCCGGAACCTTGAGCAATGCCGCGCGCGTGCAACCAGGGATGCACCTATGGTGTGCCTCGGCCTTGCCATGGGTCACCGTGGACCGTGATTTGCCGTGCTTTGAACAAGCGCCGTCTGCCTGACCCGACACCCGCAGGGCTTGTGTTAGTCCCCCGGCAACGCTGAGCATCGAGAAAACCTTGCGTCCGGCCTGATAACTCCCCCTTTTGGCATCCGTCACCGTAGTGACGGTAGGCGGAGTGTTGGCTGAATTTTGGGGGGCGCACAAAGCGCCGGGCGGGTAAGCAACAACAAAAACAACAACAACCCAGCAGGGCACCGCATGAAAACAATAAAAACGTGTGCAGCGTTCGAACTGAAGGCGCTTGCGACCGCCATGACCTTGGGCTGCGTAGCTCAAGCCCACGCCGTCAATTTCAATGTGGGTGAAATCGAAGGCCAGTTCGACTCCTCGCTGTCGGTCGGCGCCAGTTGGTCGACCGCAAGCCCGGACAGCAATCTGATTGGGGTTAATAACGGCGGCAAGGGACTGTCACAGACCTCGGATGACTCGCGGCTGAACTTCGAGAAAAACCGCACATTCTCGAAAATCTTCAAGGGTATCCATGACCTCGAACTGAAGTACGGTGATGTCGGTGTGTTCATGCGCGGCAAGTACTGGTACGACTTTGAGCTGCAGGACGAGAGCCGGCCGTTCAAGGACATCGACAACCATGGCCGCAAGGAGGGCGCCAAGTCCTCTGGTTATCAACTGCTCGATGCGTTTGCTTACTACAACTACACCCTGGCTCAGCAGCCAGGCAGTGTGCGGGTCGGTAAGCAGGTCGTGAGTTGGGGAGAAAGTACGTTCATTCAGAACGGTATCAACTCGATCAACCCAGTCGATGTGTCAGCCTTCCGCCGTCCCGGTGCGGAGGTCAAGGAAGGCCTGATTCCGGTCAACATGTTTTTCGTTCAGCAAAGCCTGACCGATAACCTGTCGACCGAGGCGTTCTACCAAGTCGAGTGGGACCAGACCGTGGTGGACAACTGCGGCACATTCTTCGCCCAATCCGATTTGGCTGCCGATGGCTGTACCGACAACTTGCGTTTGCTGACCAACAACCCGGCGGTGGGCAACCTGATTAACAGCCGCCTGCCTGGCACGGCCCTGGACATCAACCAGAATGGTGAAGGTACCCGGGTAAGTCGGGGGGCGGACCGTGATGCGCGTGACAGTGGTCAGTGGGGCCTGGCGCTACGCTACATGTTCGAGCCGCTGGACACCGAGTTTGGCGCCTACTTCATGAACTACCACAGCCGCGCGCCGTTTTTTGGCGACACCGCGCCGGCCCAAAGCGTCTATAACGCCGCCGCCGGATTCGGCGCCGCCGCACCGCTGGTGGTGGCGGGTAACGCCCAGTATTTCATGGAGTACCCGCAAGACATCCGCCTGTATGGCCTGAGCTTTTCCACCACGCTGCCTACTGGCACGGCATGGCAGGGCGAAATCAGCTATCGGCCCAATGCGCCAGTGCAACTGAACACTCCCGACATTCTGTTCGCCGTGGTCGATCCGCTGAAGGCCAGCGTCAACCCGCTGTACGGCAATGCTTCGTTGCTCGACGGCACGCCGGGCAGCGACCTACAAGGTTACCGCCGCAAAGAAATCACCCAGTTGCAAACCACTTTTACGCACTTCTTCGATCAAGTAATGGGCGCCGAGCGCTTGACGCTGGTCGGTGAGGTTGGGGTGGTGCATACAGGGGGATTGGAGGCGTCCAACAAGGCACGGTATGGCCGTGATGCCGTCTTCGGGCCGGGCGAGTTGCCGGCCAGCGGCGCGATCAATACCTGTCAGGCGCTGAACCAAAGCACGATCAATGGCGCCGTTGGCAACACCGGCGCTACCCAGAACCTGGTGCGCAACTGCGAAAACGACGGCTTCGTCACCACTACATCCTGGGGTTACCGCGCGCGCGCCATCTGGGACTACAGCAACGTGTTTGCCGGCGTGAACCTCAAGCCGAACGTGGCCTGGTCGCATGACGTCAACGGCTATGGCCCGAACGGTTTGTTCACCGAGGGCGCCAAGGCTGTGAGCCTTGGGCTGGATGCCGAGTACCGCAACACCTACAACGCCAGCGTGAGTTACACGAACTTTTTCGACGGCAAGTACAACACTCAGGTCGACCGCGATTTTCTTGCCCTCAGCCTCGGCGTGAACTTCTAACGGGTCAACATCAGAAAGGTGATAACAATGAAAACCACCCGAAATCTGCTGCAAACCGGCGCACTTTCTCTGTCGCTGCTGGCCGCCAGTGCCATGGCTGCGGTGCCTGCCGATCAGGTCGCCAAGCTGGGGGCCAGTCTCACCCCGATGGGGGCCGAGAAATCCGCCAATGCCGACGGTTCGATTCCAGCCTGGAGCGGCGGACTGCCGACCAATGCCGGCGCTGTGGATGCCAAGGGTTTCCTGGCCGACCCGTTCGCCAGTGAAAAACCACTGTTCACCATCTCCGCTGGCAACGTCGAACAATATAAGGACAAGCTGACCGCAGGCCAGCTGGCGATGTTCCAGCGTTACCCCCAGACCTACAAAATTCCGGTCTACACCACCCACCGTACGGCGGCATTGCCGGACGAGATCTACAGTGCGATCAAGACCAGCGCGGCCAAGACCGAAACACTGTCTGATGGTAACGGGCTGCAAAACTTCAGCGACAGCCGCTACTACGCCTTCCCGATCCCGAGCAATGGCGTCGAGGTCGTGTGGAATCACACCACGCGCTACCGCGGCGGTAATGTGCACCGTTTCGTGACGCGGGTGCAGCCGCAGGTCAATGGCGCATTCACCATGGTGCATTTTGAAGACGAAATCTCTTACCCGAGTAACCTGCCGGACCTCGACAAGGCCAAGGCGCAGAACAGCCTGTTCTTCTTCATCCAGCGGGTGACTGCCCCGGCACGATTGGCGGGCAGTGTACTGCTGGTGCACGAGACCATTGACCAGGTCAAAGAACCGCGCATGGCATGGCTCTACAACGCCGGTCAACGCCGTGTGCGTCGCGCCCCGCAAGTGGCATACGACGGCCCAGCCACGGCTGCCGATGGTTTGGCCACTTCGGACAACTACGACATGTTCAACGGCTCACCGGACCGTTACGAGTGGAAGCTGATCGGCAAGAAGGAACTGTACATCCCATACAACAGCTACAAGCTCGACTCGCCGCAGTTGAAGTACGACGACATCATCAAACCTGGCCACATCAATCAGGACCTGACCCGCTACGAGCTGCACCGTGTCTGGGAAGTCGAAGCCACGCTCAAGCCGAGTGAGCGGCACATCTATGCCAAGCGCCATTTGTACTTCGACGAGGACACCTGGCAGTTGGCCGAGGTCGATCACTACGACGGCCGTGGGGTACTGTGGCGGGTCGCCGAGGGCCACGCACAACAGTATTACAACCACAAGGTGCCGGGTTACACCGCCGAGACCCTGTATGACTTGGTCTCCGGTCGTTATTCGGTACTGGGGCTGAAGAATGAAGAAAAGCGCAGCGTGGAGTTCGGCGTGAAAGCGTTGATGTCCAGCTACACCCCTGCAGCTCTGCGTCAGGAAGGCGTGCGCTGATTCAGCAGTGAGCCGCGTCACCTGCCAGGGAAGGCGTTTTTTGAGGATCAAATAGCTGTCGCCAAGCGTGGCGCAACGCCCATGTGAGCGCATGCTCAACGCGTATAAGCACGCGTGTTTTGGCATTAACCTGGTGCATACCATGAATGATGGATATTCACTTCCGCCATTGTTCCGCGTTTGATGTAGTGCCTCTCACCGTTCACCGGCATGAGAGCCACATCATGAATAACAAGAAAAAAATACCGATTGGAAGTGCCATTCCCTCACTCGCAGATGCTTGCGCGTGTGGTTTCATTGCCGGGCTGATCACCTGTAGCTGCCGGGCGAACCGGGGGGCAGTGAAATGATCAAGGATGTGCCCTGCGCAACGCCCGCCACCGCCCCCCGACGAATCCTGACCCGCGTACAAACCCTGGGCCCCGGCATGATGGTCAGCTTGGCAATCGCCATGGCTTCGGCCTTTATTGCCGACCATTACGGTGGCCCGACGCTGTTGTATGCACTGCTTTTCGGTATGACCTTCCATTTCCTGATCGAAGACGGTCGCTGCCTGCCTGGTATCGAATATGCCTCGCGTACCATTTTGCGCCTGGGGGTCATTTTGCTGGGGGCACGTATCACCTTGGAGCAAATCGGCGCGTTGGGCGTGGAAACGGTCCTTGCCGCGGTATTGGCGGTTGCTGCAACCATCGGCATCGGCTGGATCAGCGCCCGCCTGCTCGGCCAGCGCGCCGATTTCGGCGTACTCACCGGCGGCGCCGTGGCAATCTGTGGCGCATCGGCGGCCTTGGCTATTTCCGCCGTACTGCCCAAGCATGAGCACAGTGAGCGCGACACCTTGCTTACTGTTGTCGGCGTCACCGGATTGTCGACGTTAGCGATGATCACCTATCCCATTCTGTGCAAGCTGCTTGGCCTCAGTCCTGAGCAGACCGGCACGTTCCTCGGCGGGACTATCCATGACGTCGCCCAAGTGGTCGGTGCTGGGTACATGATCTCGCCGGCAACAGGTGATATCGCGACCGTGGTGAAACTGCTGCGTGTGGCGCTATTGGTACCGGCAGTGGTAGTGATTGCCTGGCTGTTCCGCCATCAACAAGTGGGCAGCGAGCGTGGGCGCATCCCTTTGGTGCCGGGCTTTCTGGTCGCTTTCATGGTGCTGGTGGCAATCAACAGCACGGGCGTCATACCGCACACGGTGACCGATGGCATGAACGACCTGTCACGCAGTTGCCTGGTGGTGGCCATTGCTGCTCTGGGGGTGAAAACATCGCTACAGAAACTGACCAAGGTCGGCTGGCAACCCATCGTCATGCTGGTCGGTGAAACCTTTTTCCTCGCCGCGTTGGTAGTTGCTTTGCTGTTTCTCGGGCGCTAATAGCCAGGAGGTCTGAGCGAAAACTTGACGCCTATGGGCGGGTGGCTTTACTTGAATATAGAAGGACCTGAAAACTAACCAGTTTTCCCGAGTCGCAGTCCGGGTGGTAGCCGTGTGCGAGTTGCCTTGTTCTCGGGAGGTCCTTCATGCCCAAACACGCTGATGTGCTGTGGTTCAAGACCCAATTTCAGCCACTGATTACCCCGCGGCTTGCGGGATTGCCCTTCACGGTGGATTTCATCACCGCAATTGCCTGCCAGGAGACCGGACACGTCTGGTCGGTGCTGCGCGCCAAGGCAATGACCACGGCGCACATCCTCGCACTGTGCGTTGGCGACACGCTGGACGCCGATAAGGGACGCTCAGCATTCCCCAGAACCAAAGCCGATTTGCTGGCCGTGCCGGGTGGTGCAGCGATGTTCGATCTGGCCCATCAGGCCTTGGTCGACATGGCCGAGCACATCCCCGGCTTCGCTGCAGTGGCGAAAAAACCGAACAAGTTCTGCCATGGTTTTGGCATGTTTCAACGCGATCTGCAGTTCTTCAACGTTGATCCGGACTACTTTCTCGAGCGACGTTACGAGCAGTTCGAGGCCACGTTGGGCATGTGCATCGAAGAGCTTAAGCGTGGCTTGAAAAAGTTGGGCTTTCAGGGGCGTTCGACACTGACCAACCATGAGCTGGCTGCTGTGGCCATTACCTACAACACCGGAGGCTTCAATCCGAAAAAGGGGCTACGGCAGGGCCATTTTGATGGCCAGCACTTCTATGGCGAGAAGATTTTCGACTTCATTCTCCTTGCCCAGTCGGTAGCGTTGCCAGGCTCCACCCCGGCGCTCGTGGCACCGGCCGCTGGCTTGGCGTTGGTGCCAACGCCAAGCCCTGTGGAGGCACAAGGTGACTTTTTTCGGGTAGAAACCCGTGAGGGCATGCTGCGGGTGCGAAGCGAACCCAGTATCAGTGATCCGCCGCAAGCCAATGTGATTGGTCACTTGCCTGATGGTCACCCCGTGCGCGCGGTGGCGAAAAAAGCCCAAGGTGGTTTTCGTGAAGTGCAAACCTCCCTGGCGGGTGCGCTGTTGCATGGTTTTGTCTCGCAAAAATTCCTGGTGGCAGCGCCTGACCTAGATGACATTCCTGTCGTCGCTCCAGCGGTTTCATCGCCAAGCACAGGTGTGGTGGCGGTATTAATGCCCAGAAAGCCTGCGCGCGTGACCCGGCGGGCGGATACGGCGGGTGCTCATTACTTGAACGAGTCAGGGCAACCCGCACGCCAAGGCACTTCACCGGATGAGCTGCGCGGTGAACTTGCCGCCATCATCAAATGGCTGGCGGTAGACAGCTCCGCACATAAGCGCTACCAGCCGCACAGTGGGCTGACGTTCTGCAATATCTATTGCCATGACTATTGCCACCTGGCGGGCGTGTACTTGCCGCGTGTGTGGTGGACGTCCAAGGCTGTCATTGCTCTGGCCAAAGGCAATCAGGTAGAGCCCTTGATTGGCGATACGCTTTTCGAAATGCGCGCCAATGATCTGTTTCGCTGGTTACGCGATTTTGGTGCAGATTTTGGCTGGCGCCAGACCGGAACGCTGAGCAAGCTCCAACAAGCTGCCAATCAGGGTGGCATCGGTCTGATCGTGGCGCGGCGCAAGGAAGAGGGCAAATCCGGGCATATCGTTGCAGTGGTTCCAGAAACGCCGACGTTCAGCGCCAGGCGCGATTCTGCCGGCGAGGTGATCGCCCCCTTGCAGAGCCAGGCTGGCGCGAGCAACTTCAGCTATGGCACCGGCAAGGCAAATTGGTGGAATGGCGAACAGTTTGCAGAGAGCGCGTTCTGGGTGCACGGCTGAGACCACCCAGGTTACTTTTTATTGCCAGACGCTTTAGCGTCTGGCTGAAGTTCGGGGGGGGCTCGGGTTTTTATGTTTTTCGAATCGTTCGTTAGGGTGGTTACCTATCATTTTTGTCAGTTGCGGATTTTTACTCATTTGGTTTAATCAGGACTCAGCGCATTTTTAGCGCTTTAATGGAGGTGTATGATGACTGATAGCCCTAAAGATAAATCTGGTCAAAAGGATACTACAACCAAAGTTATTCGCAGTGGCAGTGGCAGTGGCAGTGGCAGTCAAAGTCAAAGTAGCAATACCAATGGTAGTGGTAGTTCGGGATCTTCTGGTTCGTAAACTTAGCAAGATCCTCATGCCCTCAGTTACTGACGTTGAAGATAAATTATATTAATGTTGTCTGTATATCTGATGCGACAAAGACTGAAGAATTGAGGCTGCTTCGGCAGCCTCGATCTAAAGTAATTTAGGTCTGGTTCTTTCTCCCTGCTAAGTTCTGAGAAATGACTCCGCCTTCATTACATAAGCCACATCCTCTATCAGCGCCTTAGCCATACCGCTAAGGTAATGTGCCGCCCACGCCAGCGTGTCATCCTGCTCGATCGCTGCTTGCAAGGTGATCGTATTAACACAGCTCATCAACACGTTGGCCTGCTCCAGCGCGTATTGCACATCCTGCCCGGCAGTGGTGCGGAATAATCGGTTCTCGATTTGCCCCCCGACGCCTTCACCGAAGCTGCCGATACCACAGGTTTGCCAAGGTCCGTTTTTGCCTTGCGATGGGTTACGGCCAGTCATTAACCACTCCTCAACATCTGCCGCCGCCAAGCCCGCCTGTTGCAGCGGGCTTGACCCGCGATGGGTTTGAACTCAGTGCTGTACCTGCACCTTGCTCAAGGCTAACTCGACCAGGCTACGGGCGCTGTCGATCTCATGCATGGTTGCCAAGGTCAGAATCTGCCCGGGTGGTCGCGGGTGCAGGAGCACCGTCTGTTGGGCTACGGTCAATGCACAGACCAGGTACTCCGAAATCTGGACGAGCAGGTCTTCGAGGGAGTGGTGGGTGTCTCGGGGGAGGAGGGGTGGATCGGGGACGATCTTGAGCATATACACCTCTGGAGTTGATGAGGCTGCTACCCACCTGCTGTCAAACAGTTAGGTGGCAGCTGTACGCGGGTTGACAGACCGATAACTCCAGAACAACTCGGCGCACACGAAGTGCCCCACGTACAGCCGCCATTAAGCGGCACATGTTCTGAAGGTTGGTCGGCCTGTCAAAGCCGGTCGTTGAATGTCAACGACCGGCAGAGGTTAGGCCGCACTCCAGAGCAGCGCAATGGCTCAAAGGCGGCACAAGTATCTTTGGGAAATGGACTACAAGGAAGAGGAAAAATCTGCAAATGTTCTGACTAAATCGGAACCATAAAAAAACCCACCGCGATGCGCACAGTGGGTCGAAAAAGGCTGAGGTTCTGCAGCAGTATTGCGATGCGGTCTTCAGACCGGCCTGCTAGGTACACACGCCAGGTCGCCCCGCGAATGCTCTGCTTCCAGGATCAGTAGTCCACGTTTCTTGTCCAGCCCGCCGCTGTAGCCGGTCAGAGCGCCACTGGCAGCGATGACGCGATGGCAGGGGACGATGATCGAAATCGGGTTCACTGCGTTAGCCATGCCAATAGCCCGCGCAGACCCTGGCTTGCCCATCGCCTTGGCCAGGGCACCGTACGTTGTAGTGGTGCCATAGGGAACGGCTCTGAGCAATGCCCAGGCCTCCTTCAAAAAGCTGCTGCCGGCAGGGGCGAGCTCGATATCGAAGTCGGCTCGGTTGCCTGCAAAGTATTCGCCCAGTTGTTGGCAAATTGGCGTGAAGGGTTCCTGCTCGGCGATGGCATTGGCATATTCGACCCGGGTGTAGAGCGCCCCGGGCAATGCGAAATCCAGTCGCAACAATGCACCGTTGCTATTGACCAACAAATCTATCCGCCCCAGTTGACTGTCATAGTGGCCGCGATAGAGCTGAGGTTTGGCAAGGTGCATCCGTGTGATCCCTGTAAATGGATGAATGAGGCCACGGCTGCCAGAGGCGCGAAGGTGCTCTGGCAGTAACGTGTGGGCTGATTACCAGTGTTGTGCAAGTGGCAACACACCGTCGTGAGAAGGAAACAGCGGCAGCACTTCTTCAGCCAGTTCCTGAATGATTTCCTGCGCCGGACGCTCTGCCAGGTGAATGCCGATCGCTGCGTGATTCACGCCGGCGTCACGCCATTCGCCGAGTAGCTCGATCAAGCCCCGTCGACCGGTCTTGAGGACATAGCCGCCGCGTAACGGCGTACGCGGGAAGTTGGGATCTGCGCTCAGGTCAATCCACTCGTTGGTGACGTGGGGGCGGAAACCCTGGTCAGGAATATGGCTGCGCCAGGCACGTATTTTCTCTGCAAGGCGCCGCGGCCCTGAGATGTTCTGCGTTGATTCCGGATAGGTCAGCCAGCCATCGGCCTGTTCACCCAGCCACTGCATCGATTGGCGTGAGGAACCGGTGACCAGCAAAGGAATGTTGCCCGTGGCAGGTTTGGGCAGTAACTGCGCGTCACTCAAGTGTCCCAGCGGTGAGCTGATGGTTTTTTCGCCGCTTTGCAGCAATTGCCGAAAGTAATCCACCGATTCGGCGAAGCGTTCACCGCGCTCGCTGTGCTCCAGCCCGTAAGCGGGAAATTCGACAGGGCGGTCGCCCGATGCGATACCCATGACCAGGCGTCCACCGGACAGTTGGTCGATGGTCGACGCTGCTTTGGCCAGGTCTATCGGGTGGCGCAAAGAGAATATCGCGCTGCCGGTGGCCAGGGTGACACGCTTGGTTCTGGCGGCCAGGTAGGCCAGGTAAGTGAAGGGATCGAAGACTTGCCCGGCATCACCGAAGTACGGATCGAATAACGGCACGTCCCTGACCCAGGTTGCAGCGAACCCGTAGCGGTCAATCTCGCTGACCAGGTCGGCCTGGCCGGCCAAGACGCTCATGTCGCCTTCATAAAAGCGCAGCGGCAGAAAGATGCCCAGCGTCAGTTGGTCTGGCGCAAACATCCGCGTGTAGCCAGGGTGTCCGGCAAAGGCTGGCGCGCTGGCGCCGCGGATGGTGGCGCGGTCGGTGCGTATCACGGTCTCGTTCATGCCGATTCTCTTCTGCGGTAAGTGTCAGGGGCCGGTCGCCGGTTGGGGCAGGTTGATGCCACGTTGTACCGCCGGGCGCTGGCTGACGCGGTCGTGCCAAGCGCTCAGGCGGCTGAAGCGGCTGAAATCGAAATTGATGATGTGCGCGATGTGCATCCAGCCGAAGGTGGCAATGTCGGCGATGCTGTACTCAGGGCCAGCGAGCCAGAAGTTGTCCTTCAAGTGGTTGTCCAATGTTGTGAAAGCCTCTTCGGTGAGGCGTCGAAAGCGCTCGCCAACATCGCTGTGGCTGGTATCGAAAATTTCGTATTGCACGCGTTGGCCGAGAAGGGGCCCCATGCTCGAAGCGTGGAACATCAACCAGGTGATGGCTGACCAGCGCATGACCAGGTTGTCTGGGAGCAGGCGTCCGGTTTTCTCGGCCAGGTACATCAGGATTGCGGCAGACTCAAACAACGTAACGCCAGTGTCTTCGTCGACCAGAACGGGAATCCGTCCATGAGGATTGAGCTTGAGAAAATCAGGGTGACGATGCTCGCCCTGTTCGATGCGCACATGTTTGAGGACGTACGGCAAACCGAGCTCTTCAAGGGCAATGGTGATCTTGAATCCGTTGGGTGAACTGTCGGTATAAAGGATCAAATCAGGGGTCTTCATGTTCCGTTGTCTACCTTAGATAAGCTGCTTTCTAGTCAATGCCTCAGTTGCTATCCTAGTGAGGAGCTACCGTATTGAGAAACGATGAATTCTCCTGCGGTGCGTTAGAATTTCTAATCTGAGGACAGACACATGGGAGCAGTCTTACCGTTGCTCGCACTGCGTGCCTTTACTGAAACAGGGCGCCTTGGGAGTCTGAAGGCCGCGGCTGAAAGCCTGGGGGTTACCCCAGGTGCGGTCAGTCAACAGATTCGTCTGTTGGAGGAGCGCATAGGCGTTGCGTTGTTTGTGCGTGGCCGCCATGGCGTCTACCTCACCGAAGCCGGTGCGCGCGTGCACCCAGGCCTGTTGCGCGGCTTTGACCAGATTGAAAAATCGCTTTCGACACTGGAAACCATGGCGGTTGAAAAGACCCTCACCATCAGTACGGTGCCGTCTTTCGCTTCCGCCTGGCTGGTGCCAAGAATTGGTCGCTTCAGTGAGTTGCACCCGGAAATCGAAGTGCGGGTCGAGGCATCGGCGAAGATGGTCGACTTCAAGCGCGACAGGATTGATGTGGCGCTGCGCCATGGGCTAGGCAGCTACCCAGGGCTTGAGTCGATTCGTTTGATGGCGCCGGTGTTGTTGCCGGTCGCAAGCCCTGGGCTGCTTGCCCAGGGACCGCTGATTCGTGAGCCCATCGATTGCCTCAATTATCCCTTGCTGCAGGATGGTGACCGCGCCGATTGGGTGCTCTGGTTGCAAGCCCATGGCGTGCAGGTGGGAGATGAGGGGCGGCGTGGGATGAGTTTCGAGGAGGACTTGTTGCTGTTGCGTGCTGCCGCTGCGGGGCAGGGAATTGCCTTGGTTCAGGACAGCCATGTCCAGGAAGACATCGAGTCCGGCAAATTGGTTGTGGCGCTGGACAAGCCTTGGCCGTCGCGTTTTGCCTACTACGTGGTCACGCGTCCTGATGCCACGCAGCGCCCTGAGGTACAGGCGTTTATCGACTGGATCATGGGGGAGGCAGGCAGCATTTCTGCCGCGTAAGTTGACGGCTCACCGCCCCTGCCGTTGGCAAGGGCGGCGTTGCGATCACTCTTCTTGCGTGTTGCTGGCAATGCTGTGCTGTTGTTTCAGGGCCTCCTCCCAGCCACCACCCAGCGCCCGGATCAGGCGCACGGTTGAGCGCGCCCTGTCGCCATTGAGGCGCGCGGTCGCCAGTTGTTGAGTGAGCATCGTGCGGTCCGCGTCGATGGTATCGAGCTGGGTATGCGAACCTTCACGGTACTGCAGGTGGGAAAGTTCTGCCGCTCGCTCCGAGGCGGCCAGGGCGATCTGCTGCGCGCGGCTTTGCTCGGCCATGATGCGCAATAGTGCAAGATTGTCTTCGACTTCCCCGAACGCCTTGAGCACCACTTCTCGGTAGCGAGCCGCGTCCTCCTCATAGGCGGCCTGTGAATAGTCCACGCCGGCCTGACGCCGGCCACCATCGAACAAGGGCAGGGTCATGGCGGCGCCTACCAGCGGGCCGAGAAGAAAGGTTCGACTCGACCATTCGAACAGGTTACCCAGTTCACTGGATTCGAAGCCACCAGCAGCGGTGAGCTCCAATTTCGGGAAGAACGCCGCTTTGGCGATACCGACACGGGCGTTGGCAGCTGCCATGGCGCGTTCTGCTGCAGCGATGTCAGGTCGGCGTTCGAGCAGCGAGGACGGCAAGCCGGGGGGGATGGCGATGTCTTTTGCCACCAGTAGCTGGGGTTCGAGGCTGAACTTCGCAGGTGGCAGCCCCAGCAGGATTGCCAGGGCGTGTTCTGCCGATGCGCGATTGCGCTCTACCCCCAATGCTTCGGAGCGGGCCGCTTCCAGTTCGCTGTGCGCGCGCACCAGGTCGAGCTCACCGGCATCGCCGTTGTCGTGGCGATGCTTGATCAGGCGATAGGTGTCATTGCGCAGCTCCAGCGTGCGTCGATAGACATACAGTTGGGTGTCCAGCTCGCGTATCAGGAAGTAGTGCTCGGCAACATCGGCCTGCAAGGCTAAAAGCACGGTCCGATACAGTGCGCCGCTTTTCTCAAGTTCAGCGGTGGCCGCTTCAACTTGTGCGTCGATGCGTCCGGCCAGATCCACTTCATAGCTGATCCCAAGCTCTGCGCGCCAAAGTGTAAAGGTGTTGGCCGGACCGTCGTCGGGCAGGTCCAGGGAGGCTGGGGACTCACGCTGACGCGATGGCCCGAATGCGGCATCGACGCGCGGCATGCGGTCCGCCCGCGCATCCCGTTGCAGAGCACGGGCCTGCTTGAGTCGGGCGGCGGCGGCATGCAAGCCGGGGTTGGCCAGGGCTGCCTGCTCTTCAAGTTGATTGAGGCGCGGATCAGCAAAGACTTGCCACCATTGGCCGCGCAGCTGGTCTTCAGCGGGCTGGGCCTGCTTCCAGGAACCGGTCTGATTCTGGGGGAGGGCGGGTGCCTCTTTGTATACCCAGCTTCGCGCTTCATCGGGTACCGAATAATCCGGTGTGAGCGAGCAGCCGGCAAGTAGCGCCAGGGCCAAGGGCAAGCCCAGGGCCAGTGGCAATCTAGTGCAGGTGAAGGCGGGAATCTTTTCGATGCTTCTCATTGGATATCCTTTTCGCTGAGCATTCCTGAGTGTCTCGGTCAGATGTGGTCAGGGCTTGCGTGCAGCGGTTGTTCGATAGCCTCAGGCTGTTTGTGCGCCAACTGACGGCCAAAACGGGCGTATACCGCAGGCAGGACGAACAACGTGAACACAGTGCCGACCATCAGTCCCGCCACCAGTACCACGGCGATCGAGCGCTGGCTGCCGGCACCGGCGCCGCTTGCAAAGAGCAACGGAAGCAGCCCGCCAATCATTGCTGCGGTGGTCATGAGGATCGGGCGAATACGCGTACGCGCGGCGGCCCGTACCGCTTCGACCCGGTCCAGGTGTTGATTGCGTTGCGCGGCGTTGGCGAATTCCACGATCAGGATGCCGTGCTTGGCAATCAGGCCAATCAGCGTAACCAGGCCAATCTGGGTGTAGATGTTCAGCGTCGCGAAACCGAAGAACATCGCCGTCAGTGCACCGCAGGCTGCCAGAGGGACGGTGGTGAGGATCAGCAGGGGGTCGCGCACGCTTTCGAACTGAGCCGCCAGCACCAGGAAAATGAATGCCAGGGCAAAGGCGAAGGTAATGGCAAAGCCGCCCTGTTCCTGCAGGTACTGACGTGATTCACCGAGGAAGTCATGCTGATAGTCTGCTGGCAGTTTTGCAGCTTCCTGCTGGAGGAAGGCCACCGCCTGGCCCAAGGTAACGTTAGGGGCCGGGATCGCCACCAGGGTGGAGCTGTTGAGTTGATTGAACTGGGTCAGTGCGTTGGCCTCGACACCTCGTTCCAGGGTGATCACCGTGGAAATGGGCACTTGCCCCCCGCTGGCCGTGCGAATGTAGTAGCTTTCGAGAAACTCTGGTGTCAGGCGTTGGTCCCGTGGGGCCTGTGGAATGACATCATAGGAACGACCTTGAGCGCCAAAACGGTTGACATAGGACTCACCGACCAGGCGGGCAAAGGTGTCGCCGATTTCCTTCATGTCCAGGCCCAGGTCATGGGCTTTGGAGCGGTCGATGCGCACCAGTACTGTGGGGTTGGTGAAGGTCAGGTCGGAGTCGATGAAGGCAAACAGCCCACTGTTGCGAGCGGCAGCTTTGACCTTCTCCATGTTTTCATAGACTTCTTCATGCTTGGCCGCAGAAGTCACCACCAGCTGTACCGGAAAACCGCCCACCGAGCCTGGCAGCGGTGCCGGCAGAAAGGCTGACCCGGCGATACCTTCTACAGAGGCCAGCTTGCCCTGTAGCTCGGCCATGATCTCCTCCGCCGAGCGCTCACGATCCCCCCACGGCTTGAGCATGACGCCCGCCCAGCCTTTGTTCAGTGAAGCGCCTACACCGGCGACCATATAAACGGTGCCGGTTTCGGGAATGGACAGCAACGTCGCTTCAACCCGCTTGGCCTGTTCTTCCAGAAACTCCAGGCTGCTTGCTTGTGGCGCCTTCATGTCGACGACAATTTCACCCTGGTCTTCGGCCGGGGCCAATTCCGATTGCAGGCCATTGAACAGTACGGGCAGGCTCACCATGGCGCCGAGGCCAATCAGCAGCGCCAGGCGGACATCCTTGAGCACTTTGCCCAGCAAGCGGTCATAGGCATTCACGACGCGGGTGGTAATGGCCTCGACCTTACGAGCAAAACGGCTGGGTGAGTCATGATGCAACAGTTTGGACGCCACGGTGGGCGAGACGGTGAGGGCGACAACAGCGGACACCGCCACGGCGGCTGCCAGGGTGAAGGCGAACTCGCTGAACAAAGCACCGGTCAGCCCGCCGATCAAGCCCAGTGGCGCATACACCGCGACCAGGGTGGCGGCCATGGTCAGGACCGGGCCGGCAATTTCCCGGGCACCGTTCTTGGCTGCCTCGAAGGAAGACTCGCCTTCTTCCATACGCCTATGGACGTTTTCAACCACGACAATGGCGTCGTCGACCACCAGGCCGATGGCCAGGACCATGGCCAGCAGCGTCAGCAGGTTGAGGCTGAAACCCAGCGCAAGCATGATCGCAGCAGCGCCAAGCAGCGACAGCGGAATACTCAGGACCGGTACGGCAACGGCGCGCATGGAGCCTAGAAACAGGAAAATCACCAGTACCACTTCCAGGCCGGCGATCACGAATTTAACCAATACGTTGTCGATCGCCGCATCAATGAACACAGTGACATCGTAGGGGATTGCCATCTTGACCCCAGGCGGAAGGTTCAGCTTGTCGAGCACCTGTCTGGCCTGGCGGGAAATGGTCAACGGGTTGCCCCCTGGTGTTGCCATGACCTCCAGGTACACGGCTGCTTCGCCGTTCATGCCGGTGATCTGGTCGCGGCTTTGTGTGCCGATTTCAACCGTTGCGATATCTTCAAGACGAACCAGGCTCTCGCCCTTTTTTACCACCAAGCGGCTGAAGCCTTCGACGGTATTGAGGTTGGTGTCGATGCGCACGTTGGCAACCACCAGCGCGCCTTTGATCTGGCCAGGGGCGGCCTGATAATTGTTCTCCTCGATGGCCCGGTCGACGTCGGCGGCAGTAATGCCGTGAGCGGCCATGCGCAGGGGGTCGAGCCAGATACGCATCGACAGGTTTTGACCGCCAAGCACGTTGACGGCGGCCACGCCTTCAACGGTGGTCAGCATGGGCCGGGCCACGCGCATCAGGTAGTCGGTGATACCCGTCAAGGCTTCACCTTCGCCGGGGCTGAAACCGGCGTAAATGACACCGATCGCGCCTGGTGCCTGGCGTACCACAACCGGGTCGTAGGCCTCTTCTGGTAGCAGGTAACGTACCTCGTTGACCTTGGCCAGTACTTCGGTCAAGGCCGCGTCGGAGTTGGCATTCAGGCGTAGATAGGCGGTGATTGTGCTCAACCCCTGCTCAGAGGATGAGCTCATGTATTCCACGCCCTGGGTGGTAGCGACTGCCTGGGCCAAGGTGGTGGTGACGAAACCTTGCATCAGATCGGCCGGAGCCCCGGGGTACTCGGTGGTGACCGTGATCACGGCACTTTCGATTTTGGGGTACTGGCGCAAGGGCAGGTCCATCAATGCGCGAAGACCCACCAGGACGATCAGCAGGGCGAAGGCCAGCGTCAGCACGGGACGGCGTATGAAAATGTCGGTAACAGCCATGGCGGTCTATTCCTTTTTACCGGTATAGGACCCGATAGCCTCGGATCCTGACGCGAGTGCCTCGGGCTGGCGCGGGGCAACCAGGGCTCCGTCCTGCAGGTTGATCTGGCCGGCTACTACAACCAGGTCGCCTTCATTCAGGTTGCTGCCCAGCACTTCGGTGCGGCTGTCTGACTGCGAGCCGGTACGTACGGAAACCAGCTGGGCGCGCAATACGCCATCGGTTTCCCGCAGGGCATAAATACGCTCGCCGGACAGTGATGTTTCCAGCGCTACGGTAGGAATAGTGGTGACGGCAGGGCCGGGACTGAGCTCAAGCACTACATGAGCAAACTTTCCGGGCCACAGGGCGCCTTGTGCGTCGTTGCGCAGAGTGGCCCGCACGCGTATGGCATGGTTTTCCTTGTCCACTTGCGGATCGATTGCAGAAATCTGCCCGCTGAGGGTCTTGCCACTTTCCCCGTCCCCTTTGACTCGCACCTGAAGGCCCGTCTTCAGTGCTGCACGGTTGCGCTCTGGGACAGTAAAGTCGATGTGCAGCACGCGGTTGTCAGTCAGTGTGGCAATTGGTGTGCCGGCCTCCACGTACTGGCCAAGGTTTATCCGGCGCAGACCAAGCTCGCCACCAAAAGGTGCGCGCACCAGGCGTTGGGAAATGTCTTCTTCCGATTGTGCAACCAGAGCTCGGGCCTCGTCATAGGCCGCTACGTGCTGTTCGTACTCTGCGCTGGACATGGTTTGGCCACGCAGGCGCTTGGCGCGATCGAGGTGGGTGCTGGCCAAGCGCAGGGCAACCCGGCGGCGTTCCAGTTCGCTGCGCAGTGGGCCATCGTTGAGTTGAACCAGCGGTGTACCGGCAGTAATGGTCTGACCACTGGTGAAATGCACTTTGGTGATGCGTCCGGCCACTTCCGCCGCCACCAGCACCTGATGATCTGCGACTACGGTGCCGATTGCCTTGACCGTGGCCGGCAACACCTCGCTGCGAACGGCCGCGACCTCCACTGCAATAGGGGCTGGCTCGCCTGCGGCCAAAGCAGCCTGTTCGGCAGCCTGCTTGCGCTGACTGTCATAGAGGTAGAGTCCGCCAATGGCGCAGAGCAGGGCGAGTGCTGTCAGTGCCAACGGCTTGGAGAAGGCCTTGGCCGGTGATTGAGTGCTCATGATTTGCCTCGGTGCGTTGTGTGCTGCACAGGTGAGCCTGGCTGAACTGAGCGCAAGGCCTGCAAATGGTGAGTCAGTGCTCGGATAACAGGTGTTCTAGGCATTATTTTCCCCAGCCGAAAGGTGAGATCTGCTAAAGCGTTATGGATGTGGTATCCGGATACTATTGGGCTTTTGGCAAGAGGAAAAACGATATTCCCTGAGGCTTCAGGATAGTTTTTCTAAACTCGGCTGGTTGTAGTGGTTAGCTGTCAGGCGGCAGGTAGGGCGAGGGGGCGAGGCGGCGAGGCGGGGCGCCCCGAGGTATTTCAGGGGGGGGTGCTAAGGTGTACTAACTGCTGCGGCTAACTCACCGCCAGTTCCTGCACATACACCTCCTCCTGCGTGGTTTGCTCAATCAGCCAGCTCAGTACTTCTCTGATTTCCGAGCGTCGCAGTGTTTCCGGGAGCGTGACTGCATAGTAAGCGAACCTCGCCGGCCAGGTCTTTTCCAGGGCCACGCACAGCTTGCCTTCGCGCAATTCTTCCTCGACGCAAAATTCCGGGACCAGGGCCATGCCTTGACCTGTTGCGGCCGCGCGGGCAAGGAGAAAGTCGTCTTCGAAGCTGGGGCCTTTGCGGGCACGCACATCATCATCGATACCGTGTGCTTGCAGCCACAAGTGCCAGTCGGCGCGATCGGAGTCTTGCAGCAGCGGGTAGTTCAGGCAATCTTCGACGGTATTGATGGCTGGCCCATTGGCCAGCAGGCCGGGGGCTGCAACCGGAATCAGGCGTGGGGCGATCAGGCGCATCGTGCTCAGCCCTGGGTAGTTGCCCAGGCCATGACGCAGTGCAATATCGGTAGAGCTGCGTTTGAGGTCGACCAGTTCGTTGGACGACTCAATGCTGATTTCTATGTGGGGGAATTTGCTATAGAAATCGGTCAGCTTGGGGATCAGCCAGGAGGCAGCGAATGCGGGGGTGGTATTGATCGACACCTTGTGCTCGTACTGCATTGCACGCAGTGACTTCAATGACTTGTCGATGTTGTCGAAGGATATTTGCAGCGTTTCGTAAACCCGCTCGGCGCGTGCTGTGAGCTTGATGCCTTTGGAGGTGCGCAGAAAAAGCGAGAAACCCACCCGGTCTTCGAGAATCCGGATTTGCTGACTGACCGCACCGGGAGACACGCCCATGGATTGGGCTGCAGCTTTAACGCTTCCTCGCCTGCCGACTTCAGTAAACGCCCTGAGTGCCAATAGCGGTAAGACGGCAGTCATCGATAGCTCCTTTTATTGATGATCCTGTGGAAAGCGGCGCGATGCTATCACAGCACGGAACTCGGACAATCAGCATCATGGTTTTCCACACGAAGATATTTCAGATTTTCGCGCTTCTACACTTTCATGATGTCGCGTCGAGTCCCTGTCAAACTAAATAGGCAGGGCAAGCGCGGCATTTTTTATCTCCGCAACCATGAAACAAATGGTTACCAAATGAATTGTCGGCAATGACGCCGAACAAGATCCCGGTGCGATGCTCGAAAAAGCATAAGCTTATAACCTTTTTGGTTTTCGGTGTTTTGCGCCTGAATGACTTGTACTTGGAAAGTGTGACGATAACTTTTCATTGCTGCGACTAATTGCTTGAAAACTTGAGCTTAGAAAAACTAAACAGACACTTTAGATAAAATGATTATGCGCATTGTTAATGCAAGTGATAGCGTTTTGCTGCCTGTTGAGTAAGCCAGTTTCAGTAGTAAGCATAGTGTGCTTTTCTGTTGTGACAAGCGCTCGTTGTTCGGCGTAGTGGTGCTATCAAAGTGTGTTTTTGGACGGTTTAATATTTAGAGGGAGGCTAAGCGTGAGCGCATCTATGCATTACGACATCATTGGTGTGGGCTTTGGCCCTTCGAACATCTCATTGGCAATTACGCTGGAGGAAGAGGCACCGGGCGCGCGATGTCTTTTTTTGGAAAAAGAAGCATCGAGCGAGTGGCAGACAGGATTATTGCTGGCAAACTCGGATATTCAAAATCACCCGTTGCGCGACCTGGCCACGCCACGTAATCCGCGAAGCTACTACTCGTTCACCAATTATCTCCATGAGAAGGGGCGATTGTTCGAGCACCTGAACATGGGGCTTTACTATCCCTATCGGTATGAGTATCGCGACTACATCAAATGGGCGGCCGAACACTTCAATGGTTCGGTGCATTATTCAACGGTCGTCAGTGGTGTCCGCGCCCTGGCACAAAGCGACAGCGACGCCCGCTTTGAGATCAAGACCACGGCCGGCAAGACCTACACCTGCACGAACCTAGTGGTAGGTACTGGCCGCACGCCGTACGTCCCTCCCGTCCTTAGCGGGTTGAGCCGGGATCAACTGGTCCATGG
The DNA here is from genome assembly GCF_002845275.2 of Pseudomonas sp. S06B 330. NCBI lineage: Bacteria > Pseudomonadati > Pseudomonadota > Gammaproteobacteria > Pseudomonadales > Pseudomonadaceae > Pseudomonas > Pseudomonas tussilaginis. The sequence goes on along the minus strand of NZ_CP088149.1, from coordinate 4,254,512 downwards.
GGCTAAATTCAATAACATCCTTGGCCGCCTCAACGCTGGCGAGGTCAACAGTGTTGCTATCGTCGGTGGCAGTCAGTCAGCGATAGAAATCATGATCTATCTGGCCGATAAGTTTCCTCATGTGGCGGTACACGGGGTGTCGAGAAAGTTCGGTTATCGTTTGAAAGATACATCGCCATTCACCGGGGAAGTGTACTTCCCGGGGTTCGTTGATCTGTTCTACAGCAGCAAGCCAGAGCACAAGCAACGGCTCAAGGATGACCTGAATCTCACCAATTACTCGGCCTCCGATGCCGACGTGCTGGATGAGTTGTACCGTACGCTGTACCGCGACAAGCATTTTGGTAACAGCAAATTGAAGGTGCATAACTCGGTAGAGATTGTCAGCGCCGTAACGGTGGGGTCAAAAGTGTCTCTGGAATTGATAGCCGCGCACAGTGACGAAAACATAACTTCGTTGGAAGTCGACATGGTTATTTCCGCGACCGGTTTCCGTGATTTTGGTCCGTTGGCGCATCAAGAGTTGTGTCCGGCGTTGCTGGATAGTGTCTATCCGTTACTGGAAAAAGATGAAGTCGGTGAGATGAGGGTCGGGCGTGATTATCGCCTTGCATTAGAGGGGCTTGATGGACTGGGGTTGTACCTGAATGGTCTCTGCGAATCTTCCCACGGTATGGGCGATGCGGGGTCATTGAGCCTGGTGTCGATTCGCTCGAAAAATATTCTCGATTCGATAAAGCAACTTTCTACCGCTAACGCCACCTCTGCCAACTTGATGAAAACAGAAGCCTGAATCATGAAAAATATTAGCGTGCAGACCGATATTCCTGGGCCTCGCTCTCAACAAGCATTGCTCAAACAATCGCAGCAGGAATCCACGGCGATTTCTTATCCCAAGCGTTTGCCTATTTCCTTGGCGAAAGGCTTGGGTTGCTATGTCGAGGACCTCGACGGCAACGTATTTATCGATTTTCTTTCAGGGGCTGGTTCTTTGCCGCTGGGCCATTCGCATCCAGAAGTTGTTGCTCAAGTTATCGAGCAGGCCGGGACATTGTGCATGGGGTTGGACTTTCCGACCCAGGCCAAAGAGCAGTTTACTGATGCCCACTTGAGCATGCTTCCGGCAGCCGTACGCGACACTTACCGCATGCACTTCTGTGGACCAACGGGCGCCGATGCTGTCGAAGCGGCGATCAAGCTGGCCAAGGCGGTTACCGGTGGCGATGAAGTCATCAGCTTCCGTGGTGGCTACCACGGTTGTACCAACGGCGCACTGTCGCTAACGGGCAACCGCAGCATGAAAAAGAATGTGCCAGGGAAAATGCCGGGGGTGCATTTCTTCCCCTATGGATCGACGTCTCGTTCACAGGCCAGCTCAGTGTTGAACCAGGCTCAAGTGGATGCTGCGCTGTTGCTCGAATCAGCCCTGGAAGATGTCAACTCGGGCCTTGGCAATGTCGCTGCGATCATCCTTGAACTGGTGCAGGGAGAGGGCGGCGCTTATGTGGCCGACAAGACCTTTGTCGAGCGCGTGGCACGGGTAGCCAAGAAGTTTGCCATCCCGCTGATCATTGATGAGATCCAGACAGGTTGCGGGCGTACCGGCACCTGGTATGCCTTCGAACAGTACGGCATCACACCGGACATCTTCGTGACCTCCAAAGGCACCAGCGGTATTGGCTTGCCTTCGGCGCTGATGTTCTACCAGAAGTCCTTGAAGAACTGGCCGTCAGGCAGCCATATCGGCACGTTCCGCGGTAACCAGCTGGCATTCGTCGCGGGCGCCAAGGCGATTGAAGTATTCAAGCGCGATGATGTGCTGGGGAATGTCCGTGAGCGTTCGCAGCAAATTCGCAGCCACCTCGAGAACCTGCAGCGGGATTTTGCCCTGGTGGGTGAGGTCCGCGGTTTGGGGCTGATGCTGGGTGTCGAAATTCTCAGCCCGTATACAGGCAAGGTCTGTGAAGTAACGGCTTCGAAGATTCAGCAACGTGCACTGCGTCGCGGCCTGATCACCGAATTGGGTGGGCGTGACGATACCGTTCTGCGAGTGCTGCCACCGTTGAACGTGAGCGCTGAAAGCGTGGGGCAAGCACTGGCTGTCCTGGAACAGGTTCTGGCTGAGCACATGCATGCGCTCGATGCCGATCAGGAGGCCGGTCAATGACTGTCTTTCGAAAAATGAACTGGGGCGCGCTGGTTCATGAATACGATCTGGATGGATCCAGGTTGCTGCCTTGGGAAGGCATGAAGTCACCGTTTGGCGGGGCCTGGTGTGTGGTTCGCCCAGGCACCGAGAGCCGACGTCACTCCCATGATGAGTATGAGCTGTTCATTGCCATCGACGGGCGGGCCAACGTCAGGGTGGGTGAGGAGTTCGTGGTCGCGGAAAAAGGCGACTTGATTCTGTTGCCGCTGAACACCGAACACTCAGTGGTCAATGACAGCGATGCGGACTTTCACTTTTATTCGATCTGGTGGGACCGGGAAAGCTCGAAAGACTTTCTCAAGTCGTTGGGAGACCAGCCATGACTGATCAGTTCATTGTCACGATCACGCCGCCGACCCCTAACGGCGACTTGCACATTGGCCATATCGCCGGTCCGTTTCTGAGTGCTGATATCTTCGCTCGTACTCAGCGTCAGAAGGGTGCCCATTGCTACCTGGTGTCCTATTCGGATGATTACCAGTCGTACCTGCGCCGCAAAGCCATGGAAATGTCTGGCGACGAAGTGGCGTTGGCTAAGGAAAATTCCGCGAAGATTCAGCAGTCACTGCGCATGGTCGGGATCGAGGTCGATTACTGGCTGGAGTCGTACCAGAATCCCTATTTCGAGGACGCTGCACGAATGCTCTACGAGCAGGGCCTGGAAAGCGGCCTGATCCAGGCCAAGCCCAGTGTTGAGCCCTACTGTGAACAGTGTGAGGTATGGGGGTACGAAGCCTTCGCCCGTGGCGCTTGCAATCATTGCGGCACCAGCTCTGACCCGAGCCAGTGTGAATCCTGTGCGATGGCACCGAATGCCCTGGAAATGAAGGATTTGAAGTGCATTCTGTGTAAGCAGGCGGTTTCTCACCGGCCGGTCGAGCGTAAATTCCTCACGTTTTCTAAAGTAGCGCCAGCGTTGCGCGCGCGACTTGCCCGGTCGCCTATGCGTGCTCAGCTCAGAACCTGGATCGACGATGCGTTCGCCCGCGGTGTACTTGATTGGGGGGTAACCCGTCCGGATGAGGCGGGGCTCAAACTCTATGATGATGAAGCGCACCGCGTGCATACCTGGTTCATGGGGCAGGCCGGTTACTTCGCGGCGCTCAAAGCCTTGTCCGAAAGCAACGAGCAGGCGCGGGATGCCTATGCGATGTTGTTCAGCGACAAGACGCGCATGGTCAACTTCCTGGGGATGGACTGCTCCTACAGCCATGTACTGGCTTATCCCGCCCAGGTGCTGCTCAACGAGCAGTTCAAGTTCAGTAACGCTTTCTACACCAACGCGTTCTTGAAACTCGATGGCGAAGATTTTTCCACCAGTCGCGGCCATGCCATCTGGGTCCGCGATCTGGTCGGTGATGCCTGTTCCGATAGCGTGCGCTTCTATGTGTCGTTGAACGCTCCGGAAGAGCAGACCGAAAACTTCTCAGCTGAAGAATTCTGGGCTTGGCGCAAGCGTATTTTCGTCGAGTTGCTGCCGAAGATTTCTTCGGTGTTCTTCGATCCGGCTCATGCCGCACGCCCTGGTGACGCTGTGCTGCTGTCCGATTTCGAGCGCGCCATTGTCGAGCAATGGCAGCAGTGTTCGCGGCATGACAACTTTTCAACCAAGCGCATCGCTCAGGTGTTGATGGCAATGCTCGAAGCACTTGAAAGCGACATCGCGCAGGGGCAAGCGCGCCGCAATCTGATTGTGCTGTTCACGTTGCTGTGCGCGCCCACTTTGCCGCAACTGGCCAGTGTTCTGCGTAGCCAGATCAGCGAACACGAACTGGCCGCCTTCTCATCGCTGCTGGGCCTTGAATAATCAGGCAAGGAGCCTCGGATTGACTAATTCAGCACGTATCATCGTCATTGGTGGCGGCATCATTGGGACGACCATTGCTGCCAACCTGGCTGTCGAGGGGCATCAGGTTTCCTTGCTGGAAAAGGAAACCATCGGTGGCAATGGCGCCACGAAATTTTCAGGTGCCCTGTTTCGTCTGTATGACCCCGATCGGGAGATTGCCAAGCTCTCGCGGATCAGTATCGAGATGATGGAGGAGACCCGGGTTGGTCAGGTGTTTGCCCAGAGTTTGAAGCGCTCAGGGATACTTTACGCGTGTGAGAAAAACCAACTCAGCTATGACTCGATCAATGAGTGCATCAACACCTACAGCGATGCCTTGTACCCGCTGGAGTTGATCTCTGCTCAGAAGGCTTACGAACTCAGCTGTGGCTGCTACTCCTCCGACAATGTGCGCACCATTCTCTATGAAGCCAAGGGCGGTTTCGGGGATATTCGCAAGGCGGCCCGGGACTTGGCATTCATGGTCAAGTCCTACGGCAACCCGGTGATGGAGCACACCCAGGTCGACGGCTTCAGCACTAGCGCCAGTGGTGTAACGGTGCGCTGCGCCAATGTCACGCTTGAAGCCGACTATGTGGTGCTGGCTGCTGGTGCCTGGTCCGGCGAGCTGTGCGAATTCTTGCCGATCGAGACCCAGAGCATTCCGTTGGCGAGTCTGTCGACCGCTCGAGAGATTCCGCTGCCGATCATCGATACCAAGACCGGTACCCATCTGATTCCACTCAATCGCGGTTTCTACCAGGCCGGGTCGAAAATCAGGGTGTCGGCAAAAACGCCAGAACTGCTCAATTACGACCAGAAGCTGATCGCGCCGGACATCCTGGCGCGCCTGGGCGGGTCGAAAGTCATGCACAGTGTCGATGATGTGGTTTCGGTGCTCAAAGGCTTTGATTCCTACACCGTGGATGGTCGTCCGGTGCTGGACTTTGTCGATGAAAATCATCGGTGCATTGCGGCGACCGGCTTCTGCGGTATCGGCTACAAGATCGCTCTGGCCGTTGCCCAGAACGTCAGGAATACCCTGCTGGCCGGTCGCGCCCAGGGGCGCCTGGCGCCCGCCCAAGGAAATGCCGTTTACGGCCTTGCACGGTTTCCTCTGGCGGAACTGGCCCAATGAAAAAATCACTGCGTTGCGGCTTTGCCGCGATTCTGGATCCTGCCAGGTCGATTCATAGCGAGACGGTCCTGCGTGCCTTGCAGATCTACAAGGAGCTGTTCGCAGGTGATCGGATCGAGTTCATTCTCTGTGAAGACTACGGCTCGCTGGAGGGCGGCGCACATGCTGCCGATTACCTGGTGTCCCAAGGTGTCGATGTGGTGGTGGGGCACTACGCGAGCAGTTCGGCAATCGGCGCTGCAGGCTTCTATGCCGAGCACGGTGTGGCGCTGCTGTTACCCAGCGCCACCGAAACCAACCTGACACAGGATCGCGACTCGGTCTTCCGGGTGTGTGCAAACAATCGGGATATCGTCGACACCATGCTGGGCCTGTTCGCAGCGGGCGAGGAGTTCAATATCGAGGTCTATACCGACGAGTCCAGCTACGCGCAGAACCTGGCCGGTGTCCTCAAGTCAACGCTGGCCAACCGTTCTCGTGACCCGCGCGCGACGGAAAAGGATTCGAGCATTGTCTTTATCGGCACCGGGCGCCGCAGTGAGATGTTCCTGCAGGCTTGCGAGGGCAAGGACGCAAATCGCGATTTCATCCTGACCGACGACGCCGCCTGTGCGCACCTGGGCATCCCCGCATCGATCAGTGCCGGGCGCATTCGCGGCGTCGGTTTCGCCCCGGCTGCTCTGGTCAACCCGGCGGCACCCTGTGTCCGCGAGTATGTCCAGCGCTACGGGGAAATGCCGGGGGTGTTCTTCCTCGAAACTATTGCCGCGCTGGAAATTGTCAGTGAATTGCAGGCGAGCTCGGATGATTTTATTGCCGACCTCAACACGACCACGTTCACCACTTCCCTGGGTGAGTTGAGTTTCATCAAAGGCGAGCAGCGTCACGCTGCATTGTGCCTGTGGACCAACAACGACAATCAGCAATTGCGCCCCGTCGAACTCATCCAAACTAATCGAGAATCCTGAAATGAACCATGCGACGACGTCCTCCCACTACATCGATACGCTGTGTATCGGCTTTGGTCCGGCAGGCCTGGCACTTGCTTGCGTTTACGATGAAGAATTCACGGCGCAGGGCGGCACCGGCTGGCGTAGTTTTCTGGCGCTGGAAAAGGCCGCAAGCTGCGCTTGGCATCCGAACCTGCTGCTCAGCAACACCGATATCAATCATCACGTCTATCGGGACCTGGTAACCCCGCGTAACCCGCAAAGCCCTTACAGCTTTGCCATGTACCTCAAGGAAAAGAATCGCCTGTTCAAGTTCGGTCTGCTGGGGCGCCCGGCCAGCCGTTTTGAATGGTCGGATTACATGACCTGGGTAGCCGGGAAACTCAAGGACTATGTGCGTTACGACCACGCCGTCCAGGCCATCGAACCGATCCTCAAAGACGGCCAGCTCAGTGGTTTCAGGGTCCAGGGTGACGGTTTCACTTATGAGTCTCGCAAGCTGATTCTCTCCAATGGCTCGTCGCCGAATGTGCCGGCAGTGTTCAGGGAGCACATGGGCAGCCATGTATTTCATGCCAGTGAATACCTGGACCGCCTCAAGGCGTTCAATGGCGATATTCCCAAGCGCTGGTTGGTCCTGGGATCGGGGCAGAGTGCCGGTGAGGTCATTGCTGACCTGATCGCCAAGAAAGACGACATTCATGTTGTCTCGGTGCACCGCTCGATCGGCTTCAAGGTGGCGCAGTTGGGGCAGTTCCCCAACCTGGTGTTCCTGCCGGAAAACATTGAGTACTTCAAGGGCCTGGATAGCGAAGGGCGCGAGCGTTTCTTCAATCACGTCAAGAGCACCAACTATTCGGGTATCGATGTTGATGAAAGTCAGCACCTCTATTCGGTGATTTATGAAGACGAGATCGTCGGCAAAGAGCGCCTGAAAATGGCGGTGAACTCGGAGTTGCTGACGCTTGTGCGCACTGACGAGGGTTATCACGTGACCTTGCGGGACTCGTTCACCGGTGCGCTCAGTGAGTACGTTGTCGATGCCATCGCGCTGGGTACCGGCTATCAACAGCCCATGGTGCCAGGGCTGCTCAAGCCACTGGAGGACTATCTGGTCAAGGATGCTCAGGGTGGCTTGCAAGTCGATGGTCAGTACAAGGTGGCGCTGCGCAACAGTGACGGCGTGCAAATTTATGTCAATGGCTTGTCGGAGCGCACGCACGGCATCAGTGATGGCCAGTCGTTCTCCGCGGTGGCGTTTCGCGCCGGGCTGATCTTTGAGTCGTTGCAGGCCAGCGTTGTTGTGCCTTTCGACTATTCCATCTGACGTGATTCAAGGATTTAAGAACATGAGCACAACAACCCTGAACACGGATGTCAGTCGAGAAATCATCGCGTCCTTCTTTCCGGAGCAAGACGAGCGTACGGAGGTTTTCGGCTTTTTGAAGAATGTGGTGGAGAACTACGTGGCCGACATCTCGACGATCAAGGTCAATCCCTCGATGTCCAAGGCCGACATTGCCGGAGTCATCGCCCGCTACGACTTTGATGGTAGCCTGCCGGCGGCTTCGGTCCTTGGCGATGTGATCAACCTGATGGAGCAGGGCATGGTGCATGTGACCAGCCCCAACTATTTCGGTTTGTTCAACCCTACCTCTTCCTTCTGGGGTGGTATCGCCGATTTCATTACCGCACTCTACAACCCGCAACTGGCCGTCTGGAGCCATGCTCCAGCCTGCGTGGACATTGAAGAGAAACTTATTCGTTACCTGGGGCAATTGGCCGGGTTTACCCCCGCCCACGTCGGCGGGGCGTTCACCACCGGTGGTGCGGAGGCCAATTGCACGGCACTGATTTGTGCCTTGACGCGTAAGATTCCTGGTTTCGCCAAGCAGGGCCTGCAGTCTCAACCGTCGCAACCGGTGTTCTATATTTCTGCCGACAGCCACCTTGCCTGGTTGAAGATCGCCTTGCAGTCGGGGCTTGGGCATGACGCTGTACGGTTGGTCGGGGTGGACGTCAACGGCAAAATGGATGTCGCTCAACTGAGCGCCACCCTTGCCGATGACCGTCAACGTGGGTTTACCCCTTTCATGCTGGTGGGCACTGCCGGTACGACCAACGCCGGGGTTATCGATCCGCTTGCAGAGATGGCGGTTGTGGCCAGAGAACAGGGTCTGTATTTCCATGTTGATGCAGCCTGGGCGGGGGCTATCTTGCTCAGCGATCACCATTCGCCCCTCTTGCGCGGCATCGAGCTGGCTGATTCGATCACCCTGGATGCCCACAAGTGGCTGACCGCTCCGATGGGCACGGGCATGTTCATCTGTGCTGACAAGACCCTGCTCAACGAACCGTTTGCGGTATCGACCAATTACATGCCGGCGGGCGATGACGTCAATATTGATCCCTATGTCAACTCGATGCAGTGGTCTCGGCGCTTCAACGGCTTGAAACTGTTCATCCCGTTGGCAATTCTCGGTCGTGCAGGCTTTAGCAAGATGATCGACTATCAAGTTGAATTGGGCGCCTACTTGAAGTCGTCATTGGAGCTGCATGGGTGGGTAGTGGTAAACGCGACACCGTTGCCGGTTATCTGCTTCAAGGATGCCGGGGGCGTGAATATTGATCAGCTCTTGGTTCAGGTCTTGGCGGCCAACCAGGTCTGGTTATCGTCAACCACGTTCAACAAGGAAAAAGCCCTGCGTACCTGCATTACCAGCTACCGCTCGACCCGCGCAGATGTCGACAATCTGCTGGTGCAACTGAATCAGGCCCGGGACGCCGTGCGCAAGTCGGGTTGAAGGCTTGGGCATCTTGCCCACTGATTATTGAAGTAATAACGAAGCCGGTTAACTGACCACAGTTAACCGGCTTTTTTGTGCGCGGAAAAAGATGGTGCCAAACAAATTTCCCGCCCGTTACTGCATGAGTCAAATTCAAACGCTGTGTTTTACTATACTCAGAGTTTAGAAAAATTCATCGTTGAATTAGTTTTGAAAGTGTTTATTCTCGAAGGCGGCATTGTTTCTTTTCCCTAAAATTGGCGGCTTAAGTTGCTAAGTTGTCCCGTTTTGCAGTGAAAGGAAAACGATAATTGCTTAGAAGTGAGGATAGAAAAACTAAACCATGATCAAGCCTTCGATTCCATTGCTCGCACTGCGTACGTTTGTTGAAGTTGGTCATTACGGAAGTATCAAAACAGCCGCTCAAGTGTTGAACGTCACTTCCGGGGCGGTCAGTCAGCAAATCCGCTTGCTGGAAGAACGTGTCGGCACGTCACTGTTCATTCGCGAGCATCACGGCGTACGCCTGACCGAAGCGGGCGCACAGGCACACCCACTGCTGCAAGAGGCATTTGGTCAGATCGAGAGCGTTGTGCGCGGCCTTGAGGGCACCAACGATCGCCAAGTGCTGACGATCAGCACGGTACCGGCTTTCGCCGCTTCCTGGCTGGTGCCGCGCCTGGGGAGCTTTACCCGTATGTACCCGCAAATCGAAGTCAGGATCGAGACCACGTCTTCGGTGGTCGACTTGCGCCGCGACAGGGTGGATATCGCGCTTCGGCATGGTCTGGGGCTTTATCCGGAATTGCATGTCACGCGCCTGATCACGCCGGTGATGGTGCCAGTGGGCAGCCCTGAGTTGCTGGCCGCAGGCTCGCCACTCAAGGAGCCGGAGGACTGCCTGAACTACCCCTTGCTGCATGATTCTGACCGCGCCGACTGGGCGCTCTGGCTCACCGCCCATGGCGTGGCGGCAGATGTGCGTACAGAGCGCGGTAGCAGTTTTGAGGACGATCTTCTGCTGATTCGTGCGGCCGAGTCGGGTCAGGGGCTGGCGTTGGTTTCAGAGGATCATGCGCAGAAAGAGATGGCCGCGGGTAAATTGGTCAAAGTGCTGGATAAGCCCTGGCCTGCACAATTCTCCTACTACATCGTCAGTCAGAAAGAGGCGGCCGAACGCTCGGAGGTTCAGGCGTTCAGTGAATGGTTGCTCGACGAGGCCCAGGCTACGCGTGGCTAGGGGGATCAACGGTCTTGACTGGCCCCTTATAGCCGCAGCCTCGTGCCTCGGCAGCAGCTACAACAAAAAAACCAAAAAAAGACCCGCGACACCTAAGTGCAGCGGGTCAAATCGGCCGCAGCCGCTTCAGTGTGTTACAGGTGCAGGGCGTGACCGAGTGCCCGCAATGCAGCTTCCTGGACCGCTTCGCCCAAGGTTGGGTGGGCATGGATAGTGCCCGCGACATCTTCCAGGCGTGCGCCCATTTCCAGTGACTGGGCAAAGGCCGTCGACAGTTCCGAGACGCCCACGCCGACGGCTTGCCAGCCGAGGATCAGGTGATTGTCGCGACGCGCGACCACGCGCACGAACCCGCTTTTTGATTCCAGGGTCATGGCTCGACCGTTCGCGGCGAAGGGGAACTGCGCAACGATGCAGTCCAGGCCTTCCTGTTCGATGTTGTCCGGGGTCTTGCCGACCACCACCAGTTCCGGATCGGTGAAACACACCGCGGCAATAGCGTTGGGTTCAAAGCGGCGAGACTTGCCGGCAATAATTTCAGCGACCATCTCGCCCTGGGCCATGGCCCGGTGAGCAAGCATGGGTTCACCGCTGAGGTCGCCGATGGCCCAGACATTGCGCATGCTGGTCTGGCATTGATCGTTGATGGCAATGGCCGCACCGTTCATCTTCAGGGCCAGGCTTTCCAGGTTGAAACCTTGAGTGCGCGGCTTGCGCCCTACGGCAACCAATACCTGATCCGTCTCCAACTGCAGCAACGCTCCCGCCGGATCACGCACTTGCAGGCGTTGAGTGTCAGCCTCAAAGCCTTCGACGCTGTGTTTGAGGTAGAGGGTGATGCCCAGTTTCTTGATTGACTCAGCCACCGGTGCGGTCAGTTCGCTGTCGTAAGTCGGCAAAATACGCTCGCGTGCTTCGACCACGCTGACTTCGACGCCAAGTTTGCGGTAGGCAATACCCAACTCAAGGCCGATGTAGCCGCCACCGACAACCGTCAGGTGCTTGGGCAGGGCTTTAGGTGCAAGGGCTTCGGTGGAGGAAATGACCGCACCGCCCAACGGCAGCATTGGTAACTCGACACTGCTCGAACCGGTTGCCAGCAACAGGTGCTCGCACTGGATGCGCTGGCCATCGACGTCGACGGTCTTGCCGTCGAGGATGTTCGCCCAGCCATGGATCACCTTCACGCCATGCTTTTTCAGCAGGGCGGCAACGCCGCTGGTCAGCCGATCGACAATACCGTCTTTCCAGGCCACGCTCTGGCCGATGTCCAGGGTCGGCGGCGAAACGTTGATGCCCAGATTCGACTGCTGACTGTGCAGGTGGGTCTGGTGGAACTGCTCGGCGACATGGATCAGCGCCTTTGACGGAATGCAGCCAATGTTCAGGCAGGTACCGCCCAGTGCTTGGCCTTCGACCAGAATGGTAGGAATGCCCAGTTGGCCGGCGCGTATGGCCGCGACATAACCGCCAGGGCCGCCACCGATGATCAGCAGGGTGGTGTTTTGCGTCTGTTGCATGATCACTCCACAAACAGGCTGGCGGGTTGTTCGAGCAGGCCACGGATGGCCTGAATGAAGAGGGCCGCGTCCATGCCGTCGACCACGCGGTGATCGAACGAGTTGGAGAGGTTCATCATCTTGCGAATAACGATCTGGCCGTTGATCACCATCGGCCGTTCAACCATGCGGTTAACGCCGACAATGGCCACCTCCGGGGTGTTGACCACCGGCGTGGAAACGATGCCGCCCAGCGCGCCGAGGCTGGTCAGGGTGATGGTCGAGCCGGACAGTTCTTCACGGCTGGCCTTGTTGCCGCGCGCAGCATTGGCCAGGCGCACGATCTCGCCGGCGTTGCTCCACAGGCTGCCGGCTTCGGCGTGACGCAGTACCGGCACCATCAGGCCGTTGTCACCCTGGGTGGCGATACCGACATGCACCGCGCCGTGGCGGGTGATGACCTGGGCTTCGTCGTCGTAGGTGGCGTTGATCTGCGGGAACTCACGCAAGGCCACGACCATGGCGCGGACCAGGAAGGGTAACAGGGTCAGCTTGCCGCGGCTGTCGCCCCACTTCGTGTTCAGGTGCAGGCGCAGCTCTTCCAATGCCGTGACGTCGATCTCTTCGACATAGCTGAAGTGCGCGACACGACGCTTGGCATCCTGCATGCGTTGGGCGATCTTGCGGCGCAGGCCGATGACCGGGATCTGCTCGCTGTCGGTACGTTTGCTGTAGCCGGTGGGTGCACTTTGGCTGCTGCGGGTCGGCTGGGTGAGAAAGGTGTCCAGGTCTTCATGCAGGATGCGCCCGGCCGGGCCGCTGCCGTGGACATAACGCAGTTCGATACCGGCATCCAGGGCGCGCTTGCGCACGGCCGGGGAGGCCAACGGGCGTTCGTTGGCTTCGCGCGGGACGATGGCTGCGGCGCTTGCTGTGCTGGCGGAGGCCGCGCGGGTTACTGCTGCAGGTTGCTCTGGCACCGGCTCGGGTTTGCTGGCGACTACCGCGGCTGGCGCCGCTTCTTGTTTGGCTGGAGCACTGCCAGCGCCTTCCTGATGATTGCCCGCGCCTTCGACTTCAATGCGGATCAGCTCGCTGCCCACCGCCATGACTTCACCGGGTTGCCCGCCCAGGGCCAGGACTTTACCGCTCACTGGCGAAGGAATTTCCACGGTGGCCTTGTCGGTCATGACATCGGCCACGACCTGGTCTTCGGTGACGGTGTCACCGACCTTGACGAACCATTCCACCAGTTCAACTTGTGCGATGCCTTCACCGATGTCCGGCATCTTGATGACGTGCGTGCCCATTCAGACCTCCATAACCCGTTTCAATGCCGCGCCCACGCGTGAAGGGCCGGGGAAATACGCCCACTCCTGCGCATGCGGGTAGGGGGTGTCCCAACCCGTCACACGCTCGATAGGGGCTTCGAGGTGATGGAAGCAGTGCTCCTGAACCAGCGCGATCAGCTCCGCGCCGAAACCGCAGGTGCGGGTGGCCTCATGGACCACGACGCAACGACCGGTCTTTTTCACCGAGGCGACGATGGTTTCCAGGTCCAGTGGCCAGAGGCTGCGCAGGTCGATGACTTCAGCATCGACGCCGGTTTCCTCGGCAGCCACTTGCGACACGTACACGGTGGTACCGTAGGTCAGGACCGTGACGTCATTGCCAGGGCGGGTAATGGCGGCCTTGTCCAGTGGCACGGTGTAGTAGCCATCGGGGACGGCGCTGGCCGGGTGTTTCGACCACGGCGTTACCGGGCGGTCGTGGTGGCCGTCGAAGGGGCCGTTGTACAGGCGCTTAGGCTCCAGGAAGATCACCGGGTCGTCATTTTCGATCGAGGCGATCAGCAGGCCCTTGGCGTCATAAGGGTTGGATGGCATCACCGTGCGCAGGCCGCAGACCTGGGTGAACATCGCCTCAGGGCTCTGGCTGTGGGTCTGGCCGCCGTAGATGCCGCCACCGCATGGCATGCGCAGGGTCAGCGGAGCGACGAATTCACCTGCCGAACGGTAGCGCAGGCGGGCCATCTCCGAGACGATCTGGTCGGAGGCCGGGTAGAAGTAGTCGGCGAACTGGATCTCGACGACAGGACGCAGGCCATAAGCACCCATGCCCACAGCGGTACCGACGATGCCGCTTTCGGAGATCGGCGCATCGAAGACCCGTGACTTGCCGTACTTGGTCTGCAGGCCTTCGGTGCAGCGGAACACGCCACCGAAGTAACCGACGTCCTGGCCATAGACAACTACGTCTTCATCGCGCTCAAGCATGATGTCCATGGCCGAGCGCAGGGCCTGGATCATGGTCATGGTGGTAGTCGCCATGGCGGTGTCCAACTGAATTGAAGTGTTGTGATCGTTCATGTCAGATCCCCAGTTCCTGGCGCTGCCGGCGTAGGTGCTCCGGCATCTCCTTGTAGACATCCTCGAACATGGACGCGGGGCTCGGCATCTGGCCACCGGCCAGGGTGCCGTACTGTTCGGCTTCCTTCTGCGCTTTGATGATTTCGGCTTCAAGTTCGGCCGTGACTGCCTGATGCTCTTCTTCGGACCAGTGGCCGATGGCGATCAGGTGCTGTTTCAGGCGCGCAATCGGGTCACCCAGGGGGAAGTGGCTCCAATCGTCGGCGGGGCGGTACTTGGAGGGATCGTCCGACGTCGAGTGTGGGCCTGCGCGGTAGGTGACCCACTCGATCAGGCTCGGGCCAAGACCACGGCGGGCGCGTTCAGCAGCCCAGCGCGAGGCGGCGTAAACGGCAATGAAATCGTTGCCGTCGACCCGTAGCGAGGCAATGCCGCAACCGACGCCGCGACCGGCGAAGGTAGTCGATTCACCGCCGGCAATGGCCTGGAAGGTGGAAATCGCCCACTGGTTGTTGACCACGTTGAGGATCACCGGCGCGCGGTAGACGTGGGCGAAGGTCAGGGCCGTGTGGAAATCGGATTCTGCCGTGGCGCCATCACCGATCCAGGCCGAGGCGATCTTGGTATCGCCTTTGATGGCCGAGGCCATCGCCCAGCCCACCGCTTGGACGAACTGGGTCGCCAGGTTGCCGCTGATGGTGAAGAAGCCGGCTTCGCGTACCGAGTACATGATCGGCAGTTGGCGGCCCTTGAGCGGATCGCGCTCGTTGGACAGCAGTTGGCAGATCATCTCCACCAGCGACACGTCGCGGGCCATGAGAATGCTTTGCTGGCGGTAGGTCGGGAAGCACATGTCAGTGCGGTTCAAGGCCATGGCCTGGCCGCTGCCGATGGCTTCTTCACCCAGGCTCTGCATGTAGAAGGACATCTTCTTCTGGCGCTGGGCGACCACCATGCGGCTGTCGAACAGTCGGGTCTTAAGCATGGTGCGCATGCCTTGGCGCAGGATTTCGGGGCTGATGTCCTCGGCCCACGGGCCCAGGGCATTGCCTTTGTCGTCCAGCACCCGGATCAGGCTGTAGGCGATATCAGCGGTATCGGCAGCTTCGACATCGACGGGAGGTTTACGGACCTTACCGGCATCGTTCAGACGCAGGTAGGAAAAATCAGTCTGGCAGCCTGGCCGGCCGGTAGGCTCGGGCACATGCAGACGCAGGGGGGCGTACTCGTTCATGCTTTTTTACGCTCGCTCTGTCTTGTGTTTTTGTTGAGCTTTGAAGCGGTCGCTGCTGACACCCCGGCTTGTGACTAGGGAGTCAGTCTTGTCCTACATGATATTCGGGCGCCTGAAGAATATTTCTCTCAAGTTCATTGCCTTTGTTCCGGCTTGCGGATAAACATTCTTTATAAAGACAAAAAACAGGTGAAATTATCTCATGCGTAAACTGGATCGCACCGACATAGGCATTCTCAACAGCCTTCAGGAAAATGCCCGGATCACCAATGCCGAATTGGCGCGCTCGGTCAATTTGTCGCCGACGCCGTGTTTTAACCGGGTCAAGGCCATGGAAGAGCTGGGGGTGATTCGCCAGCAGGTGACCTTGTTGGCCCCTGAAGTACTGGGGCTGGACGTCAATGTGTTCATTCATGTCAGCCTCGAAAAACAGGTGGAGCAGTCCCTGCACCGTTTTGAAGAAGAGATCGCCGAGCGCCCGGAGGTGATGGAGTGCTATTTGATGACGGGTGATCCGGACTATCTGTTGCGGGTGCTGTTGCCGAGCATTCAGGCCTTGGAGCGCTTTCTTGACTACCTTACCCGTCTGCCAGGGGTGGCCAATATCCGCTCAAGCTTTGCCTTGAAGCAGGTGCGCTACAAGACGGCGTTGCCGCTACCGGCCAATGGGTTGACCTTGCCTGGTTGATCGGCCGGACGCTAAGTGCGACCGCTTCGCGATCGATCGCAGCCTTCGGCAGCGGCTACAAACCGTCGCCACTGTCGAAGGTTGCGTCACGATCGGGTTGTAGAAAATTACGATCATTAGCTCTGCGCTTGCTTGAAATTTTGAACGCCCAATGCCTATGTTGTAGCTACCGCCGTTCCCGGCATGCGAAAACAATAAGGATAGTGTCATGACGACCAGTGGCCAGCGTTCTCTTGCCGAGCGCTTGACGGGCATTGATGAGATCGAGTGCATCACGCCGGACCTCAACGGCGTACCGCGCGGCAAAGTAATGACCGGCGCAGGCTTTCTGGAAGGCCGCCGCTTGCAGATGGCCCGAGGGGTGCTGTTGCAGTGCATCATGGGCGGTTATCCCGCGGCGCGCTTCTATGGCAGCGATGACGGCGACCTGGCCCTGGTAGCGGATCCCCAACATATCTATCGCCTGCCTTGGAGCGACGAGCCGCGGGCCTTGGCAATCTGCGATGCCGTCGAGCTGAGCGGCGTAAGTTCCGGCCTGTCCACCCGCGGTCTGCTCAAGGCGGTGATTGCCCGTTACGCCGCACGTGGCCTGGCGCCGGTGGTGGCAACGGAGCTTGAGTTTTTTGTCTTCGCTCCCAATACGGATCCGAATCAACCGTTTCTGCCGCCGGTGGGCAAGGATGGCCGCCGCGAAGAAGGGCACTCCGCGTTCAGTGTCAGCTCCAACAATGGCCTGCGGCCGTTCTTCAATGAGGTTTATCGCTGCATGGAGGCCGTGGGCTTGCCGCGCGACACCTTCATGCATGAGATGGGCGTCAGCCAGTTCGAGATCAACCTGTTGCATGGTGATCCATTGCTGCTGGCCGACCAGACCCTGCTGTTCAAGCATCTACTCAAAGAAGTCGCGCTCAAGCACGGCCTGACCGTAGTGTGCATGGCCAAACCTCTGGCGCACACCCCGGGTAGCTCCATGCACATTCACCAGAGTGTGGTCGAGATCGACAGCGGGCGTAATGTGTTCAGTGATGCACAGGGCAAACCGACGCCAAGCTTCTATCACTTCATTGGTGGTCAGCAGGCGTGCATGGCTGACTTTACTGCGCTGTTCGCGCCGAACGTCAATTCCTACCAGCGCCTGTGCCACCCCTATGCCTCGCCGAACAATGCATGCTGGTCCGAGGACAATCGCGCGGCCGGCCTGCGCATTCCGGCCAGTGCACCGGTAGCGCGGCGGGTCGAGAACCGTTTGCCCGGTGCCGACACCAACCCCTATCTGGCCATTGCCGCCAGCTTGGCTGCCGGCCTGCATGGCATCGAACAGCAGCTTGAGCCAACGGCGGCGATCCAGGGTGAATTTGAAGTGCCGGATCATTTAAGCCTGCCATGTACCTTGCATGCTGCCCTTGAGCGTCTCAAGCGTAGTGAGCTTGCGCGGGAACTGTTCGGTAAGGAGTTCATCGAAGGTTACATCGCCACCAAGACCCTGGAGCTGACCAGTTTCTTTGATGAAATCACCCCATGGGAGCGCCGTGTACTGGCGGCGCAAGCCTAAGCTCGAATCCACGGTCGGCCCGGTAAAAGGGGCGGCGAAAGCAGGTGGCAGGCATTGTTTGGTAAATGTTTGCCACCTGTTTTTTTATGCTTGGCATTCTGCAACACGGTTTTTTTCACTTATGCTTTCAACCAGTTTTTCCACCTGCTCAAGGGGCCGCTCGGGACGCTGATGCGACAGATCTGGAAGTCTTTTCGCGCGCTGTATTTCGCGGCGCTGATGATGTTGATCGGCTCCGGCTTGTTGAGTACTTACTTGGCCCTTCGCCTGGCGGCTGACCATGTCGACAGTCTGTGGGTCGGTGCGTTGATGGCCGCCAACTATTTCGGCCTGGCCCTGGGCGGCAAGATCGGACACCGGCTGATTGCCAGGGTCGGACACATTCGAGCCTATGCCACTTGTGCCGGGATCGTCGGCGCGGCGGTGCTGGGGCATGGCATGGTCAGTTGGCTGCCGGCCTGGATTGTGCTGCGGGTAATTGTTGGCCTGGGCATGATGTGCCAATACATGGTTATCGAAAGCTGGCTCAACGAGCAGGCGGATGCCAAGCAGCGTGGCGCGGTGTTCAGTGGCTATATGATCGCTTCCTACCTGGGCTTGGTACTCGGTCAGTTGATCCTGGTCGCGCACCCGCAACTGGGACCGGAGCTGTTGATGCTGGTGGCCATGTGTTTTGCCTTGTGCCTGGTGCCGGTGGCCCTGACCCGACGTATTCACCCGGCCGCCTTGCATCCGGCGCCAATGGAACCGCGGTTCTTTATCAAGCGAGTGCCCCAGTCCCTGACCACCGTACTGGGGGCGGGGCTGATTGTCGGGTCATTCTATGGTCTGGCGCCGTTGTATGCGGCCAAGCAAGGGCTGAGTACTGAGTACGTCGGCCTGTTCATGGGTTGCTGTATTTTTGCCGGCCTGTTGGTGCAATGGCCGTTGGGCTGGCTGTCGGATCGCTATGACCGTGCGGTGTTGATTCGTAGCGTGGCCATCGGCTTGGCCGTTGCTGCGCTGCCGTTGGCGATCATGCCGACGGTGCCGTTGATGATCTTGTTCATCGCAGGCTTTGCCGTGTCATTGCTGCAGTTCTGCCTGTACCCCTTGGCCGTGGCGTTTTCCAATGACCATGTGGAAAGTGAGCGACGGGTATCGCTGACCGCAATGCTGTTGGTGACCTATGGTGTTGGCGCCAGTATCGGGCCTCTGGTAGCAGGGGTGTTGATGAAGGTACTGGGCACGCAGATGCTGTATGCCTTCTTCGTGTTCTTTTCCCTGGTGTTGGTCTGGCGGATTCGACCGAAGGCGGTTACCGGCTTGCATCAGGTCGACGATGCGCCACTCAATCACGTGGCCATGCCGGCAGCCGGTTCGCCCTTGTCGGCGGCGCTCGACCCGCGGGTGGATGAGCAGGTGGTGCAGGAGCAGATGCAGACGCCGGTGGCGGCTGAGGATACCGAGGAAGAGGATGAGCCGTCAGAGGAGGGTGGTGCTGGCGAGTCGCCGGAGAAACCGGCGCCGGTGTGAGTCAGGGCCGCTGTGCGGCCCATCGCTGGCAAGGCCAGCTCCCACAAAGGCTGATGCCATTCTGCTTGCAGTGGGAGACGGCCTTGCCGGCGAGAGCGGCTTAAAAGTCGTCTTTGTCGAACCGCCGCGCCTCGCGCTGCAACTGATAGACAAAGGTCTCAACCTTGCGCTGCATCGGTCCGTTCAGATTGTGAAAGCGCACACCGGCGAAAGTGGTGTTCAGCCGCTCCTCGAAATGCAAGTGACGCAGTTCCACCTCAACCTGAGACAAGCCCAGCGGTGCGCCCGAGGCGAATCTCTCATACACCTGACCCAGTTGCAGGCGCTCTTCGACATCGCCCTCAAAGCGCAGTTTGCAGCCGGTGGCGGAGATGTCCAGTAACTTGCCCTTCAACTCGCCATTGCCCTTGAGCTTGTCACCGTCGAGTTTGACATCGACCAGTTGTGACAGCTTCAACGCGGCGCGGAAGGCATTGCGACGTTGGTGGTAGGCCACTTCGGTCGGCAATACGCCGCGATAGCAGCGATGGCCATCAACTTCGCTGATACTCAGCGGGGTGTTGCACTCCCAGGCGATACGCACGCCATCATGAAAGCCCTCGACCCGAAACGGTTCGCCATTCTCAAGATAGCGTTCACCGTCGCGAGGAATCATTTCATCAAACGCCAGTCGATTGTTTTCGCGGTCGACTTCGACCACATAGCTCTGGAAACGCTGGCTACGCTCGTGGAAGGTGATGATCAGTGGGTCATGGCTCTCTTGCAGCGACCGCAAGTTGGCGGCAATTTCCAAAGGGGTGGTAAGCACCTTTGGAGGCTGCGGAGCTTCTGCTTCATTGAACACGGGTAATCAATCTCCAGGCAAAAACGGCACACGCAAGTAACGGCATTTTGCCAGTATGTTCCGTGCCTTGATACAGGGAATCACGCCTGGCTGAGCGCCCGCGGCTTGGCCAGGGGCGAGGTCGACCCACGGGCGTCGTAGAGCGACGGTGATTCGCCGCCCATGAGGATTCTGATCTGATTGGCGGTGGTGCTTTGCTGAAGCTGGATCGCACGGCCATTGCGCTCGTTGATGGCCTGGCAGTCGGCAAGCAGTTTGCCCAGGACATCCAGCTGCTGCAGGAGCAGCTCGCCCAGGTCTGACTGGCTGGCCAGTTGCTGAACGCCTTCGCGGTCCTGGCTCAGGCCAAGGCTTGCGAGCAGTTCACTGCGGCGCCGACCTTGCTGATCAAGAAGGATCACCAGCGATTGCTTGCGCGCCAGGATCTCTTCCAGCAACGGCATGTCGCGGCCGTGCAGGGCAGTCGCCTCGGTGTGCAGCAATTCGAGCAATTGTTGCGCTGGAGCAAAATCATCTTCGATCAATTGCAGCAAGGTAGTGTCGTGCATGGCTGGCTCTTTGGTTCAAGCGTCCTGAAGTCAGCGCGCCAGTGGCTAGCGCTGGGCTTCGAAATTAAGCAGTTTGCTGGCGACGCGGTTGCTGTCGACCTGGTAGCTGCCGTCGGCGATAGCCTGTTTCAACTCCGCCACCCGGGCGCTGTTGACAATCGGCTGGTCGCGCAGCTTGTCGCTGACCTTTTGCAACTGCTGGGCCTCGTGGCTGAGGTGTACGGCTTCCCCACTGGCGCCGCTCTGGGCGACAGTGTCGGCCTTGGCTGCGCGGGTTTCGGTGGCGCTTTCCGGGCTGTTGCCAGTGCGCACGCCGGTAACCGACGGGGAGTTATTCAAACGACTGAAGTCGATGACCATGATCAGAAAACCTCTGGGTATATGGACGCTTGCCTTGTTTTCGGCCAACCCGAAAGAAACTTTAGGCGCAATTACGCTGCAACCTGCACGGCATTCGGCGCACCCAATGGGACACAGTTTAGGAAAAGCAGTTCCTGATCGCCAGAGTTCTTCGCAGTTCGCTCCTTTACATGGCCACTTCCACCTGGCCCGGCCCGGTTACTCTGGCCTTGACCACGCGTTTGGAGTTGAGATTACGGACCCGGATCTGTTCGCTCAGGCCGCCTTTGCTCAGGGCTTCGCCGGGCATGCGCACGGCAAGGCTGCCGCTGCGCGCGGTGATGACCACCTGATCGCCCTTGCGGATCACTTCGGCCTGCTCCAGGTGTTGCGGTGTCAGTACCTGGTCCATGACCGTCGGTCGGATAAGCTTGAGTCCGATCGCCTGGTCCAGGCTGCTGAGGAAACCTTGGTTGAGCACGCCTACATCGCGCTCGCGCAGGGCGACGTCCTGTTCACCGACAATGCTCTCGCGCTTGAGCGGTCGCACCACGGTCACCACTTGGCGGAACAGCCGTACCTGGGCGGGCACAAACACCGTCCAGGGTGAGCTTCCTTCGCAGCGAACCCTTATCGTCACGCGGCCCAGGGGCTGTGCCGGGCTTTCCAGGCTGGCATCCAATTGGCGGTCACACAGTGGCATGCGCAGGCGCGGATCAAGGGTGTTGACCTGGATTTCGTAACGCCCTTCGGTCTGGCTGCTGGCCAGGTAATCTTCAACCGTGAATTCAAGAAACCCTTGGGTGACACCGATAAGCTGTTCAGGCAAGGTAAAAGCGTCAGCCAGAGGGCGAGCGCCGGGGACCATCAGGCACAGCACAACAAAGAAGCCGGGCAGGTGGCAGGTAAGGCGTCGGAAAAATGTCGTTTTCGTGTTCATACGATTAAAAAAAGCAAAGCGCGTGCCGACACTGGGTACGAGGCTCGTAGCGTAAGGTGAAGGAGTTCTGGCATGGCTGGTGTAATGGATTCGGTGAACCAGCGCACACAACTGGTGGGGCAGAATCGTCTGGAGCTGCTGCTGTTTCGTCTCAATGGCGAGCAACTCTACGGGATCAACGTGTTCAAGGTGCGGGAAGTGCTGCAATGTCCGCCTCTGACTGTGTTGCCCAAGTCCAACCCGGTAGTGCGTGGTGTCGCGAATATTCGTGGGGCAACCATCCCGATCCTTGATCTGGCGATGGCGACCGGGATGCCCGGTCTGAGTGAAGATGTGCGCAACAGCTTCGTTATCATTACCGAGTACAACACCAAGACCCAGGGTTTTCTGGTGCACTCGGTGGAGCGCATCGTCAACATGAACTGGGAAGAGATCCATCCGCCACCCAAAGGTACCGGGCGCGATCATTACCTGACGGCGGTGACTCGGGTCGACAACAAGATGGTCGAGATCATCGATGTGGAGAAAATCCTTGCTGAAGTTGCGCCGACTTCCGAGGTCATTTCTGCCGGTGTGGTCGATGCCGAGGTGCAGGACAAGGCGGTGCTACTGCGGGTGCTGACGGTCGACGATTCGTCGGTGGCGCGCAAGCAGGTCAGTCGTTGTCTGCAGACGGTCGGGGTGGAAGTGGTGGCGCTCAATGATGGCCGCCAGGCGCTGGACTACCTGCGCAAGCTGGTCGATGAGGGCAAGCGTCCGGAAGAAGAATTCCTGATGATGATCTCCGATATCGAGATGCCGGAGATGGATGGTTACACCCTGACGGCCGAGATTCGCAGCGACCCGCGCATGCAAAAGTTACACATCATCCTGCATACTTCGTTGTCTGGGGTGTTTAACCAAGCGATGGTCAAGAAGGTCGGCGCGGATGATTTCCTGGCCAAGTTCAAGCCGGATGACCTCGCCCAGCGCGTCGTTGATCGGATCAAGGCCACGCACTAACGGCCAGGGGGTGTACCCCTGGCGGTTCACACGATTTAAGAGGCGGCATCATTGTCTACGGGTAATTTGGATTTCGAACAGTTCCGGGTCTTCCTGGAAAAAGCCTGTGGCATCCTGCTGGGCGAAAATAAGCAGTACCTGGTCTCCAGCCGTCTCAACAAGCTGATGGAGCAGCAGGGCATCAAGTCCCTGACTGAACTGGTGCAGCGTATTCAGAGCCAGCCGCGCAGCGGTTTGCGCGAGCAGGTGGTGGATGCCATGACCACCAACGAAACCTTGTGGTTTCGCGATACTTACCCCTTTGAAGTGCTCAAGAACAAAGTGCTGCCTGAGCAGATCAAGGCCAACCCAGGTCAGCGCCTGCGTATCTGGTCGGCTGCTTGTTCCTCGGGGCAGGAGCCGTACTCGATCTCCATGGCGATTGACGAGTTCGAGCGCAGCAACATCGGCCAGTTGAAAATGGGGGCGCAGATTGTTGCCACTGACCTGTCCGGGACCATGCTCAACAACTGTAAGTCTGGTGAGTACGACAGTCTGGCCATTGCTCGTGGTTTATCCCAGGAGCGCTTGCAGCGTTACTTCGATGTCAAGACGCCGGGGCGCTGGGCGATCAAGGCGCCGATTCGCAGTCGCGTGGAGTTTCGCTCGTTCAACCTGCTCGACAGCTATGCTGCTCTGGGCAAGTTCGACATCGTGTTTTGCCGCAACGTGTTGATCTATTTCTCGGCCCAGGTCAAGAAAGACATCCTGCTGCGTATCCACAGCACCCTCAAGCCTGGCGGCTACCTGTTCCTCGGCGCTTCCGAGGCGCTCAACGGTTTGCCGGATCACTACCAGATGGTTCAGTGCAGCCCGGGGATCATTTACCAGGCCAAGTAGCCTTTGGCAGGAGCGCGATTGCCGCCACCAAATTGCCGCTCTGTCGGCAGGTGGCGGAAAGCCTTTGCCGCTTTTCTGGCATTGCCGCTCACCGCACGCCCTGAAAACCCCGTATTTACGGGGTTTTGTTTTTTGGCATGGCTCTTGCTCTGACTCAGTCAACGAAAAACCTTCGAAGGTTTCCCTGACATGAGCATCAGCTTCGACAAAGCGCTTGGCATTCACGAAAAGGCACTGGGCTTTCGCGCCCAGCGTGCTGAAGTGCTGGCCAACAACATCGCCAACGCCGACACGCCCAACTACAAGGCGCGTGACATGGACTTCGCTTCGGTATTGGCGGCGCAGAGCGAGAAGACCAGCAAGGGCCACTTCTCCCTGGATCGCACCAATGCCCGGCACATCGACGCCGAAGGGGTGAGCATGGGTGATGAAGCCCTGCAGTACCGCACGCCGATGCAGCCTTCGGTCGACCAGAACACCGTCGATGCTCAGCTTGAACAATCGAGCTATGCGGAAAACGCCGTCGGTTTCCAGGCCAGCTTTACGCTGCTCAACAGTAAATTCAAAGGGCTGGTATCGGCCCTGCGCGGAGAGTAAGTCATGTCCCTCGCCAGTGTTTTCAACATTGCCGGTAGCGGCATGAGTGCGCAGACCACGCGTCTGAACACCGTCGCTTCGAACATTGCCAACGCCGAGACCGTCTCATCGAGCATCGATCAGACCTACCGTGCTCGCCATCCGGTGTTCGCCACCACCTTCCAGCAGGCGCAGGGTGGCGTCAGCCAGTCGCTGTTCCAGGATCAGGATGCTGCCGGTCAGGGCGTCCAGGTGCTGGGCGTGGTCGAAGACCAAAGCAACCTTGAGGCACGCTACGAGCCAAATCATCCGGCGGCGAACAAGGACGGCTACGTCTACTACCCGAACGTCAACGTGGTTGAGGAGATGGCGGACATGATCTCTGCCAGTCGCTCGTTCCAAACCAACGCCGAGTTGATGAACACGGCCAAGACCATGATGCAGAAGGTCCTGACCCTGGGTCAGTGATAAAGGACGAAGCCAATGGCAAGTGTTAATGATGCCCCAAGCGGGGTAAACCTGAATGACGTGCTCAAGAAGGCCAATCCGACTTCCGACAATGGTGGCAACAACAAGGCTGGCGGCAACCAGGCGTTGGGCAAAGACGCGTTCCTGCAGATGCTGGTTACCCAGATGCAGAATCAGAACCCGCTTGATCCTCAGGACAACAGTGAGTTCGTTGCCCAGTTGGCGCAGTTCAGCAGCCTGGAAGGCATCACCACGCTCAATGAGACGGTGACGGCGATTTCCGGCAACTTCAAATCGTCCCAGGCGCTGCAGGCGTCATCGCTGGTTGGTCGCTCGGTGATCGTCCAGACCGACAAGGCCATGGTCGACACCACCAAGAGCTTCACCGGTTCCGTGGTAGTGCCGCAGTCGCTGAGTAACGCCACCGTCACCATCACCGACAAGGATGGCAAGGTGGTCAAGACCATCGATATGGGTGAGCAGAAGGCCGGCAATTCCGAGTTCGTCTGGGATGGCACCAATGACGCCGGTGAGAAGGTTGATCCAGGTACCTACACCTTTGCCGCCAAAACCACCATCGAAGGCAAGCAGTTGGATATGTACACCCTGCTGCCCGCCACGGTCAGCAGCGTCACCCTCAGTCAGACCGGCGGCGAGATGATGCTCAATCTCGCTGGCCTGGGCAGCATCGCGCTGTCCAAAGTCCAAACCATCGGTATATAGAGCCGGCTAACGCGGCACAAGGAGTTGAAAGATGTCATTCAATATCGGCCTTAGCGGTCTCTATGCAGCCAACAAACAACTGGACGTGACCGGCAACAACATCGCCAACGTTGCAACCACCGGTTTTAAATCGTCGCGCGCGGAATTCGCCGATGTCTACTCGGCCAACAAGCTCGGCGTCGGCAGTCAGAGCGTGGGTAACGGTGTGCGCCTGGCTTCGGTGTCGCAGCAATTCACCAACGGTGAAATCACCAATACCGGCAACGTGCTGGACATGGGTATCCAGGGGCAGGGCTTCTTTGTGCTGAGCGACAACGGCTCGCTCAGTTACTCCCGTGCCGGTGCCTTCCAGACCGACAAAGACAATTACGTGGTCACCGCCGATGGCCTGCGCCTGCGCGGCTACGGTGTGGATGAGAATGGCAAGATCATCAATGGCGTGCTGACTGATCTTAAGATCGACACCTCGGCGTTGGCGCCAAAGTCCACCACCTCGATCAATCAGGGGATCAACCTCAACTCGTCGGACAAGGTCATCCCGGCAACCACCACTTTCGATCCAAGTGATGACACCACCTGGAACAAGACCTTTGCCACCAAGATCTATGACAGCCAGGGTAACGAGCACGTCATGGATCAGTACTACGTCAAGACCGACACCAATGAGTGGAAGTCGTACACCCTGATCGACGGTCGCAACCCGCTCGATCCGAGCCAGGAGCCGCCGCAGCCGCTGGAAGGGACCATCAACTTCAATCCGGATGGTAGCGTCGACACCATGACGGCGGGCGCTGCAGGTTCGGGCTACGAAGTGGAGAACAAGGTCTTCAAGCTGACCGGCTGGGTGCCTGCCACCATTACCGATCCAAACGCCAAGCCGCCGGTATGGGGCTCCAATGGTTCGGAAGCGAGCGCGGGTGGTATCGCCATCGACATGAACGCGACCACCTCCTATAACACCCCGACCACGCGTCTGTCGCAGAGCCAGGATGGTTACGCTACCGGCATCCTGTCGAGCCTGAGCATCGACTCCAGCGGTGTGATGTTCGCCAGCTTCAGCAACCAGCAGTCGCGCGCGATTGGTCAGGTGGCGATTGCTTCCTTTGCCAACGAGCAGGGCCTGCAGCCTATGGGCGGTACGCGTTGGGCGGAAACCTATTCCTCGGGTATCCCGGGTATTGATGCGCCGAAGACCGGTACTCTGGGTGCCATCGCTTCCAACTCGCTGGAGGCCTCGAACGTCAACTTGACCAACGAGCTGGTCGAGCTGATCAAGGCGCAGAGCAACTATCAGGCAAACGCCAAGACCATCTCTACCCAGAGCACCATCATGCAGACCATCATTCAGATGACCTGATGTGGGTGTGAGGCGATAGCTGTGGACAGGCCCCTTTCTCGAAAGGGGTCTTTCATTTCGGAGGTATCGATCATGTTGCAACGAGTGGCGTTGGCCTTGTTTGCGGTATTGCTGATGGCTCAGGTCAGGGCGGATGCTGCGCCTTGGTATCGTTGGGAGAGCCAGGCCGATGGGCGTCTGGTGTGTGCCCAGTTTTCTCCGGGGGATGGTTGGAAGCGCTTTGCCGGCCCCTTCAATAATGGTGCGTGCCGCGCTTACTGAGCGTTGCCGCTAGCGGCAAGCTGGCGCCGTAATTTCGACGGCGCATCTCCCCGTCGTATTCCCCTGCTGTGCGCAAGCCCTTGTCTGGCGGGGCTTTTGGTCACTTCTGCAAAGTTGGTTTGAAACTTGCTACAAGCACTGCAAAGCAGCGGCGAACGGCAAGTGTTCGCCAGCGCAGGGGAGAAAGACTGTGGACAAGATGCTGTACGTGGCCATGACCGGTGCCAGCCAGAACGCGCTGGCGCAGAAGGCGCATGCCAACAACCTGGCGAACATTTCCACCACCGGTTTTCAGCGTGACCTGGAGCAGGCGCGTTCGATGCCGGTGTTTGGTGACAGCTTTCCGGCGCGTGCGTATGCGATGACCGAGCGCCCGGCGACGGATTTCTCGCCAGGCTCGATGCTGGAAACCGGGCGTGACCTGGACGTAGCCATTGGTGGCGACGGTTTCATCGCCGTGCAAGCGCCTGATGGCAGCGAAGCCTATGTGCGTACCGCGAGCATGAACATCGATGCCCTGGGTGTGCTGCGTGCCGGCAACGGCATGCCGATCATGGGCAACGGCGGGCCGATTGCCGTGCCGCCGGAGCAGAAGATCGAGGTCGGTGAAGACGGCACCATCACGATCCGCGCCATGGGCGAGGGGCCACAGGTGATGGCTGAAGTCGACCGGATCAAGATGGTCAACCCTGACCTCAAGACCATGAGTAAGGGCCTGGACGGCTTGATCCACACCAGCAATGGCCAGCCCGCCGTGGCTGACGCCAACGTCAAACTGGTGTCGGGCTTCCTTGAGGCCAGTAACGTCAACGCTGTCGAGGAAATGACCTCGGTGCTGGCGCTGTCCCGTCAATTCGAACTGCACATCAAAATGATGACCACGGCCAAAGAAGGCGATGAAGCCATGGCTCGGGTTTTGCAGATCGGCTAATTACACAGACGTAGCGCCGTAAAACAGGCGCACGAGGAGAACAGCATGCTTCCGGCTCTTTGGGTGAGTAAAACCGGTCTGTCCGCTCAGGACATGAACCTGACCACCATTTCCAACAACCTGGCCAACGTCTCGACCACCGGCTTCAAACGTGATCGCGCTGAATTCCAGGACCTGCTCTACCAGACCCGCCGCCAGGCCGGTGCCCAGTCGACCCAGGACAGCGAGCTGCCTTCGGGCCTGCAACTGGGTACGGGTGTGCGCATTGTTGGCACTCAGAAGAGCTTCACCGCGGGTAGCCTGCAGACTACTGAAAACCCGCTGGACATGGCGCTCGACGGCCGTGGTTTCTTCCAGATCCTGCAGCCCGATGGCACGGTCTCGTACACCCGCGACGGTACCTTCCACCTGAACTCCGATGGCCAGATCGTCACCGCCAGCGGTTTCGCCCTGGAGCCGGCCATTGTCGTTCCGCCTGAGGCGCAGACCTTTACTGTCGGCCGTGACGGCACCGTGTCGATCACCATCGCTGGCAACCCGGCCGCGCAGGTCATCGGCAACATTCAGACCGCCGACTTCATCAACCCGGCCGGCCTGCAGGCAACGGGTGGCAACCTGTTCCTGGAAACCGCAGCCAGCGGTGCGCCACAGGTGGGCACGCCAGGCCTGAACGGTTTTGGTGTGGTTCAGCAGCAGACCCTGGAAAACTCCAACGTCAGCACCGTGGAAGAGTTGGTCAACATGATCACCACCCAGCGAGCCTATGAAATGAACTCCAAGGTCATTTCCACCGCTGACCAGATGCTCTCGTTCGTTACCCAGAACCTGTAATTGAAGTCTTCGAGGTCGCTTGAACGGCGCCTGTTACACCGTGAGGTCAGAGTCATGAGTCGTTTGTTATCCGTACTTGCCCTGAGTGGGATCAGCGTGCTGGCTGGCTGCGTTTCGCCGCCGCCCAAGCCTAATGATCCGTACTACGCGCCAGTATTGCCGCGTACGCCACTGCCGGCGGCGGCCAACAACGGCTCGATCTACCAGGCCGGGTTTGACCAGAACCTGTACAGCGATCGCAAGGCGTTCCGGGTCGGTGACATCATCACCATCACCCTCAACGAGCGTACCCAGGCGAGCAAGAATGCCAACTCGCAGATCGCCAAGAACAGCAAGGCCGATATCGGTCTGACCTCGTTGTTCGGCTCCTCGATGACCACTAACAACCCGTTCAGCGATGGCGACCTGAGTCTCAGTGCGGGCTACAGCGGTGATCGTGCGACCAAGGGCGACAGCAAGGCCGGGCAGGGCAACAGTCTGACCGGCTCGATCACTGTCACCGTGGCTGACGTGCTGCCTAATGGCATCATCGCCGTGCGTGGTGAGAAGTGGCTGACGCTCAACACCGGTGACGAGCTGGTACGCATTGCCGGCATGATTCGCGCCGATGACATTGCCACCGACAACACCGTGCCTTCGACGCGAGTGGCTGATGCGCGCATCACTTACTCGGGCACCGGCTCGTTTGCCGATGCCAGCCAGCCGGGATGGCTCGACCGTTTCTTCCTCAGCCCGCTTTGGCCTTTCTAGGTTCGGATGACCATGTTCAACTTCAAGCAGCTGATTACCGCCGCGCTTTTGATGTCCGTCGCGTTTGTCGCGCAGGCTGAACGCCTGAAGGACATTGCCAGCATTTCCGGCGTGCGCAGCAACCAGCTGATCGGCTACGGCCTGGTGGTGGGGCTCAACGGCACGGGTGACCAGACCACCCAGACGCCGTTCACCCTGCAGACCTTCAACAACATGCTGTCGCAGTTCGGCATCAAGGTGCCGGCCGGTACCGGCAACGTGCAGCTCAAGAACGTCGCGGCGGTCTCGGTGCATGCTGACCTGCCACCATTCGCCAAGCCGGGGCAGGTGGTGGATATCACCGTGTCCTCGATCGGTAACTCCAAGAGCCTGCGCGGCGGCAGCTTGTTGATGACGCCGCTCAAGGGTATCGACGGCAACGTCTATGCCATCGCTCAGGGCAACCTGGTGGTCGGCGGCTTTGACGCTGAAGGCCGCGATGGTTCGAAGATCACCGTCAACGTGCCGTCAGCTGGACGCATCCCTGGTGGCGCGTCGGTAGAGCGTGCCGTGCCCAGTGGTTTCAATCAGGGCAACAGCCTGACCTTGAACCTCAATCGGCCAGACTTCACCACCGCCAAGCGCATCGTCGACAAGGTCAACGAGCTGCTCGGCCCGGGCGTGGCCCAGGCCCTGGATGGGGGGTCGGTGCGGGTGACTGCGCCGCTTGATCCAAGCCAGCGGGTTGATTACCTGTCGATTCTCGAGAACCTGGAAATCGATCCGGGTCAGGCGGTGGCCAAGGTCATCATCAACTCGCGTACGGGCACCATTGTCATCGGCCAGAACGTCAAGGTGTCACCGGCAGCGGTGACCCACGGCAGCCTGACCGTGACCATCACCGAAGACCCGATTGTCAGTCAGCCAGGGCCGTTCTCCAATGGCCAGACGGCTGTCGTGCCGCGCTCGCGGGTCAATGCCGAGCAGGAAGCCAAGCCGATGTTCAAGTTCGGTCCGGGTACCACCCTGGATGAAATCGTGCGTGCAGTGAATCAGGTGGGCGCTGCTCCGAGTGACCTGATGGCGATCCTTGAAGCGCTGAAGCAGGCCGGCGCGCTACAAGCCGACCTGATCGTGATTTAAGGGGCGCTCGCATGGATATGCCGAAAAACCCAATGACCACGATGGCCGACAGTGGCGCTTACACCGACCTCAATCGACTCAGCTCGTTGAAGGTCGGTGATCGCGACAGCGAGGCCAACCTGCGCAAGGTGGCCCAGGAATTCGAGTCGCTGTTTCTCAACGAGATGCTCAAGTCGATGCGTTCGGCCAGTGATGTGCTGGCCAAAGACAACCCGCTTAACACCGAAACCACCAAGCAGTACCAGCAGATGTACGACCAGCAGCTGGCGGTGAGCATGTCGCGCGAAGGGGGCGGTATCGGCCTGCAGGATGTGCTGATGCGTCAGCTGTCCAAGCAGAAAGCCGCCTCTGCGAGCAACACCAGCCCGTTCCCGCGTTTTGACATCGCGCCCAAGCCGCTGGGTGCAACAGCAGTGGGCGTGGCCGAGCGGCCGCAGGAAACTGCTGTTACCCGCAACGATGTGGCCGCCCTCAATTCGCGGCGCCTGGCCTTGCCAAGCAAGCTTACAGATCGGTTGCTGGCGGGGTTGGTGCCCGCAGCCGGCGCTGTGCCGGCTGCTACGAACACGGCACCGATCCCCGGCCGCTCGACCCTCGTTGGCGATGCAGTGGCCAAGGGCGACTGGCAGCCGGCACAAGCTTTCGCGGCGCCCGGCAGCCTACGTATTTATGGTCGCGCCATGGCGCAGCCGCCATTGGCACCGGCCAAGCGTGCCTTCAGCTCTTCCGATGACTTTGTTGCCACCATGCTGCCGATGGCGGAGCAGGCGGCCAAGCGCATTGGTATCGATCCGCGTTACCTGGTGGCTCAGGCCGCACTGGAAACTGGTTGGGGCAAGTCGGTCATGCGTCAGGACGATGGCCGCAGCAGCCATAACCTGTTTGGTATCAAGGCGACCGGTAATTGGCAGGGTGAGCAGGCGCGGGCGATCACCAGCGAGTTCCGTGATGGTCAGTTCGTCAAGGAGACGGCGGCGTTCCGCTCCTACGATTCCTATCAAGATAGTTTCCATGACCTGGTGAGCCTGTTGCAGAACAACGCTCGCTATAAAGAAGCGGTCAAGGCTGCCGATAAACCGGAACAGTTTGTACGCGAGCTGCAGCGGGCCGGTTATGCAACCGACCCGGATTACGCGAGCAAGATCTCGCAGATCGCCAAGCAAATGAAATCCTACGAAAGCTACGCAGCGATTGGCACCACTACGCAACTATAAGGTTTGAACCATGGCGAGTTTGATCAACATCGGGATGTCGGGGCTCGGCGCCAGTCAGTCGGGCCTGCACACCACGGGTAACAACATTACCAACGCCGATGTCGCTGGTTATTCGCGCCAGCAGAACGTGCAGCGGTCCAATGGCTCGCAGCAGAACGGCAACGTGTTCATCGGTACCGGCACCACCCTGTCCGATGTACGCCGGGTCTACAACAGTTACCTGGAAAGCCAGTTGCGTACCACCACGTCGCTCAACAGCGATGCGGCGGCGTACCTCAATCAGGTTGCACCGCTCGACAGCATGCTGTCCGATGCCGACACCGGCATTACCGGCGCCTTGAAAAGCTTCTTCACTGCCATGCAAAGTGCGGCCGCCAAGCCCAACGAAGATGCATCGCGCCAGTTGCTGCTGACCAGTGCCCAATCGCTGAGCAAGCGCTTCAATACCATCGCCAACCAGCTCAACGAACAGAACAGCAACCTCAATGGCAACCTGACGTCGATGACCGATCAGGTCAACAAGTTGTCGGCGACCATTGCTCAGTACAACGACCAGATCTCGCAGATGCAGGGCACCCCGAACGACCTGCTCGACCAGCGCAACGAGGCCGTGCGCCAGTTGTCCGAGCTGGTCGGTACCCAGGTCGTTGAGCGTGAAGGTAACCTGGATATCTACCTGGAGAACGGCCAGCCGCTGGTGATGGGCAAGACCATCAACACCCTGCAGACCGTACCAAGCAAGAACGATCCGACCCGAGTGAGCATTCAGCTCAACCGGGGCACCACAGTGATGGACGTTACCTCCAGCCTCAACGGCGGTGAGATCGGCGGCTTGCTGCGTTATCGCAGCGAAGTGCTCGACCCATCGCTCAACGAGCTGGGGCGTGTGGCCTTGGTCATGGCCGATCAGATCAACCGTCAGTTGGCCCAGGGCATCGACAAGAACGGTGAATTTGGCGCTGCCTTGTTCAACAACATCAACAGCCCTGAGCTCATCAGCCAGCGCAGCATCGCCAAAGCCGGCAATACCGGCAATGGCAGCCTGGATGTGATCATCAAGGACACCGGCAAGCTGAGCACCAGCGACTACCAGGTGACCTTCACCAGCGCCACCGGTTACAGCGTCAAGAAGCTGCCGGATGGCACCGCTTTGGGACCTTACGACATCAACGATGACCCGGCGCCGGTAATCGATGGTTTTACCCTCAAGCTCAGTGGCGGCACTAACAGCGCCGGTGACAGCTTCAAGATCACCCCGACGCGCAACGCTGCCAGCAACCTGGACACGGTGCTCACCGATCCCAAGCGCCTGGCACTGGCCTCGCCTCTGACCGCTACCAGTGGTTCGGGTAACCAGGGTACCGGCATTATTGGCCAACCTGACCTGACCTCGGCGATGGACATCTACGATCCGGCCCAGCGTCTGGACTTGCAGAACGGTCTGAAATATTCGACACCGGTGAAACTGGTGTTCGGTGATGACAAAACTACCCCGCAGACCTACAAGCTGCTCGATGCCCAGGGCGGCACCCTGGGTACCGGTACGATCATTCCGGGCCAGGCCAACAAACTGCAGTTCTCGGTGCCGATGGTCGACGCCAATGGCGATCCGATCAACGATGCCAGTGGCAACCAGAAGTCGTTTACCTTTGAGATGGAAGTCTCTGGCTCGCCCAAGGAAGGTGACAACTACACCGTTTCCTTGACGGGTCCGGGCTCAGACAACAACCGTAACGGCCAGGCAGTGATCGACCTGCAGACCAAGGGGACGGTTGAGATCGGTGCTAACGGTAAAGGTATCAGCCTTACCGATGCCTACGGCAAACTGGTGGAAAACGTCGGTGGCAAGACTGCTCAGGCGCAGATGGACGTCGATTCGACCACGGCACTGCACACCTCGGCCAAGGCTTCGCGTGATTCGCTGTCGGGCGTTCAGCTCGATGAAGAAGCCGGCAACCTGATCAAGTACCAGCAGTACTACACGGCCTCGTCGCAGATCATCAAAGCGGCGCAGGACATCTTCTCCACACTGATCAATGCCCTTTAAGGAGTGGTAGACCGTGCGTATTTCTACTTCCCAGTTCTACCAAACCAGCGCTGCGAACTACTCGAACAATTTTTCCAATCTGGTCAAGACCGGTCAGCAGGCCAGTGACAACATTCGCGTGCGTACGGCTGCTGATGATCCAGTAGGGGCTGCGCGCCTGTTGCAGTTGCAACAGCAGAGCAATCTGATTGATCAGTACGATGGCAATATCACCAGCGTGCGTAATAGCTTGGGTACTGCTGAGTCAACCCTCAACTCCATTACCAACGTTTTGGCACGAGTCAAGGAGCTGGCGATTGGCGCTGGTAACGGCGGCTATACCGATGCCGATCGCAAAGCTAACGCGCAGGAGTTGGCTCAGCTCGAAGAGCAGCTCTACAGCCTGATGAACAGCCGTGACGAGAACGGCAAGTACATTTTCTCTGGTTCGCGTGGCGATACCCAGCCCTATGTGCGCAACGCTGATGGCACTTACAGCTACCAGGGCGACCAAAGTACCCTGAGTTTGCAAGTGGGCGACATGCTCAGCATGGCTACCAACGATAGCGGTTACAGCGTATTCGAACAGGCGTTGAATACCAGTCGCAGCCAGACGAACCTGACTTATCCGGCAGTGGATGATGGTCGGGTCAGCCTGTCCAACGGACAAGTGTCAGGCAGTACACAGTACAATGATCGATTCCGTGGCGGTGAGCCGTACACCATCACCTTCACCAGCAACACCGAATTCAAGATCACTGACGCGGCCAACAATGACGTAACCCTGGAGGCCACCGGTGGCGGCACCTTCGATTCGAAAAAGGACGCCAGCATCAGTTTCCGTGGTGTCGAAATGCGCCTGGACGTCAACTTGAAGGAGGGCGACGATCCGGATACCGCAATCGCCGGGTACACGTTTAATCTGGCTTCCAAAGTCGATGAAGTCAGCGGATCGCGCAGCCCGGGCAATACCTCGTCGGCGCAAATCAACAGCGCCAGCATCACGGACAAGACTGCGTACGACAATGCATTTCCAGGCGGCGGCGCCATCTTTAAATTCACCAGCGCCACCGACTTTGACGTCTATGCTCAGCCCATGGGGCCAGATGCCCGTCCAGTAGCCAGTGGCGTGCTGACCGGCACGCCTGCCACCAAGGCCACCATCGCCGGTGTCGATTTTGACTTCTCCGAGCCGCCAGTTGGCGGTGATCAGTTCTCGGTCAAGGTTGATACCCATCAGACCCAAAACATACTCGACACCATCTCGGAGTTCCGTAAGGCGCTGGAGATGCCGGTCGATACTGATCTCGCGTCGCGACAGAAGTATCAGGCGGCATTGGACTCGGCAGTTGGCAACCTTGAGAGCGGCGCCAACAAAGTGGCTGAAGCGATCAGCTCAATCGGTGCTCGCGGCGCTGCTTTGGATGTCCAGGCCGAAACCAACGAGAGCCTGAAAATGGCCAACACCAAGACCCAGAGTTCGATCCGTGATGCGGACCCGGCCGAAGTGTTGATCCGTCTTAACCTGCAACAGACCATGCTGCAGGCCTCGCAGCTGGCTTTCTCGAAAATTTCCTCGCTGAGCTTGTTCAACCAGCTTTGATTGACTCGGCGCTTTGACAGATGGCAGTAGCTTCTGGCAAAGCGCCTCCCTCCAGGTTTTCCATCGTGAACCACCAAGCATTAGTCAGTATTGCCATCCCGGCTTTCAATCCTGAGTTCTTTCGCCGCGCATTGCTCAGCGCAATCTCGCAGGACTACGCTTGTCTTGAGGTCATTGTCTGTGATGACAGCCGCGGGGATGAGATCAAGGTAATTTTTGACGAGCTGGCAGGTCAGGCAACCTGTGTGTTGCGTTATGTGCGCAATGCAATGACCCTTGGGTTCTCACGCAACGTGTTGGTGTGCCTTGAGCAATCCCGGGGGGAGTACATCAAGTTTCTCTGTGATGATGATTGGTTGCTGTCGACCAGCATCCGTCATCAGGCGCGAGTATTGTCAGACTGTCCTGACGTCAGCATGGTGACCAACCACCGCTTTTTATGTGATGCCCAAGACTCCTTGCTGCCTTCACGTGCGATGAATTGCGTTATCGCTATGGAGAGCGCAGTGCTCAACGGTGGCGATCTGCTGGACGCTGTGGCTGCCAATGCACCGAACCTGTTTGGTGGCTTAAGTCACGTTCTATTGCGTCGGGCACTGGTGGAGCAGTCGCTGGCAATGTTGGTGCAGGAAGGGCAGGGTTTTACCGCGCGCCTGGACATGGCGCTATACATTTGCCTGTTGCGCCGTGGGCACCTGGGGTACCTCCAGCAAATGCTCAGCATCGAGCGGATGCATGCCGGTCGCTTGAGTCATCACACCAGCATGGAAATGGCCTTCAAGGTAGAGACTGAGTGGCTGTTACAAATGCTCGCCTCGCGAACCGGTGAGCCGGCGCCAGCTACCGGTTGGGTGCGTCATGTAACGTTCGAGCAATATGGCGAGGGCGCAGACAAGGATTGGCAGGAGTATGAGCTTTCTCGCTTGTATTCCGGACAAGTCGCCAACTATCAGCAGCAGGTGGGTACCGATAGTCTGAGCTTTGCCGAGCTCTATGCTCAGTGGCTGGAGTGCAGAACCTTGTCTGCTGCGCAGAGTCGTCTGATGTCCCGGCGGATCGAGCAATGGCCGAGCACACCACGCATTGTTCCGGTGGTCATGGATCCCATGGGAGATCCGCTGGCATTGAAAGCTACGCTGGAGAGCATTGCGCTGCAGTCTTACGCCGCCGCTCAGGTGTGGGTGTTCGCCTGTGAACCGGCGCAGGAGCCGGATACTGCCAATGTGCAAACAGCGACTTTGCGTGGAGACGGTTTCGAACAGATCAATGCGCGATTGCAATCTGCAGGTGATGTTGACTGGATTTTCCTGCTGCGCGCTGGCGACCGATTGCATCCGCATGCATTGGTGATCATGGCTGAGCGCATGGCGTTGTATGACGACAGGAACTGCTACTACACCGATGAAGGGGCGAACGACAATCTTCAGGCCTCCAGCCCGATTTTCAAGCCGGACTTCAATCTCGACCTGATGCGCAGTTTTCCCTATGTCGGGCGCATGCTGGCTTTCAAATGCGAGGCCTTGTCCCGTTTAGGTGGTTTTGCTTCGGAGTTCGGCGCGCTGGCGCCCCATGACCTGCTCTGGCGGATGGTCGAGGCGGATGGCTTGCAAGTCGTCGGGCATATCGCTGAGCTGCTCGTGCAGTGTAAGGCCAGTTACACGGATTGGTTACTTGAGCCGGACTGTGTGCTTCAGGCGCCGCAAATACTCAAGGCGCATTTACAACGTCTGGGAGTGCCGTTCGAGCTCGCTGTGGCGCAAGGCAGCATGCTCTCACGCGTTCGTTACCTGCATGATGATAGGCCCGGGGTGTCGATCATTATTGATGCTGGTCATGACCTGCAGTTGTTGCGCCGTTGCGTCGAGTCGATATTCGAATACACGGTCTATGCCCCCTACGAAGTCCTGGTCGTCAGCGGTGGAGGCGAACCTGAACCGATGAGGGACTGGTTCGCCGCCATGCAAGGGTTGGGTAGCGAACAACTGAGAATTATCGAGGTTGCGGGGCACAGTGCCCTACAACGGATAAATCAGGCCAGTCACGAAGCACTGGGTGCCTACCTGCTGTTGCTTGACGCCGGGTGCATGATCTTTGACGGCCAATGGCTGAGCGAGTTGATGACTCAAGCCCAGCGTCCGGAAGTCGGTGTAACAGGTCCGAAACTCTGCGCTCATGACGGTACCGTAGTGGGCGCAGGTCTGGTGTTGGGCCTTCATGGGCCTGCCAGCAGTCCATTCTCCGGGTATTCGGCTGATGCCAGTGGGTACATGAATCGCTTGAGTGTGGTGCAGAGCTGGAGCGCTGTCAGTGGTGAGTGTCTGGTGGTGCGCCGAAGCCTATTCACCGAGCTAGGGGGCCTTGAGGAGGGCGCTTATCAGGATCAATGGTTCGATGCAGACTTGTGTCTGCGGGTGCGCGACCATGGTTATCTGATTGTCTGGACGCCTTTTGCCATGGTCGCTCGAATGAGCGCTCCGAGTGAAGTGCAGACAGGACAGGATACTGCTGATCGGGATCAAGAGGCTTTTTACCAGCGCTGGTTGTCACGTGTGGCCAGTGATCCCGCCTACAATCCTAACCTCAGCCTGAAAATGTCCAGCTTCACCCTTGATCCTGGCTTGCGCGCTGGCTGGGACCCTTTCGTCAGTCGAGCGTTACCCTTTGTTCTGGCTTTGCCGATCAATACGTCGGCGGTAGGGCACTACCGGGTGGCACAACCATTTTTTGAACTGGAAGAGGCAGGCTGGATCCAGGGGCGAATGACCTACACCACGCCTGGATACATCGAGATGGAGCGCGACAAGCCGGATGTGGTCATCCTGCAGTGTCGCTATACCCCCAACGCGCTCGAGGAAATAGAGCGTATCAAGCGCTTCTCCAATGCTCGACGCATTTACGAGATTGATGACTACATCCTCGATGTGCCGAAAAAGAACGCTCACGGTCGCAACCTTCCAGGCAACATGCGCGAAATGGTGACGCGGGGTATTTCCCTTTGTGATCGGCTGGTGGTCTCCACCGAGCCGCTGGCTGAACTGTTGTCGAGCATGAATCAGGATATTCGCGTGGTTCCGAACATGCTGGCTTCGCAGTTGTGGCACGGTCTGCGCAGTCGCCGCCAGACTTCACTCAAACCCCGGGTGGGTTGGGCGGGGGGCACAAGTCACCGTGGTGATCTCGAGCTTATTGTCGATGTCGTCAAGGAGCTGGCGAACGAGGTCGAGTGGGTGTTCTTTGGCATGTGTCCGGATTTGCTGCGTCCTTATGTCCACGAGTTTCATCCGGGTGTATCGCTGCTTGAGTATCCGCGCAAATTAGCCGGTTTGGACCTGGACCTGGCCCTGGCACCACTGGAGTCCAACCTGTTCAACGACTGCAAGAGTAACTTGCGTTTACTTGAGTATGGTGCGTGTGGTTATCCGGTGATCTGTAGCGATGCCAGGGCCTATCGAGGTTATTTGCCTTGTACGCGAGTGGTCAGCAACACCACTCAGGAATGGTTGCAAGCAATACGTATGCATCTGGCCGATCCCCGCGCCAGCTATCGACAAGGCGATGAGTTGCGTGAAGTGGTGCTGCGCGACTATGTGCTGACGGCAGATAAGTTGCAGCACTGGGCAAATGGCTGGCTGGCTGATTGATCACACCCGATCGTTAATCGGCGCCTGCCCGAATTCGAATTTTATGAGTACTAGGTGCGCTATGGGCGAGAAAGCGGTTGAATTGGCGACATCACTGAACGACGTAACGGTTGTTGTGCTGGGCGTGAGTGGCCCTGATTATCAGGGGCGTGCACGCTATTACTACAAACAGCATTTTCGCCAGGTACTGAGCGTCGACATTGCGACACGCTCTGCATCTGCTCAAGCCTGGCGGGAGCAGTTGCTTAGTGTGCTTGAGCAAATAGAGACGCCATTTGCAATCCTGACGCCGGACAGCGACTTCCTACTCGCCGATGCCTTGGCCGTGGGAGTGGACTTTCTCCAGAATCACGCTGATTTCACCATGGCTCAAGGTTATTCAATTGGGTATTCATCAGGCGGCAACGAGGTTGACTATTACAAGCTTGGATCAGCCCGCAGCCACCCTTGTGCCGGTGATTTTTGTGAGCGTGTTGCGTTGTACGCTCGTCTCGGCTTGCAAGCATGGCGTTCGCTGGTAAGGGTCGAGGCCTTGAAGTCTGCGGTGAGTGATGCGCCTACAAATTTGCCACTCGAAGGTTGGTTGGTGGCAGTTGCCTACGCGCTACTGAGACACGGAGCAGGCGAAGTTTTGCCACAGACCAGTGCTGTGGTCGAGTATCGACCTGGTCAGCAAAACCTAATTGCTTATGAAGAATGTCTCAACCAGACAGTACGCAGTTTGCATCAATGGAATGCTGACTCAGGGCGAGCAGACCAAGGCACCGTCGACTTTGCTGTGTTGGGCAATTTCGTTCGTCGCACTCATGAGGGGCGTGAGGCCCAGTTGTTGTTCAAGTCGTGCTGGGGAGGGGTGTTGAAAGACCCGGAGCGGACCTTTGAGCCACGTCAGTTTGTCGAGATGCCTTACTACAATGCAGTGGTGTTTGCACAATTGCATGCGTTGGAGTTTTTGTTGCATGCCTGGCCAGCGGGTCAGCGTCAGATCCTGGCCCTCGAAGGAAGCTGGGTGCGTCAGCAGGCCTTGCTCAAGGTTCACCCCAACGATTCGGCGGAAAGCCTCAAGGAACGATACTGGCAAGCACTGTCTTTGGGGCTGTTCAACACCCAGGTATGTCGGCGCCTGGTTGAATTGCTAGATGGCAAGGATGACGCCGCCAAGGCTCGCGAGCTAGAGGGGTGGCTTGAGCGTCTCGAAGCGCTGGGTGGGGCCTCGGTGCAAGAGCGCTTGGCGTCGACGCCGTCAGGCAAAATTCTCGCAGCCATTGGCGCAGCAACGCCTGACGATGCCACCAGAAAGCATGTACTCGCTCACTTGAGCAAGAAGCCCTCGCAGCAGATCGCTTTCGTGCTGATGGATCTCGACAACGATGATGCTGCATTGCAAGGCACGTTCGACAGTTTACTGGCCAGTGGGTTGCGAGATTTTAAGATTGTCGTGCTCAAGGCGGGTGAGCTGCCGGCGATTACCACGCCGCGGGATATTTTGCATTTTATCAAGGTCACTGCCGGCAACGTGGTTGCCCACCTCAATCAGGTGGTACGGCAGTTGTCCAGTGATTGGGTGATGTTGCTTGAGGCGGGCGATGTGCTGACGCCGGGTGGATTGCTGCGTTTGCAATCTGAACTGGGTGGTGCAGATGGTTGCCAGGCCATTTGCGCAAATGAAGTACAGCGTGCGGGAGATGGTCGTCTGGTCAGTATTATTCGACCTGGCGCCAACTTGGATCTGTTGCGCAGTCGTCCTGATCTGATGTCCCGGCATTGGTTGCTGCGCCGTGAGATCGTAGTTGGTCTGGGGGGATACAGTGAGGCGTATGCAAAAGCCCTTGAGTTCGACTTGCTGCTCAGGTTGATTGAGCAGCAAGGCATGGGCGGGCTGGCGCATCTGGACGAGTACCTGGTTATTGGTCGGCAACGACACGAGAGCATGTCGGTAGATGCGCTGGCTACGCTCAAGCGTCACTTGAGCGGCCTTGGTTACAATGCTCAGGTCAGTGCAAGTGCTGATGGCGCGTTCCAGATTGATTTTCGTCACCCAGTGACACCGCAAGTCAGTATCCTGCTCCCGGTCGACGGTGACCTGGCGCAACTTAGGACTTGTCTGGCGAGTATCTTGCAGCGCACCCGTTATCCCCGTTACGAAGTGATCGTGGCCGGCGACGGGAGCAGCGCAGAAGCACTGGCGGGCGAGCTTGCCGGCCTCCAAGCGGGGGGGCGAATCAGTGTACTGGCGGGCGAGCCGGGGGCGTCTCGTTCGCAGTTGATCAATCAAGCAGCGGCACAGGCTCGCGGAGAATACCTTGTGCTGCTGTCCAGCCGCAGTCAGGTGTCCTCGGCGGCCTGGATCGAGGCGTTGCTCAACCAGGCGCTACGGCCAGAGGTGGGTGTGGTGGGTTGCCTGTTGCATGGTCGCGACGAGAAGGTAAC
The DNA here is from genome assembly GCF_002845275.2 of Pseudomonas sp. S06B 330. Classification (NCBI taxonomy): domain Bacteria; kingdom Pseudomonadati; phylum Pseudomonadota; class Gammaproteobacteria; order Pseudomonadales; family Pseudomonadaceae; genus Pseudomonas; species Pseudomonas tussilaginis. The sequence continues at coordinate 4,213,019 of NZ_CP088149.1, read as the reverse complement.
CCATGCCGGTTACGCGCTGTTGGTTTCCGGTCAGGTCCAGAGCGCATTGCTGGGAGTGCCCAAGTCCGCAACTGAGTCGGCCCTTGGCTTGGCACAGGTACGTAGCTGTCAGGCGGTGTCCGATGATTGTCTGATGGTGCGCAAGGACCTGTTCAGTCAATGCGGCGGCATGCAAGTGTTTGGGGGGGGCGATGTCGATTTGTGCCTGAGGGCTGCTGAGGCGGGGCTGCTGGTAATCTGGACACCACAGGCGCAAATGATCAATGACGTTGTTCCGGTTCTGGGGCAACAACAACAGCAGGCATTGGCAGAGCGTTGGCCATCGGCGTTCACGACGCGGGTGGCAGCCTATGATCAATTTGGTGTGGACGTGTCAAGGATTGCCGACTCCGGTCGGCCGATTGTGCTCGAGTGGGTCAGCGAGCTGGCGTGACACAGGCGTAATGACAGGGCCGGGCTTTATGCTCGGCCTTGTCGTTTCTGAGCCACAGCCAAAATTGCCGCTTTCGTGCGCCTTTACTGACTCTTGCCGTTTTCAAGTTGGCAGCATTCTTGCTTTCAGTCCGCACAGTCACTGCTTTGGTCAGTAAATTGTCGGCTCGGATCGAGGCAAAATCCCTTAAGGTAAGCGGATAATGAAAACAGTCATTCTGGCCGGGGGCCTGGGTACGCGTATCAGCGAAGAATCCCACTTGCGGCCAAAACCGATGATCGAGATAGGCGGAAAGCCGATCATCTGGCACATCATGAAAATCTACTCGCACTTTGGTATCAACGACTTTGTCATCTGCTTGGGCTACAAGGGCTACGTGATCAAGGAGTACTTTGCCAACTATTTTCTGCACATGTCCGACGTCACCTTTGACATGGCAGAAAATCGTATGTGCATCCATAACCGCCATGCCGAGCCTTGGCGCGTAACCCTGGTAGATACCGGCGAGAACACTGCCACTGGCGGACGTCTGAAGCGCGTGCGCGACTATGTGGGAGACGAGACGTTCTGTCTGACTTACGGCGATGGCGTTGCCGATGTCAATATTCCTGCACTCATCGACTTTCATCGCAGCCATGGCAAGTTGGCCACCGTCACTGGCGTCCAGCCGCCGGGACGTTACGGCGCCCTGGATATACGCGGGGAGCAGGTACGAGGCTTTCAGGAAAAGCCCCTGGGTGATGGCGGCTGGATCAACGGCGGATTCTTTGTGTTGGAGCCCGGCGTATTCGACTTTATCGACGGCGACGATACCACCTGGGAGTACGAGCCGATGCGTGCGCTGGCTGCGCAAGGCGAGCTCATGAGCCACCTGCACAGAGGCTTCTGGCAGGCCATGGATACCTTGCGCGACCGCAACCTGTTGGAAGATCGTTGGAAGACCGGTGAGGCGCAGTGGCGGCTATGGTCGTGAGTCCATCGTTCTGGTCTGGACGCCGGGTGCTTCTCACCGGGCACACCGGCTTCAAGGGAGGCTGGTTGGCGTTGTGGTTGCGAGAGCTGGGTGCTCACGTCCACGGTTACTCGCTGCCGGCTAATACCGAGCCTGCACTCTGGAATGTCGCAGCGCTTGCCGAACGGGTTCCTGGCACCTTGGCCGACATCCGTGATGTGCAGCGTCTGTCCGAGGCCTTGAGTGCGGTCCAGCCCGAAATTGTCCTGCACCTGGCAGCTCAACCGCTGGTGCGTGAGTCTTACCGCACACCGCTGGAGACCTATACGACCAATGTGATTGGCACGGTGAACCTGCTTGAAGCCGCAAGGCTGTGCGAGTCGGTACGTGCTGTGCTGGTGGTCACCAGTGACAAGTGTTACGACAACCGAGAGTGGCTCTGGCCGTACCGCGAACAAGATGCCCTCGGCGGTCATGATCCCTATAGCAGCAGCAAGGCGTGTGTGGAGTTGCTGTGTACTTCTTGGCGCGAGTCTTTCCTGCGCGAGTCGGGTATTGCCTTGGCGACTGCGCGGGCGGGCAATGTCATTGGTGGCGGCGACTGGTCCGGCGACCGCTTGGTGCCCGACATCCTGCGTGCCTGGCAGGCTGGGGAGTCGCTGACCTTGCGCTACCCACAGGCTATCCGTCCTTGGCAGCACGTGCTTGAGCCGTTGCAGGGTTACTTGCATCTGGCTCAGGCATTGGTAGAGCGAGGCGATGCCGTGGCTTCAGCCTGGAACTTCGGCCCAGACGCCGATGGCGTGGCCACAGTGGGTGAACTGGTTGAGCAACTTGCCCGGCTTTGGCCCGGGGACGCGCGCTGGCAAGTCGATGCGGTAGGGCAGCCGCATGAAGCGGGATTGCTGTCCCTGGACTCCAGCAAGGCACGCCGACAACTTGGCTGGAAGCCGCGCTGGACGTTGGCGCAAGCCCTGGAACACACCCTCGACTGGCACTGTGCTTGGCACGCCGGTGAGGACATGCATGCATTCAGCCGCGCGCAGATCGCGGCCTATCAAGGCGAGACCCCATGAGTGAACAAACGGCGCAACAGCTGCGCCAGCAGATAGCCGAGCTAGTGGGCCGCTATGCGGAACTGGAGTTGGGTACCGTGCCATTCGTAGCAGGCAAGGACGCAGTGCCTCCTTCCGGCAAGGTCATTGGTGCACCCGAGTTACAAGCCATGACTGAGGCGGTACTGGACGGTTGGCTGACAACCGGGCGTTTCAACCAGGCCTTCGAGAAACGGTTGTCGCGCTACTTGGGGCGACGCGGCGTATTGACTGCCAACTCTGGTTCATCTGCCAATCTGCTGGCATTTTCGGCATTGACATCGCCACGATTGGGCGACCGTGCAATTGGCAAGGGGGACGAAGTGATTGGCGTCGCCGCCGGCTTCCCTACCACGGTTAACCCAATCCTGCAGTTTGGCGCGGTACCGGTGTTCGTCGATATTGAACTGGGGACCTACAACATCAATCCGGCGCTGATCGAAGCGGCGATCGGTCCGCGGACCAAGGCGATCATGTTGGCCCACACCTTGGGCAACCCGTTCAATCTCAAAGTGGTGCGCGAGCTGTGCGACCGTTACGGTCTGTGGCTGATCGAAGATTGCTGCGACGCCCTGGGCGCCACCTACGATGGTCGTCAGGTAGGTAGCTTCGGCGACCTGGGCACCCTGAGTTTCTATCCGGCCCACCACATCACCATGGGCGAGGGCGGGGCGGTGTTCACCGATTCGCCGCTGCTCAAGCGTATTGTCGAATCGTTCCGAGATTGGGGGCGTGACTGCTATTGCGGTCCTGGCGAGGACAACACTTGCAGCAAGCGTTTCTGCTGGCAACTGGGTGATCTGCCGCAAGGCTACGACCACAAGTACACCTACTCGCACCTGGGCTACAACCTCAAGATCACTGACATGCAGGCCGCCTGCGCACTGGCGCAGATGGACCGGGTCGATGACTTCATCGCTGCACGCAAGCGTAATTTCGACTGGCTTAGCGAGCGCCTAAGTGGTTGCACCGATCAATTGATCCTGCCGCACGCCACCACCAACAGTGACCCGTCCTGGTTCGGTTTTCCGCTCACCCTGCGCGATGGTTGCGGTGTCGAGCGCCTGGATCTTCTACGTCACCTGGATGCGCAGAAGATCGGTACGCGGTTGCTGTTCGCAGGCAACCTGACTCGCCAGCCCTATATGAAGGACCAGCAATACCGAGTGGCGAGCGAATTAACGGTCACCGACAAGGTTATGAAGGACACCTTCTGGATTGGACTGTGGCCTGGACTTTCCGAACAACACCTCGAGCACGCTGCTCGTAACATAGAAAGCTACGTGCGCAGGCTGCGCTGATAGGTGCTCAATTTTGTGCGGTGGCCTTGGTGTGCGTTCGAAAGCTGTGGGCTCAAGGAGTCTGCGCGCAGCCACCGAGGCCAGGTCTTGAGTAGTCCACCCGACATGTCGAATGTTCTGCGTTAATTCAGGGTTTCAAAAGTCTATGGCCAGTCAATCCTTTCCACCTCTGTTTGTTGCGCCTACGCGTCCCTACTACATTCTCGCTCCAGACTATCGCCGCAATTCGGCAGGCATTCGTGTGATGCACATGCTCTGTCATCTGCTCAATCGGTGCGGTCAGGATGCCTATATGTACCCCGCTCAGACCAATCCGCTGTGGCATACGCCGCTGTTGACGGGGGACTTAGAGCAGCAACATGCACAGGCGGGGCGCCGGCCGATCGTCGTGTACCCTGAAGTGGTTCGGGGCAATCCTGCCAATGCACAATCGGTGGTGCGCTATCTTCTGAACCTGCCGGGCCTGCTTGGCGGTGATACAGAGTTCGCAAGCACGGACTTGATTTTTGCCTATACGCAGAATTTGTTGCCGGAGGGCGAGAGTCCGGATCACATCATGTTCATGCCGCCCATCGATACCTCGATTTACAACAACCTGGCCAATCCCTATGACCGGCAACGCAAGGGGTGGTTGTTGTATCCGGGGCGACATGTCGATGCCCTGAAGGAACACCCTGAACTTGCCGCAAAGTGTACCGTCATTACCGGTGAGTGGCCTGCCACTCCGCAGGAAATGGCCGAGCTTTTCCGAAGGAGCGAGCGGGTCTATTGCTTCGCGTCCACGGCCATTGCCCTGGAGGCGATATTGTGTGGCTGCCCTGCTGTTGTCTTGAAGTCGCCGTTCTTTGACGGTGTTCCTCTTGGAATCGAAGAGTTCGGGACGCATGGGTTGGCATTCGAAGATACGCCAGCGGCGATTGAGCACGCGCTGGCTGGGATTCCCATCGTCGAGGAAAAATATGCGGCCTTGCAGAATCGCTTTTGGCAGCAGCTGGGTACATTCATCGAGAAGACTCAGGCGATGCCCAGTGCGACCTGGGGGTTAGAGAGTCCAAAGACGGGTGGGGCAGAATCCGCTGAGCAACAGCGCATTCGGGAACGTAGCCAGTCCATTGAGCATTGGTTGCGGCAACGTTTTCCCACCGAAGGGCAAGCGGAACTGATGGCTCGGCGCCTTGAGGAGCGCAGGTATGATTTGCCGCGCTTCAATTTCCTCATTGTGCCGGATGGGCAACCCGCCAACACCGAGGCCACACGGCAGAGTCTGCAAACGCAAGGTTATCAATTCATCAACATCCATGTTGCCATGGATGCAGAGGCTGCAACGCTCAATGATCTGGCTTGGCAAATAGTCGACGGCCAATGGCTATGTTTTGTGCGTGCAGGCACTACATTCACTCCGTTCGGGTTGTTTGTACTGGCACTGGAGTTGCTCGATGCGCCAGGTGTCCGGGCGGTGTATGCGGACGAGATCGTCCGCGGGCCGACAGGAGCGCTGGACACCCTGCTGCGTCCTGATTTCAATCTCGACATGTTCCTGTCCTGTCCGGCGAACATGGCACGTCACTGGTTCTATCGTCGGGATGTTTTTCTGGATGCGGGCGGACTCGACCCGGAATGCGCCGGGGCCGTTGAGTTCGGGTTGCTGTTGCGGCTGATCGAAGAGTCTGACGGGCTGGATGGGTTGGCACATATTAGTGAGCCTGTGTGTATCAGTGCCGCGACCGATCTGGTTCACAACCCCCAGGAACAGGCTGTTCTGGAACGGCATCTGCACCAGCGCGGCTATCTCCAGGCCCGGGTCCAGATGCATCGGCCAGGTATTCATCGCATCCACTACGGCCATTTGGATACACCGTTGGTGTCGATTGTCATTGCCGTCAGGGGGCGAGGTGACCAGGTACGCAGTTGTGCCACGTCCCTGATGGAAAAAACCACCTACCAACACTACGAAATCCTATTGCTGGACAACGGCAGCACTGACCCTGCCACCCGTGCCTGGCTTGACGGTATGGCAGCGCTGGAGGCATCGGGTATCTGCGTGCTGCGCTATCCGTCCGACTTCGATTACGGCGCCATCAACAATATGGCGGCTCGTCATGCTCGTGGCGATTATCTGGTGTTGTTGCATTGCGATACCGTAATTGTCCAGGACGACTGGCTGGATGCGTTGCTCAACCACGCACAGCGTCCGGAAGTGGGTGTCGTGGGGGCTAAGCTGCTGCACCCCAACGGCACGGTCGAACATGCAGGCGTGGTGCTGGGGTTGGGTAGTCCGGCCGGTTCGGCATTTGCTGGTCACGCAGACAATGGCGGCTACATGCAGCGTCTGGAAATGGATCAGAACTACAGTGCTGTTTCTGGAGCCTGTCTGATGATTCGCCGAACGCTTTATGAATCGTTGGGTGGCATGGACATGCCACAGTTGAAAGACGAGTACGCAGACATCGACCTGTGCCTTAAGGCGGGCCAGTCGGGCTATCTCACGGTTTGGACGCCGCACGCCGTTGTGCTGAAGGAGCGTGGTGCCGTTCAGGAGGAGTCCACGCCCACGCATCAAGAGGCTAGCACTGCGGAACAGGACGCGATGTACCGCAAGTGGCTACCACTCATTGCCCGTGACCCGGCCTATAACCGGAATTTGTCTCTCCAGGGAGCGGGGTTCGAGTTGGAAGCTGATTCGGCGCTGACCTGGAACCCGCTTGCATGGCGGCCGTTGCCAGTGGTGCTGGCGATGCCCAATGGTCTCGAAAGGAGCAGCGGGTATGGCCGCATCATCGACCCGGCGCTGTCCATGAATATCGGTGGAGTGGCCGATGTGCGCCTGAGCTTGCGCGACTACCTGCCTGCGGAGCTGGAGCGACTTCAGCCGAATGCCTGGGTGTTGCAGGAGCAGATCACTGACTCGCGAATTGAATCGTTACGGCGTAGTGCGCAGTTCTCGAGTGTGTTCAAAGTGGCAGAGGTGGGCTCCTACCTTCCTGCAATACCCGAGGGTCATGTACTTCATGCCAGCGTGCCTGGAGATCTCCAAACCGCGTTGCAACGCTTTGTGAGGCTAGCTGATCGGCTGGTGGTGCCCACTGAAGCCTTGGCCGAAGTGCTACGTGGTTCGAACCAGGATATCCGTGTGCTACCAGATCGCCTGCATCCAGCTCGCTGGGGGGCATTGGAGCGCCACCGGACTATGGGGGGGCGTCCTCGCGTGGGTTGGGTTGGCGACTTCAGTGATCCAGATGTACAGGCGCTGATGATTGATGTCGTCGAGGCATTGGCCGGTGAAGTGGACTGGGTATGCCTCGGTAAGTGCCCGGAGCCGATGCGCGCCTACGTTGGCGAACTGCACGACCCGGTGCCGTTCGACCAATACCCGCAGAAGCTGGCGTCACTGCACCTCGATCTGGCCCTTGCTCCGTTGGGGCACGGCCTGTTCGACGCATGCAAAAGCAATGTGCGACTGCTGGAATACGCGGCCTGCGGTTATCCCGTGGTGTGCAGTGATGTGCAGCCCTATCAGGGCTTGCCTGTGACCCGTGTCAAAAATATCGCTAGGGATTGGCAGAGCGCGATCCGTATGCACGTTGCTGATCTCGATGCCACTGCCAGGTGCGCGGATGTACTGCGTGAAACGGTACTGAGCCAGTGGATGCTGGATGAGCGGTATGTGGAGCAGTGGTTGAAGGTGTGGCTTCCTGATTGAGGCTAGTGCCGGAGCAGTGGTAGAGGCGTTTTACCGAACATTCATACAGCGCACTCGGGATAGACATGCAGCCATTGCTGCGGCCTGAAATGCGGATTTGTGGCAGCCAGGGCCAGAACCTGCCCTGGCGCCAATTTCAATTGAGCAAGGCAAAAGAGCACGGAGTATTCAATGAAAACCATCAGCCAGCGTGACAAAGATTTATTTGAAAACCTGTTCGTTCTGGAACTTGCCAACAATCACTGGGGCAGGTTGGAGCGCGGGCTGAAAATTATCCGTGATCATGGTGCGATTGCGCGCTTCAACAACGTCAAGGCGGCCATCAAGCTGCAGTTCCGAGATGTCGATGAGTTCATTCATCCTGATTTCAAGGGCAATTCTGAACTGCGCTACATCAAGAAAACCGAAGACACCAAGCTCAGCAAGGCTGAATTTGCGCGAATGGTCGAGGAAATCAGGAGCCTGAGTTGCATTCCCATGGCCACGCCGTTCGACGAGGCATCTGTTGATCTGTGCGTTGAGTTCGACATGCCAATCCTCAAGATCGCCAGTTCCGACATGAACGACTGGCCGCTGATCGAGAAAATTGCTTCCACGCGGCGCCCAACCATCATTTCCACAGGCGGTGCATCGGAAAAGGATTTGGATGACATTGTTCACTTCTTTGAAAAGCGTGATATCCCGTTGTCCATCAATCACTGCGTTTCGCTCTACCCCAGCGAGGATGACGAATTGCATCTCGATCAGATCGACTACCTGCGCAATCGCTACCCGGGTCACGTCATTGGATTGTCCACTCACGAGTACCATGACTGGCACTCGTCCATGTTGATCTCGTACGGAAAGGGTGTCCGTACCTGGGAAAGACACATCGACATCCAATACGAAGGAGTGCCCGTTTCCAACTATTGCTCGCTGCCTGAGCAGTGCGACGCCTGGTACAAAGCTTTCCACAAGGCCAAAGAAATGTGCGGTGGTGTCAGCGCCAGTCGACGCATCATCTCGCGCAAGGAAACCGAATACCTCAATGCCTTGGTGCGCGGCGCCTACGCCCGCCGTGATTTGGAGCCTGGCTATGTTCTGGGTAGGGATGATTTCGAGAAAGATTTTTACCTCGCGATTCCCTTGCACAAGGGGCAATTGTCTTGTCGCGAGGTGATGAATGGTGAACGGCTGCTGCAGCAGATCAAGGCCAACGAACGTCTGACCATTGAGCATATTGACGGCCCTTACAGCGAAAGTCCCGCCCTCAAAAATCTCATCCTGAGCCGGGGGCTCTGACCATGAAGCGTGTTGCCGAGCAAATCGCACAATGGCTGGTACAGCAAGGGGTCGAGCAGGTTTTCACTGTCACGGGCGGTGGCGCCATGTTCCTCAATCAGGCGCTTGGGGGGCATGACAGTCTGCGTTGCACTTTCATGCACCATGAGCAGGCTTGTGCGATGGCTGCCGAAGGCTACGCGCGCATTACCGGAAAACCGGCGGTGGTGATGCTGACCACGGGGCCGGGATCTATCAATGCGCTCAACGGTGTGCATGGTGCGTTCACTGATTCCATCCCGATGATCGTCCTCTCAGGACAGATCAAGCGAGAAACCTGCACCTCATTCCATGATGTGCCTGGGCTGCGGCAACTGGGCGATCAGGAAGGCCCGACCATCGCGATGGCCAGTCCGGTCTGCAAGTATGCGCAGTTGGTGCGCTCGGAAAAAGACCTGGAAGTGATGTTACCCAAGGCCTATGCCGAGGCAGTGGGTGGCCGCCCTGGCCCTGTCTGGCTCGACATTCCTCTGGATATCCAGCAATCCACGACTGCCATTACCATACCCGCACCTTCCTTGCCCGAGCCTCAAGCGCCCGAAGGACTGCGCGCTGCCTGCCAGGAAATCGCCGGCAAGCTGCTGCACTCGCATCGCCCCTTGATCCTGGGGGGGACGGGGGTGCGGCTTTCGCGCACCGAGAAGCGACTCCTGGCGCTAATCGAGCGCTACCGTATTCCACTGGCCACCGCCTGGACGCACGATCTGATTGCTTCGAATCATCCCCTGTTCGCCGGTCGGCCTGGGACCATAGGTACTCGAGCGGGCAATCTCTGCTTGCAAGCTGCCGACTTCGTCCTCGTATTGGGTTCCCGGTTGAACGTCCGTCAGACCAGCTACAACTGGCACGCCTTCGCCAAGCACGCGTGGATCGCGCAAGTGGATATCGATGCGGCCGAGTTGGCCAAGCCCACCCTTCAGCCGCACTTGGGGGTGGCTGCCGATCTGGGTGAATTTCTCGATGTTCTGGAACAAGAGCTGGCGCGCGCGTGCCTTCCTGATTTCGGGGCCTGGGTAGAGTGGTGCCAGCGCATCGGCGCCACTTATCGTGCTTCGGCGGAGCATCGCCAGGTAGCAGGCGCTGCGCTTAACCCCTACGTGATGGTCGAACGCATCTTCGCGCAGATGCGCCCTGATGACATTGTTGTGTGCGGCAACGCATCTGCCTGCATTTTGCCGTTCCAGGTCGGCAGCCTGCAGAAAGACCAACGCTTGTTCAGCAACTCAGGCTCTGCCTCCATGGGCTACGACCTGCCTGCTGCCATTGGCGCTGCCACAGCCGCTCGAGCGCAGGGTTCCCGGCGCGTGATCTGCTTTGCGGGGGACGGCAGCCTGCAAATGAACATCCAGGAATTGCAGACGCTGAAAACCATCGGCGTCAATGTGATCGTGATCGTGCTCAACAACCGCGGTTATCTGTCCATCTGGCAGACCCACGAAAACTTCTTTGGCCGGGTCATTGGCGCGACGCCGGAGTCGGGGGTGGAGTTTCCCGACTTTACCGCCGTGGCCCGTGCCTATGGGTTGCGTGCCGAGTCCATCGCCTCGGAAGAGGATCTGCACAGATTCGATAGCTTGCTGGAAACCGACGGGCCGCTGCTGATCGATCTGCATGTCGATCCACGGCAAGAGTTCGTGCCACGCATCAAGTCCCGTGTTGATGCGCAAGGTGCTTTCGTCACCCCGGAGCTTGACGACATGCACCCGTTCCTGGACCAGGCCGTGTTGGAACAGATCCGCAGTGAGGCTTTGGCGATACGTGCACTTGCGCAAGCAGCAAACGGCTCAGGAGCCCATGGCAATGGCTGAAAAGACATACAGCTGCGCTGATTTTCTTTCCCTGCGTGACCAGGCAATTGCCTTGCCGGGCGTTCACATCGAGGCAGGCCGGCACATCTGGATTTTTGGCGCCGGGAATTTTGGCCGCAGCCTTGCAACGGCCATGCAGGCGCAGGGAATTGTTGTTGAAGGTTTTGTCGAAACGTCTCCTGGCGTTACGTCAGTCCTTGATTTGCCAGTGTTGAACTGGAGCCAGCTTGCGAGTGAACATCCACAGGCGCAACTCGCTCTTGGTATCTTCAATCGTGACACCCCTTACGATGAGTTGCTGGGCCTCGTAGCCGGTGCTGGCTTTGCTCCGCCATTGATGCCGTGGATGCTCTATGAGCAATTTTCCCAAGCGCTGGGGTGGCGCTTCTGGTTGGGCGCTCGCTCATTTCTTCTGGAGGCGATGGATAGAATTGCCAGCGTTGCCGATGCATTGGCCGATCAGGAAAGCAGGAAGATACTGTATCGCATGTGCGCTTTTCGCCTTGGCCTGGATATGGAGTACTCCAGCTTTCTGTCCAATGAAACCAGGTATATCAATGAGCTGACTTTGCCCGCCTTGCAGGGGCGCGACATTACTTATGTGGATTGCGGCGCCTACGATGGCGATAGCTATGAAGAGTTGATTGCGCAACCGCAGATCTCTTGCAAGCAGGCTTTTCTGCTAGAGCCCGATCCGCAAAACTTTGCTCGCCTGGTTAGCCAGGTGGCGCTAAAGCAAACCCATGCGGTGTGCTTGCCGATTGCGGCCGCCGAGACCTATAGCATCCTGACATTCAATGCCGGACAGGGCGAAGCCTGCTCCATTAGTCTTGAGGGGGCTGGAACATCCATTGCAGCTGTGGCGCTGGATCAATTGTTGCCCTGTATGCCCGTTGATCTCATCAAGCTCGACGTGGAAGGTGCTGAAGCCCAGGTATTGCGTGGTGCCGAACAGATCATTCGACGTAGTCACCCGGTGCTGATCGTATCGCTCTACCATAACCCGCAGGACCTTTGGGCGTTGCCGGAGTTGCTTTTCGATCTCTGCCCCAATTACCGGTTTTATATCCGGCAGCATTCTCCTAACACGTTCGAATCCGTGTTGTACGCTGTGCCCAACCAATGAAACTGCTGCTGACTGGGGGGACAGGTTTCTTTGGGCGGGCGCTGCTGCGGCATTGGTTGGCATCCGCCGAAGTGGGCGAACAAGTGCCTGCGGTCACCGTGCTGAGCCGGTCACCGCAGGGTTTCCTGGCGCGGTACCCCGAGTTTGCAGGCCAGCCGTGGCTGCGCCTGCACCAGGGAGACATCCTGGAACCGGCTTCACTACCCAGCGCGGGCGGGTTTACCCATGTACTTCACGCCGCTGCGGATTCTACGGCAGGTCCTCAACTCAGCCCGCTGCAGCGGTATACCCAGATCGTTGACGGTACCCGTCACCTGCTGGACTATGCCGCTGCCCATCGAATCCCCCGCTTTCTGCTGACCAGCTCCGGTGGTGTCTATGGCCCCCAGCCACCGCGTATGGAGGTGATCTGCGAGAGTTATAACGCCATGCCGGACCCGCTCAATGCAGCGCATGCCTACAGCGTCGCCAAACGCTGTGCCGAGCATCTGTGCGCTTTGTACCAGCAGCAGTATGGCCTTCAGGTTGTTATTGCTCGTTGTTTCGCCTTCATCGGCCGAGACCTGCCACTGGATGCGCATTTCGCTATTGGCAACTTCATCCGAGATGCTCTTAGTGCACCCGCTATCAACGTGAGTGGGGACGGGGCGCCCGTGCGTTCTTATATGGATCAACGCGACCTTGCGCACTGGCTCGACGTCCTTCTGCGCAAAGGACTGCCCGGGCAGGCGTACAACGTTGGCTCGGATGCGGCCATCACAATTGGCGAGCTCGCGCATTTGGTGCGCGAAACATTGGCACCGCACAAACCTGTATACATTGCCTGCGGCGCGGCAGCGGCGGGGAGTTTTCGCAACCGCTACGTACCCTCCACCCATAAAGCTCGCAGCGAGCTGGGTCTGGGTCTGCAATACACGTTGACGCAATCGATTCGATGCGCTGCCGAGCAAGCAGGGGGCATTGGCTGACTCGTCGCCGTCGATACTTTTTCACTGCGCTTGGGAATTCCATCTTTCATTCGGTGTTTGTCAGGAAATAAACATGATCAACGACTTTCCGTCCTCACTGCAGCGTGAACATGTCGCAACGCAGTGTGTCTGCTGTGGCAGCACGGCGTTGCAAAAGTCCCCGGCCATTCTCATGCCGTTTGTGTCACACCGGGCGCTGGGTTGGCCGCCTGCAGTTATCGACGCCGAATGGGGGTTGCAAACCATTGCTCAAGGCATGGCATATTGCGTGTGTAATACGCTTCACTGCGTGCGCTGCGCGTTTCTATTTCTTGATATCCGCTTCAGTGATCGCGAGATGCAGCAGTTGTACGATGGCTATTATGGTGAGGAATATGCGGCGCTGCGCGAGCATTATGAGCCTGGGTTTTGCGAGCGGAACAAAGCACTGTCAGCGCCAAGTGAGTTGCTTGAGCTGACAAGGGATTTCATTCTTCAACAGGCGACGCCGACCCGCATCCTGGATTGGGGTGGGGGAGATGGCACGAATACCCCGTTCAAGGGGCAAGGGTACGAGACGGATATCTTCGACATCGACAAAAAGCCAACCGTGCCGGGCACACGTGGCGTGTCGAAGGCAGAGATCAGCATGTCCATCTACGACTTGATTGTCTGTCGCCATGTTCTTGAGCATGTTCCCTATCCGTCGGATGCGCTAGGGGAAATACATCAATGTATGCGTGATGACACCCTGCTTTACGTCGAGGTGCCGCATGAAGCGCTGATGGTGGGCAATGACGATCTCTCAGCCGAGCATAAGCGGCACTGGCATGAGCACATCAACTTCTTTTCTATTGCGGCCCTGAACAGCTTATTTGGTGTCTGTGGGTTTACGGTCTTGAATATTCAGTCAACGCCGATTGTGAAAGATGCAAGGTTGAGTTCCGCATCCCGCATTCTTCAGGCAGTGGTGAAAAAAACCAAGCCAACCGAGCTTGCTGGGATGAGTGCTATCAAGTAGCCAGTACTCGTCGAGCCAGGCACGTCCGGCTCGATGCCATCATGCGCAATGGTCAGATAGAGGGGAAGAAAACGGGCGTGACGTTGCGGCGTCCGGCACTTTGGCCTTATAACCGTGACTTAGCAGTCGCAAAGTGCATCTCTAATCTATTGAGTCAGCGGGCAGCCACGTCGACGAGGCTTGCCAGGCCTGCGCAACAGGGCCTGATTCCGCAATATCCGCTATGTCTACCGGGAAGCGACAATGATTGGCATTAAAAGCATCGCCAGTTACGTACCTGCGAAGGGGGTCGACAACTACGCCCAAGGTGCGAAATTCGGCAAGGATCAAGAATTCATCTTCGGCAAGATCGGTTCCACGTTCTTGCCGCGCAAGGACGCTGCCCAAGAAACCTCCGATCTGTGTGTCGAGGCAGCTAAAGCGTTGTTTGCTGCCAACCCATCGCTGGACATGTCGTCAATCGATGCGCTGATCGTCGTCACCCAGAATGGCGATGCCGAAGGGCTGCCGCACACCGCGGCCATCGTTCAGCAAAAGCTCGGCCTGCCGACCCATATTGCCGCGTTCGATATCTCGCTGGGCTGCTCTGGTTATGTGTACGGCATCTACGCGATGAAGGGTTTCATGGAGGCTGCGGGCTTGAAAAATGGCCTGCTGATCACGGCCGACCCTTATTCTAAGATCGTTGATCCCGAAGACCGTAACACCACTATGTTGTTCGGTGATGCCGCCACTGCGACCTGGATGGGGGAGGGCGCGCCTTGGCAACTGGGCAAGTCGCTGTTTGGCAGCGATGGAGCGGGGGCGGAGCACCTGCGTACGACCGAGGGCAAATTCTTCATGAACGGTCGCCAAGTCTACAACTTCGCACTGGTCAAGGTGCCGGCGCACCTGCAGCAACTGCTCGAAGCGAGCAAGCTGCAGCCTGAGGAAATCGACCTTTATTGCCTGCATCAGGGTAGCGCGGCGATTGTCGATGCAGTGTCCCAACGCTTCAATGAAGGAAAGCAGCGGGAAAAATTCGTCAAGGACATGGTGGAGACCGGTAATACCGTGTCATCCAGCATCCCGTTGCTGCTAGAGAAGCATGTGCTGGGCTCGCAGTGCCGGCGTGTCGCCCTGAGTGGTTTTGGCGTGGGCCTGTCGTGGGGTTCGGCGATCATCGAGCGACGCGACTGATAGGGATACTCAAAAAAGAACGCCGCCGTTTCCCGGGCGGCGTTTTTGTTTGTACTCATCTGCAGGTCCTCTCCTGTAGGGGTGCCGGATGGCTGTTTTTTCTTGACATCAAGCCCTTAAATTAAGGGGGCTGGCAGGATGCCAGTAATTTTTTTTGAAAATCCCCTAAAGCAACCCGCCCTGACGACGATAACTACTACGAAGGTTCTCTGTGCCACCCTCGGCGAATTGCCAAGGCCGGAAGCCGTAGTACCCAATCCAACGAGGAATTCGTCATGGCTTTGACCGTTAACACCAACACCACCTCTCTGGGCGTTCAGAAAAACCTGAACCGTGCTTCCGATGCACTGAGCACCTCGATGACCCGTCTGTCTTCCGGCCTGAAAATCAACAGCGCCAAAGACGACGCCGCAGGCCTGCAGATCGCTACCCGCATGACCTCGCAGATCCGTGGTCAGACCATGGCGATCAAGAACGCCAACGACGGTATCTCGATTGCCCAGACCGCTGAAGGCGCGATGCAAGAGCAGACCAACATTCTGCAGCGTATGCGTGAACTGGCTGTTCAATCGCGAAACGACTCCAACAGCTCGAACGACCGTGACGCTCTGAACAAAGAGTTCCAGTCGATGGCTGCGGAACTGACCCGTATCGCTCAGTCCACTCAGCTCAACGGCAAGAACCTGCTTGACGGTTCGGCCAGCACCATGACCTTCCAGGTTGGTTCCAATACTGGCGGCATGAACCAGATCGATATCGACCTGAGCGCCAAGTTCACCGCCAGCGACCTGGGTATCACCAGCACCATCACCATCACTGGTGCTACCAGCTCCGCCGCCGAAGCTAGCTTCAGCGCCGCTGTTTCGGCCATCGACAACGCTCTGCAGAAGATCAACACCAGCCGTGCTGACCTCGGTGCTGCACAAAACCGTCTGACCAGCACCATCAACAACCTGCAGAACATCAACGAAAACGCCGAAGCCGCTCGTGGCCGTGTACAGGACACCGACTTCGCTGCTGAAACTGCCCAGCTGACCAAGCAGCAGACTCTGCAACAAGCTTCGACTTCGATTCTGTCCCAGGCCAACCAGCTGCCATCCGCAGTACTGAAACTGCTTCAGTAATAGCCTGATGGTTATCGGCGGGGGAGTGCAGCTGTTGCGCTCCTCCGCCTTTTGCATTGAGAGGTGGTAGACATGGATATGAGCGTCAAGCTGAACTTGTCTTATCCGGTCGTGCGTCCGGTCGAGCAGGCCACCGACAAGTCGGCAGTCCTGGCGGTTCAGGCGGCTACTGAAGCCCGGGAGCCCTCGCGGGAAAAAACGTCTGAAGCTGAACAAGTGAAAATTGCGGTCAAGGAAATCGAGAAATTTCTCGCCTCGAACCGCCGCAACCTCGAATTTTCCACGGATGAAGAGTCCGGCAGAATTGTCGTCAAAGTTATCGCCAGCGAAACTGGGGAGTTGATTCGCCAGTTGCCCTCGGAAGAGGCCCTGCGTATAGCTCACAGCCTGAGTGACGTGAGCAGCCTGCTGTTCGACGCCAAGGTCTGATACCTTAAGATTCAAATGTTCGCTAGAGTGGTCGGCTAGGGAGCTGCGCAACGGAGAGGAATTTACTCATGGCAAGCCCAATTGTAGCGAGCATCGGCACTGGATCCGGCATGGATATCGGTGCCGTCGTCAAGGTACTGGTCGAGTCTGATACCGGCGCCAAGGCGAATCAGATTGCACGCCAGACCGCCAACAACTCGGCGATGATCTCTGGTGTTGCCTCGCTCAAGAGTGCCCTGTCGACCTATCAGGCCGCCTTGGGTAAGCTCAACAACAAGGATGCACCGTCATTCCTCGCATTCGCTGCAACCAGCGGCAATGAGAAGGTGGTCACCGCAACCGCAAACAACACCGCCGTGGCGGGTAGCTATCAGGTCGAGGTGCTCAAGCTAGCTACTTCCTCGCGAGTAGGTAGCAAGGTGTTCTCTGGCTCGGACGCACCTATCTCTGCTGGTACTCTGGCTATTTCTCAGAACGGCAAGACTTACAATGTTGAAGTGGGCGCCAATGCCACCCTGCAATCTGTGCGGGACAGCATCAACAGCACCTTGGGCAAGGATGGCATAACCGCCAACATCATCAACGATGGCAATGGTTCGCGCCTGGTGTTTGGTTCGACCACTACGGGGGCGGGCTCGGATATTTCCGTGGCTGGCATTCCGGAGTTGACCATCAGCAGTGGTGTAGCCATGTCCGGCAGTGCTGCTGGCCGTATCGGTGACCTGGCTATTGATGCTCAGGTCAAGATTGACGGTATGGCCGTTACCAGCAAGTCCAACACGCTGGACAAGACCATCAGTGGCCTGAGTCTGGAGCTCAAGGCTGAAGGTGAAAAGTCTACTGTAACCGTCGGTCTTAACAGTGATGGCTTGAAGGCTGATGTGCAGTCCTTCGTCGATGCTTACAACAATCTGGTCAAGACCGTAAACAGCCTGACCTCGACCAGCAAGGATGAAAACGATAATACCGTTCTGGGGCCGCTTACAGGCGATCCGACTACGCGCTCACTGTTGGCTGCGCTACGCTCTGAGCTCGCGATTGCACAGACCGGTGGCGGCTTGACCTCGCTGAGCCAGTTGGGGATCAACACGGCTAAAGACGGCACGCTCGAATTCAACGACACTAAGTTCAAGGCGGCGTTGAATGACAAGAAGCTGGGTAGTGAAGTGCAGGCCTTGTTTACCAGTGATGATGGTGTTATCGCGCGGATGAACAAGGCGATTGAGCCTTTTCTGCAGACCGGCGGCTCACTCGACAAGCGCAACGACATGCTCAATCGTTCGCAGCGCGATTTGGCATCGCAGCAGCAGGCGCTGGACTTTCGAATTGAAAGTCTCACCACCTCGTTAACCAAGAAATACATCGCAATGGATGTCGCTGTCGGCAAACTCAAATCTCAGGCTGACAGCATCACGTCGTTGTTCAGTGCGATGGAAGCGCAGAAGAAGAACTCCTGATCGGTTAATCCTTTAAAGTCCGGCGATACCTCAGGGGTGTCCCGGGCTTTTTGCATTGTGTCTAAAGTTTTTTGACGCCCAGGCGATACAAGCGGTATACGAAACCTTTTAGTTGTGACGAGGTAGAACATGAATCCGATGTTGGCTCTTCGCCAGTACCAGAAAGTCAACGGCGTGGCCCAGACCTCCGTGGCCAGCCCGCATCGCTTGGTTCAGATGCTGATGCAGGGCGGACTCGATCGCATCGCTCAGGCCAAAGGCGCTATGGCGCGTAACGACATCGCCCAGCGCGGCATCCTGATCGGCAAGGCCATCGGTATTGTCGGCGGCCTGCGCGAAGGTCTGGATCTGGAAAATCATGCGGACTCGCTGACCGAGCTGGATAACCTGTACTCCTACATGAGCAAACGCCTGGTCGAAGCCAACGTGCAAAACGATCCGGAGATCCTCAATGAGGTGGCCCGCTTGCTGATTACCGTCAAGGAAGGCTGGGACGCGATTGGCGATCAATCCGCCGACGTCTAGGAGGTTGTGATGAGTGTCGTGCTCGAACGTATCGAACAAACCCGCGAAGCATTGCTGGGGGCCCTGGCCAGTCGCGACTGGGAGGCGATCAGCGAGCTCGACGTCAGCTGTCGGTTGTGTGTCGATGATGTGCTGGCCGAGGCATCGGTCAACGAAGCGGTGTTGCGCAGCAGTCTTGAGGAGCTGCTCGGGGTCTATCGGCAACTAATTGAGGTTGCAAGTGACGAGCGTCAATCTTTAGTTGATGAGATGACGCAGATCCGGCATGCCAAAAACGCGGCAAAGGTATACCATTTGTTCAGCTGAAGCTGGGCAAAACCAAAACAGGGCGCCATAAATTTGACTCTGTACGGTTTTTTGACTTAACTAGTAGCTGTTTTCATATTTCAGACGTCCGAACACTGACCGTTCAGTCGGAATGATGTCGAGCTTGCCCTCACTAGGGCGCCGAGATGACTAGGGAAGTTGCTATTGCATGTGGCGTGAAACCAAAATTCTGCTGATCGATGACGATAGCGTTCGCCGCCGCGATTTGGCGGTGGTGTTGAATTTTCTTGGCGAAGAAAATCTCACCTGTTCAAGCCATGACTGGCAGCAGGCCGTTGAGTCGTTGTCATCCAGTCGTGAAGTACTCTGTGTCCTGATCGGGACCGTAAATGCTCCGGCAAGTCTCGTGAGCCTGCTTAAGACAGTGGCGGCATGGGATGAGTTCCTTCCGGTTCTGCATTTAGGTGAAATTTCTTCTGCAGAGCTGCCGGACGAGCTGCGCCGACGTATTCTTTCCAACCTTGAGATGCCGCCGAGCTATAGCAAGCTGCTCGATTCGCTGCACCGTGCCCAGGTCTATCGCGAGATGTATGACCAGGCCCGCGAGCGCGGTCGCCAGCGTGAGCCGAACCTGTTCCGCAGTCTGGTGGGTACCAGTCGTGCCATCCAGCATGTGCGCCAGATGATGCAGCAGGTGGCTGATACCGACGCCAGTGTGTTGATCCTCGGCGAGTCGGGCACTGGCAAGGAAGTGGTTGCGCGTAACTTGCATTACCATTCCAAGCGCCGTGAAGCGCCGTTCGTGCCCGTCAACTGTGGGGCGATCCCGGCCGAGTTGCTGGAAAGTGAACTGTTCGGTCATGAGAAGGGCGCCTTTACCGGTGCCATCACTAGTCGAGCTGGGCGTTTCGAGCTGGCCAATGGCGGTACGCTGTTCCTCGACGAAATCGGCGACATGCCACTGCCGATGCAGGTCAAGCTGCTGCGCGTGCTGCAAGAGCGGACCTTCGAGCGAGTGGGTAGCAACAAAACCCAGGGTATCGACGTGCGCATCATCGCCGCGACTCACAAGAACCTGGAAAGCATGATCGAAGCGGGCACGTTCCGCGAAGACCTGTACTACCGCCTCAACGTCTTCCCTATTGAGATGGCCCCGCTGCGTGAGCGCGTCGAGGACATCCCGCTGCTGATGAACGAACTGATCTCGCGCATGGAACACGAAAAGCGTGGTTCGATCCGTTTCAACTCGGCGGCGATCATGTCTCTGTGTCGGCATGGCTGGCCAGGCAACGTGCGTGAACTGGCCAACTTGGTTGAGCGCATGGCGATCATGCACCCTTACGGTGTAATTGGCGTCTCGGAGCTGCCGAAGAAGTTCCGTTACGTTGATGACGAAGACGAGCAGTTGGTCGACAGCCTGCGTTCCGACCTGGAAGAGCGTGTGGCCATCAATGGCAGCTCGCCGAGCTTTGCCACTCACGCCATGCTTCCGGCCGAAGGCCTGGACCTCAAGGATTACCTGGGTGGTTTGGAGCAGGGTCTGATCCAGCAGGCGCTGGATGATGCTAACGGTATCGTCGCCCGCGCCGCCGAACGGTTGCGCATTCGCCGCACGACCCTGGTGGAAAAAATGCGCAAGTACGGCATGAGCCGTCGCGATGGAGAAGAACAGGCGGAGGATTGACGCCGATCGGCTATGGCGGAGCGCAAGGATGCTCCCGTCATGGTTAATATCCCTACCTTTTAAAGGGCTGTAACGCCCGTCCCATCGGCCTTTACCGCCGCTTTTCGACGCCCCTTACCACGCCCTTGAATCTATCCGGCACGGCTATTGCTATATCGCAGGCAACATACCGTTTTATGACGGTCAGCCACGCGAGAGAGCACGATGCCCCAGGCCGCCACCATCTCCTGTGCCCCTGAACCGAAGGGGCGCAATGCCACCGAACAGGAAAGCCGACTCGGTGTTGAGCAGGCCTTTGCGCTGTTCGATCAGGTGTCCAGTCAGCTCAGTGAGTCTTACAACTTGCTCGAAGCTCGGGTCACTGAACTCAAGGGTGAGCTGGCGGTAGTCAGTGCCCAGCGCATGGCTGAACTTGCCGAGAAGGAGCGCCTGGCCAATCGCCTGCAGAACCTGCTTGACCTGTTGCCGGGCGGGGTCATCGTCATCGATGGTCAGGGCCGTGTACGTGAGGCCAATCCAGCGGCCTGCGATTTGCTCGGCGAGCCGTTGGTGGGCGAGCTGTGGCGTCAGGTCATCGCGCGTAGCTTCGCGCCGCGCGAGGACGACGGTCACGAGGTGTCGTTGCGCGATGGGCGGCGGCTGTCAATTGCTACTCGCTCGCTGGATGCTGAGCCGGGCCAGTTGGTGCTGCTTAATGACCTGACCGAAACCCGTCACTTGCAGGGCCAGCTGGCGCGCCATGAGCGCCTGTCGTCTTTGGGGCGGATGGTCGCTTCACTGGCCCATCAGATTCGTACACCGTTGTCGGCCGCCTTGCTCTACGCCAGTCACCTGGCTGAGCAGAGCTTGCCGCTGGAAACCCAGCAGCGCTTTGCCGGCAGCCTCAAGGAGCGTCTACATGAGCTCGAGCACCAGGTGCGCGACATGCTGGTGTTTGCCCGTGGCGAGCTGCCGTTAACCGACCGAGTCACGCCCAAGGCCCTGTTCCAGTCACTGCAGCAAGCGGCCCAGGCCCATGTCCAAGGGCACGCGGTGCGCTGGCAGTGCGACAGTCACCTCGGTGAGTTGCTGTGTAATCGCGACACTCTGGTCGGTGCCTTGCTCAACCTGATTGAAAATGCCCTGCAGGCCAGTGGCGAGCCTGCGCGCCTGAAGGTGCACCTGTACCGCCGCGGGGCGGTGTTGCGCCTGTGTGTCAGTGACGCAGGGGCGGGGATCGACAGTACCTTGTTGGCGCGCCTGGGTGAGCCGTTCCTCACCACCAAGGCCACGGGCACCGGTCTCGGTCTGGCGGTGGTCAAGGCGGTGGCGCGGGCCCACCAAGGCACTTTGGAGATACGTTCGCGACCGGGTCGTGGTACGTGCGCAGTGGTTACGCTGCCGTTGATTGATGCGCGCAACATGGAGATAGAGCAATGAAGGCAATCAAGGTGCTGCTGGTCGAGGACGATCGGGCACTGCGTCAGGCCTTGGGCGATACCCTCGAGCTGGGCGGTTTTGATTATCTTGCGGTCGGTTCGGCCGAAGAGGCGCTGGAGGCGGTAGCACAAGACGCTTTCAGTCTGGTGGTCAGCGACGTCAACATGCCGGGGATGGACGGGCATCAGTTACTGGGCTTGTTGCGTGCCCGACAGCCGCAACTGCCGGTATTGCTGATGACCGCTCACGCTGCCGTCGAGCGCGCCGTCGAGGCCATGCGCCAGGGGGCGGTGGATTACCTGGTCAAGCCGTTTGAGCCGCGGGCCTTGCTGGATCTGGTCGCGCGTCATGCTTTGGGGGTAGTGGCAGGCGTGGCTGATGAGGGGCCTGTGGCCTGCGAGCCTGCCAGTGCGCAGTTGCTCGAGCTGGCGGCGCGTGTGGCGCGCAGTGATTCGACGGTGTTGATTTCCGGCGAGTCAGGGACTGGCAAAGAAGTCCTGGCGCGGTTCATTCATCAGCAATCGACGCGGGTCAACCAGCCGTTCGTGGCGATCAACTGCGCGGCGATTCCGGACAACATGCTTGAGGCGACCTTGTTCGGTCACGAGAAGGGGTCGTTCACCGGGGCTATCGCTGCCCAGGCGGGCAAGTTCGAGCAGGCGCACGGCGGCACCTTGTTGCTCGATGAGATTTCCGAAATGCCCTTGGGGTTACAGGCCAAGCTGCTGCGGGTTTTGCAGGAGCGGGAAGTGGAGCGGGTTGGTGGGCGTAAGCCGATTGCCCTGGATATCCGTGTCGTCGCCACCACCAACCGGGACCTGGCCGGTGAGGTGGCGGCCGGGCGTTTCCGTGAAGACCTGTTCTATCGCCTGTCGGTGTTCCCTTTGGCCTGGCAGCCACTGCGTGAACGCAGTGCCGATATTCTGCCGTTGGCTGAGCGACTGCTGGCCCGTCACGTCAATAAAATGAAGCATGCGCCAGTGCGCCTGTCGCTTGACGCCAAGGCTTGCCTGCAAGGGTATGCCTGGCCGGGTAATGTGCGTGAGCTGGATAACGCCATTCAACGAGCCTTGATCCTGCAGCAGGGCGGGGTGATCGAGGCGGCAGATTTTTGTCTGGCGGGCGCTATGCCGATGTTCACTACTGCGCCGGTACAAGCGCCGCCGCCACAGCCGGAGGGCGAGGCGCTGGGTGGCCTGGGTGATGACATGCGCCGTCATGAGTTCCAGATGATCATCGATACCCTGCGCGCCGAGCGCGGGCGTCGCAAAGAGGCCGCCGAGCGTTTGGGTATCAGCCCGCGGACCCTGCGTTACAAGCTGGCGCAGATGCGTGATGCCGGAATGGACGTTGAGGCCAGTCTGTACGCCAGTTGAAGGGTTGAATATTCGCGTTTTTGTACGGCGATGACGCAGAGCTGGCACTTTTGTTGCTATGTCCTGCGTATCCGCTGCGTGAGTGTCAAAAAAATGCGGGCCGTCGGAGAGAGAAGTACATGAGCCAAGGTGTTGAGTTTAATCGATTGATGTTGGACATGCGGGCCATGCAAATGGACGCTATGTCTATGCCCAAAGCGGCAGCCGCGCCTGAGCTGGGCTCGAGCAATTTTGCCGACATGCTGGGGCAGGCCATCAATAAGGTCAGCGACACCCAGCAGGCTTCCACGCAGTTGTCCAACGCCTTCGAGATTGGCAAGAGCGGCGTGGACCTGACCGACGTGATGATTGCCTCGCAGAAGGCCTCCGTATCGTTTCAAGCCTTGACCCAGGTGCGCAACAAACTGGTCCAGGCCTATCAAGACATCATGCAGATGCCGGTATAAGGGCGAGATTGAGTCATGGCCGAAGCAGTCGTCGATAACGTGCCCGCCAAAGGCAGCGCCTCAGCGCCCAAGCCGCCGTTGTTCGGCATGTCATTCCTGGAAAACATCTCGCAGATGCCCATGTTGCGTCAGGTGGGCCTGCTGGTCGGCCTTGCTGCGAGTGTGGCGATTGGTTTTGCCGTGGTGCTCTGGTCGCAACAGCCAGACTACCGGCCGCTGTACGGCAGCCTGGCCGGCATGGACACCAAGCAGGTCATGGACACCCTGGCCGCTGCCGATATCCCCTACAACGTCGAGCCCAACTCCGGCGCCTTGCTGGTCAAGGCCGATGACCTTTCCCGTGCCCGGCTGAAACTCGCCGCTGCCGGTGTGGCGCCGAGCGACGGCAATGTTGGCTTTGAGATTCTCGATAAAGAACAAGGCCTGGGCACCAGTCAGTTCATGGAGGCCACTCGTTATCGCCGTGGCCTCGAAGGCGAACTGGCGCGTACTGTCTCCAGCCTGAATAACGTTAAAGCTGCGCGGGTGCACCTGGCGATTCCGAAAAGTTCGGTGTTCGTCCGTGACGAGCGTCGGCCGAGCGCCTCGGTACTGGTCGAGTTGTATCCGGGCCGTGCGCTGGAAGCCGGTCAGGTAATGGCCATCGTCAACCTGGTGGCAACCAGTGTGCCGGAACTGGACAAGTCGCAGGTTACCGTGGTCGACCAGAAGGGCAATCTGCTGTCCGAGCAGCTCGCCAGCTCCGAACTGACCATGGCCGGTAAACAGTTCGACTACAGCCGCCGGATGGAAGGCATGCTCACTCAGCGTGTGCACAACATCCTCCAACCAGTGCTGGGTAATGATCGCTACAAGGCCGAAGTGTCGGCCGACGTGGATTTCAGTGCCGTCGAGTCCACCTCTGAACAGTTCAACCCTGATCAGCCGGCACTGCGCAGTGAGCAGTCTGTTAATGAACAGCGTTCCAGCAGCATGGGGCCGCAAGGTGTGCCAGGTGCCTTGAGCAATCAGCCGCCTGCTCCGGCGTCCGCGCCGCAAACCACTGGCGGCACGCCGGGGGCCACGGCTGCCATTCAACCTGGTCAGCCACTGCTTGATGCCAACGGCCAGCAGATCATGGACCCGGCCACCGGTCAGCCGATGCTTGCGCCTTATCCTGCCGACAAACGCCAGCAGTCGACCAAGAACTTCGAGCTGGATCGCTCCATCAGCCACACCCGTCAGCAGCAGGGGCGTCTGAACCGGCTGTCGGTTGCCGTGGTGGTCGATGATCAGGTCAAGATTGATCCGGCCACGGGCGACAGCACCCGTGCACCGTGGGGTGCTGAGGACCTGGCACGCTTTACCCGCCTGGTTCAGGACGCGGTGGGCTTCGACGCCAGCCGTGGCGACAGTGTCAGTGTAATCAACGTACCGTTTGCCGCTGATCGCGGTGAGGTGATCGCCGAGATTCCGTTCTACTCGCAGCCGTGGTTCTGGGACATCATCAAGCAGGTCATGGGTGTGCTGTTCATCCTTGTGCTGGTGTTCGGCGTGCTGCGCCCGGTACTCAACAACATCACCGGCCATGGCAAGCAAAACGCCGGTGCCGATGGCGACATGGAACTGGGCGGTATGCTCGGTCTGGATGGCGAGTTGGCCAACGACCGCGTGAGCCTGGGTGGTCCGCAAAGCATTCTGCTGCCGAGCCCGAGCGAGGGCTACGATGCACAGCTCAACGCAATCAAGAGCCTGGTGGCCGAAGACCCGGGTCGTGTGGCCCAGGTCGTGAAAGAGTGGATCAACGCCGATGAGTGATAACCGAGCCCTTACCGCCAAACTGACCCGGGTCGACAAAGCCGCGATCCTGCTCTTGTCCCTGGGTGAAACCGATGCTGCGCAGGTGTTGCGGCACATGGGGCCCAAGGAGGTACAGCGAGTTGGCGTGGCCATGGCGCAGATGGGCAACGTCCATCGCGAGCAGGTCGAGCAGGTGATGAGTGAGTTCGTCGAGATTGTTGGCGATCAGACCAGCCTGGGTGTCGGCTCCGATGGCTACATCCGCAAGATGCTCACCCAGGCGCTGGGTGAAGACAAGGCCAACGGCTTGATCGACCGCATTTTGCTCGGTGGCAACACCAGCGGCCTGGACAGCCTCAAATGGATGGAGCCGCGTGCCGTGGCTGACGTCATCCGGTACGAGCACCCACAGATTCAGGCCATCGTCGTGGCTTATCTGGACCCTGATCAGGCCGGTGAAGTGCTGGGCAACTTTGACCACAAGGTACGCCTGGACATCATCCTGCGCGTCTCCTCACTCAACACCGTGCAGCCGGCGGCGCTCAAGGAACTCAACCAGATCCTCGAGAAGCAGTTCTCCGGCAACTCCAACGCGGCGCGTACCACCCTGGGTGGTATCAAGCGTGCTGCCGATATCATGAACTTCCTCGACAGCTCTGTGGAAGGTCAGCTGATGGACGCGATTCGCGACATCGATGGCGATCTGTCCGAGCAAATCGAAGACTTGATGTTCGTCTTCAACAACCTCGCTGATGTTGATGATCGTGGCATTCAGGCGCTGCTGCGCGAAGTGTCTTCCGATGTGCTGGTGGTATCGCTCAAAGGTGCCGACGAGAAGGTCAAGGAGAAGATCTTCAAGAACATGTCCAAGCGTGCCTCCGAGTTGCTGCGCGACGACCTCGAGGCCAAGGGCCCAGTGCGTGTCAGCGATGTCGAGACGGCGCAAAAGGAAATCCTCACCATCGCCCGCCGTATGGCCGAAGCCGGAGAAATCGTGCTCGGTGGCAAGGGCGGCGAAGAGATGATCTAAGCGGGTCTTATCGCTGGCTGCGGTTCCAAAAAACTGTTTTATGAGTGCGTGCAATCATGTCAACCAACGAGCACCTGAGTGAGCTGATTCGCGCCGATGACGTCGAGGCCTTCAATCGCTGGGCGTTGCCCAGCTTTGATCCGGAGCCTGAGCCGGAGCCTGAACCCGAGCCTGAGGTGGTTCAGGAAGAAATCGAGGAAGTACCGCTCGAAGAAGTTCAGCCGCTGACCCTTGAAGAGCTCGAAAGCATTCGTCAGGAAGCCTACAACGAAGGCTTTGCCACCGGTGAGCGTGAAGGCTTCCACAGCACTCAGCTCAAGGTCCGGCAAGAGGCCGAAGTCGCCCTGGCGGCCAAATTGGCCAGCCTCGAGCAATTGATGGGCAACCTGTTGGAGCCCATTGCCGAGCAGGACAGCCAGATCGAGAAAGGCCTGGTGAGTCTGGTTGCGCACATGGCCAAGGAAGTCATCGGGCGCGAACTGCGCATTGATTCCAGTCAGATCAGCCAGGTGTTGCGCGAAGCCCTGAAGCTGCTACCGATGGGCGCAGACAACATCCGTATTCATATCAATCCGCAAGACTTCGAGCAGGCCAAAGCCTTGCGCGAGCGTCACGAAGAACGCTGGAAGTTGCTTGAAGATGAGGCGCTGCTGCCCGGTGGTTGCCGCATCGAGACCGACCATAGCCGTATCGATGCGACCATGGAGACGCGTATCGAAAAGGCCCTGGTGCAGTTGTTCGATCAGTTGCACGATCAGGGGCTGCATCCGGCTGCGCCCGACTTGACCGTCGATCTGGACAGCACCGATGCGCCTTGAACGCACCAGTTTCGCCAAGCGCCTGGGTACCTACGCCGACACCGTCAAACTACCAACCCAGCCGGTCGTCGAGGGCCGCCTGCTGCGTATGGTCGGTTTGACCCTGGAGGCCGAAGGCTTGCGTGCCGCCATTGGCAGCCGCTGCGTGGTAATCAACGACGACAGCCATCATCCGGTGCGGGTCGAGGCGGAGGTCATGGGCTTCGCTGGCAGCAAAGTTTTTCTTATGCCCGTCGGCAGTGTTGCCGGCATCGCACCGGGCGCGCGGGTAGTGCCGCTGGCGGATAATGGCCGTTTGCCGATGGGCATGAGTATGCTTGGACGGGTCCTTGATGGTGCCGGACGGGCGCTAGATGGCAAGGGCGGGATGAAGGCCGAAGACTGGGTGCCGATGGATGGCCCGACCATTAACCCGCTCAATCGCGACCCGATCAGCCAGCCGTTGGACGTCGGTATCCGCAGTATCAACGGCTTGTTGACCGTAGGGCGTGGTCAACGCCTGGGCTTGTTCGCCGGTACCGGCGTGGGCAAGAGCGTGCTGCTGGGTATGATGACCCGTTTCACCGAGGCCGACATCATCGTCGTCGGCCTGATCGGTGAGCGGGGTCGTGAGGTCAAGGAGTTCATCGAACATATTCTTGGCACCGAGGGCCTCAAGCGTTCGGTGGTCGTTGCCTCCCCGGCCGATGATGCGCCACTGATGCGTCTGCGCGCCGCGATGTACTGCACGCGGATTGCCGAGTATTTCCGCGACAAGGGCAAGAATGTCCTGTTGCTGATGGATTCGCTGACCCGTTTCGCTCAGGCCCAGCGGGAAATTGCCCTGGCGATTGGCGAGCCGCCAGCCACCAAGGGGTATCCGCCATCGGTGTTTGCCAAGCTGCCGAAGCTGGTGGAGCGTGCTGGTAACGGCGAGGCGGGCGGTGGTTCGATTACCGCGTTTTATACCGTGTTGTCCGAGGGTGATGATCAGCAGGACCCGATCGCCGACTCGGCGCGGGGTGTATTGGACGGGCATATCGTACTGTCCCGACGTCTGGCCGAAGAGGGGCACTATCCGGCCATCGACATCGAAGCCTCGATCAGCCGGGTCATGCCTCAGGTGGTAAGCCCGGATCAGATGCGCGAGGCCCAGCAGTTCAAGCAACTGTGGTCACGCCTGTCGCAGAGCCGCGACCTGATCAGTGTCGGTGCCTATGTGGCCGGTGGTGATGCCGAGACTGACCTGGCGATTGCCCTGCAGCCAAAACTGGTGCACTTCCTGCGCCAGGGCTTGAACGACAATGTCGGCATGCAGCAGAGTCGTGAGCACTTGGCCAGCGTGTTCACCCAACCAAAATCCGATGCAGGCGCCTGATAAGCCATGGCTCAGCCCAGTCGTGCCGCACGTCTGACGCCAGTGGTGGAAATGGCCGAGAACGCCGAGCGCCAGGCGGCTCAGCGCCTGGGACAGTTCCAGCAGCAGGTGAACATGGCGCAGGCCAAACTCGCTGAGCTCGACCGCTTTCGTGAAGACTACCAGTTGCAATGGATCGACCGCGGCGGGCAGGGTGTTTCTGGTAGCTGGCTGGTCAACTATCAGCGCTTTCTCGGACAGCTTGAAAGTGCCATGACCCAGCAGCGCCAAAGCCTGGCCTGGCATCAAAACAACCTCAACAACGCCCGTGGTACCTGGCAACAGGCTTATGCTCGGGTTGAGGGCTTGCGCAAGCTGGTCCAGCGCTATATCGATGAGGCGCGGATCATTGAAGACAAGCGTGAGCAAAAACTGCTCGACGAGTTGTCCCAGCGTTTGCCGCGTCATGATCGCTACTGATGCAGGGCTAGGCCGGGAAAGGGTTGCCGCAAGGTGTCCAGGCTGCTAAACCTTGTAGCTGTGTGTAGTCGTCGTAATGGAAGGAATCTCCAGCATGGCAGTTAATTCTGAGCTGTCCCAGGATGGGAAAAAGCTGACGATCTCAGTCAAGGGGCGTTTTGACTTTGGCAAGCATCAAGATTTTCGTGATGCGTATGAGCGCAGGGGGGAGGGCCAAAAGCCCGATTCGGTGGTGGTCGATCTCAAGGACGCCACCTACCTCGACAGTTCGGCGCTCGGCATGCTGTTGATGCTGCGTGATCACGTCGGTGGTGATGACTCGGATATCCGTGTAGTCAATACCAACTCGGATGTGCGCACGATCCTCGCCATCTCCAATTTCGACAAACTGTTCGATATCAGTTGATCCAGGCTATGCCTGAGTCAGGCTTGACCGTGCTTATCGCCGAAGACGGTGCGGCGGATCGTCTGCTGCTGGCGCGTATCGTTCGCAACCAGGGTCATTCGGTGCTCACGGCTGAAAACGGCGCGCAGGCGGTGGCGTTGTTTGCTGAGTGTCATCCGCAAATCGTCTTGCTTGATGCATTGATGCCGGTGATGGACGGCTTTGAGGCGGCGCGGCAAATCAAGACGCTGGCAGGTGAGGCACTGGTGCCGATTATCTTCCTGACTTCACTCAGTGAAGAGCAAGCGTTGGTGCGTTGCCTTGAGGCTGGGGGCGACGATTTTCTGGCAAAACCCTACAGTCCGGTGATTCTGGCCGCCAAGATCAAGGCCATGGATCGCTTGCGCCGCCTGCAGGCCACGGTGCTGGAGCAGCGTGACCAGATCATCCGTCACCACCACCACCTGCTCAATGAGCAGCGGGTGGCCAAGGCGGTGTTCGACAAAGTGGCTCATGCCGGTTGCCTGAGTGCGCCTAATATCCGCTACCTGCAATCGCCCTATGCGCTGTTCAACGGCGACCTGTTACTAGCGGCGTTTACCCCGTCCGGGGATATGCATGTGCTGCTCGGCGACTTCACGGGGCATGGCCTGCCTGCAGCGGTAGGGGCAATGCCGCTGGCGGAGGTGTTTTACGGCATGACGGCCAAAGGCTATGGCCTAGCGGAAACCCTGCGCGAAATGAACGCCAAGCTCAAGCGCATCCTGCCTGTGGATATGTTCTGTTGCGCACTGATGCTCAACTTGAGTTTTCAGCGGCGCATGGTCGAGGTCTGGAACGGCGGCATGCCGGATGGTTATCTGTTGGCTGCTGACGGTGCGGAACCATTGCCGTTGGTGTCCCGGCACTTACCCTTGGGCGTACTGACGCCCGAGCGGTTTGACGATACTACTCAGGCGTTGCCCATGGCGCTGGGCGAGCGTTTGTTTCTGCTGTCTGATGGGGTGGTCGACACCAGTGACGAGAACGACCAGTTGTTCGGTGTCGAGCGGCTTCGCCAGGTGCTCAGCGCCAATCGTCAGCCAGACTTGTTGTTCGAGGAGGTGCAGCAAGCGCTGCAGGCATTTGGTGGGCGCTACCGTGATGATGTGAGCCTGCTGGAGATTGCGCTGGTCGAGCCGGAGGCGTTGTCACCCTCGCCAGTGATTTACTCCGACAGTGGGCAATCGACGCCGCTGGACTGGTCGCTGCAGTTTGAGTTTCGCGCCGAAACCCTCAAGCGTTTCAATCCATTACCCTATTTGCTCCAGCTACTGCAGGAGGTGCATGGCTTGCGGGCGCAGAGCGGGGCGCTGTATAGCGTCTTGACGGAGTTGTATTCCAATGCCCTGGAGCATGGTGTGTTGGGCCTTGATTCGGCGCTCAAGCGAGATGCGCAGGGTTTCGGCGATTATTATCGTCAGCGCAACGAGCGCTTGCAGGCGCTGTGCAGTGGCTATATTCGAATAAGCGTGCAGGTTGAACCTCAAGGTTCGGGCGGGCGTCTGATCATTGAAGTCGAAGATAGCGGCAAGGGCTTCGATGTGCGTACAGTGCTTGCGCGTCCGCTGGTTGAGCAGGGCTTGTTCGGGCGCGGGTTGAACCTTATACGGCGGCTGAGCCGGCGTGCTGACTGGGCTGACGAGGGGCGCCGCGTATGCGTGGAGTTTGCCTGGGAGGCTCTGGCATAATCTAACTTGATCAAGGAGTGAGCAAGTGTCCAATATCCATATCGATCATGAGGTGTTAAGCGGCTTGCAGGAGGTCATGGAAGATGACTACCTGACGTTGCTCGATACCTTTCTCAAAGACTCCGAAATCCGCCTCAGTCAGTTGCACGAGGCGACCAGCCCGGAGCAACTCGGCTATGCGGCGCACAGCTTTAAGGGGAGTAGCAGCAACATGGGCGCCAAAGCCCTGGCCGAGCTGTGTCGGCAATTGGAAGAGCGCGTCAAGCAGCCACCGCTGAACGATATCGAGGACCTGATCAACCAGATTGACCGCGAATACGAGGCGGTTCGTCAGTTGTATGCCGATGAGCGCCATCGGGTTTCGATTGGTTGAGTGGTTTTGTGGCAACTTGGCGTGGCTCTTGCAGTGTCTTCGCTCATTAATGTTCAAGACCTCTTCGCGGAGATGCCCACATGCCTGTCGCTTCCAATCCATTGCTGCAAGTCGGTGTCGCGGCAAAGCCCTCGCGCGCAGCCGCTAATCAGCCGGAGAAGTCGCCGCAGGTGGCGGGTGACAAGGCTTCGGGCTTTTCCAGTGTGTATGCCCAGCAGTCTCGGGAAAAGTCGCCGACGAGCGCCGAGGCGCTAAAGCGTGACAAAAACGCCGCCGCCAGCAAAGACGCTGTCGATGGCAAGGACGATGCCGCCGAGCAGTCGAAGCTTGCCGGTAGCGGCAAGACCTTGCCTGAGGGGCAGGATGACACGCTCGCTCCTGGCGCAGCGACGGACCCGACACTGCTCGATCCCAATCTGGTGGCCGGTCAAGTGACCGATGCTCAGCCAGGTGCCCAGTTGATCCAGGCCCAGGCCGAAGCCGTGGCGCCGGTGGTCCAGGCGGCACAATTGCAAGCCCAGGCAGCTGCCGTTGCGCCAACGCCTGAATTCGACCCGGAGGCAGACCCGTTGGCCGATCTGCCTGCCTTGCGCATGGCGCTGGAGCAGAGCGCGCAAGCCCAGGGTACCACCTCGGCGCATGCAGCCAGCAAACCGACGACAGCTCAGCCAGAAGCGGCGTCCGCTCAACCAGCCGTCAATACCCTGGCGGCGCTGCTCGACAAGCCTGGTGCTGATGCCGAGCAGGGTGAGGGTGGTGAGAAAGCCTTTGCCGGATTACTGGATGATGGCCTCAAGGACCTCAAGAGCGCCTCCAGTGACACCCGTGTGGATAACTTCGCTGAGCGCTTGAGTACCTTGACCCAGGCGGCCACGGTAAAAACCGCCACAGCGGTACCGGTCGCTGCAGCGCCTTTGCATCAGCCTCTGGCGATGAACCAGGGGGGCTGGACTGAAGGCCTGGTCAATCGGGTGATGTACCTCTCCAGCCAGAGTTTGAAATCGGCCGATATCCAACTGGAGCCAGCAGAGCTGGGGCGGCTGGATATCCGCGTTAACCTGGCACCTGAGCAACAGGCGCAGATTACCTTCACCAGCGGCCATGTTGGCGTGCGTGAAGCCCTGGAAAACCAGGTCCACCGGCTCAAGGAAATGTTTGCCCAGCAAGGGCTCGGGCAGCCAGATGTCAATGTCGCCGATCAGTCTCGTGGCCAGCAGCAACAGCAAAGTAATCCGGATTCGCCGCGTCTGAGTGGGGTAGCGGCGCGGCGCAATGAGACGGGTGAGAGTGGCGAAGTGGCTGCAAGTACTGCACCCATCGAGCAGCAGACAGTGATTGGCTCCAGTGCAGTGGACTATTACGCCTGATCGGCCTCACCGCGGCTACAGCGGGTCAGACAGAGTGGTCTTTTCTGGACGCCCCTTCTTTTACCAGGTTGGCATAACACTTGCTCAACCCACGCCATGTGACTGAATTCTCCGATGAATGACGGAATATTGGCATGGCGAAGAGCGACGCAGAGAAAGACCCGGCCGCGAAAGGCAAACTCAAACTGATCCTGCTGCTGGTGCTGGCATTGTTGCTGGCTATCGGCCTGTCGGTGGGTGCCACCTGGTTTGTCCTGCACAAGTCTGCGGACCAGCCTGCTGCAGACGCGGCACAGGCCGGCAACCTCAAGCCTGCAGCGATCTATGAGCCACTGGCCCCCGCCTTCGTGGTCAACTTCAACCAGAACGGTCGTCAGCGCTACATGCAGGTGAGCATCACTTTGCAGGGGCGTGATCAGGCGGCGCTGGATAAATTGAAGGTGCACATGCCGGTTATCCGCAACAACCTGGTGATGCTGTTTTCCGGGCAGGGTTTCGACACCTTGGCAAGCCCCGTCGGCCAGGAAATGTTGCGCCAGAAAGCGACCGCCAGCGTGCAGGAAGTCGCCCAGAAGGAAGTCGGCAACCCGGTCATCGACCAGTTGCTGTTCACCAATTTCGTATTGCAGTAGGAGCCACCGATGGCCGTGCAGGACCTGCTGTCCCAGGATGAAATCGATGCCTTGTTGCACGGTGTCGACGATGGGCTGGTACAAACCGAGACCAATGCTGAACCGGGCAGTGTCAAAAGTTATGACCTGACCAGTCAGGATCGCATCGTTCGCGGACGTATGCCGACCCTGGAAATGATCAACGAGCGCTTTGCCCGTTACACCCGTATCAGCATGTTCAACCTCTTGCGTCGTTCTGCGGACGTGGCGGTTGGCGGTGTGCAGGTGATGAAGTTCGGCGAGTACGTGCATTCGCTGTACGTGCCGACCAGCCTCAATCTGGTCAAGATCAAGCCGCTGCGCGGTACTTCGCTGTTTATCCTCGACGCCAAGCTGGTGTTCAAGCTGGTGGACAATTTCTTTGGTGGCGACGGTCGTCACGCCAAGATCGAGGGGCGGGAGTTCACCCCGACCGAGCTGCGCGTAGTGCGCATGGTGCTGGATCAGGCCTTTGTCGATCTGAAGGAAGCCTGGCAGGCGATCATGCCGGTCAACTTCGAGTACATCAACTCCGAGGTCAACCCGGCCATGGCCAACATTGTCGGGCCCAGTGAGGCGGTGGTGGTCTCGACCTTCCACATCGAGCTCGATGGCGGTGGCGGCGACCTGCACGTGACCATGCCGTACTCGATGATCGAGCCGGTGCGTGAAATGCTCGATGCCGGTTTTCAGTCTGACCTGGACGACCAGGATGAGCGCTGGATCAAGGCCCTGCGTGAAGACGTGCTGGATGTCAGCGTGCCGCTGAGTGCGACAGTTGCACGTCGTCAGTTGAAGCTGCGCGACATCCTTCACATGCAGCCGGGTGATGTGATTCCGGTTGAGCTGCCGGATGAGCTGATCCTGCGGGCCAACGGCGTGCCGTCGTTCAAGGCCAAGCTGGGTTCACACAAGGGCACCCTGGCCCTGCAGATTATCGATCCGATCGAGCGCCGCTAGGCGGCGCCGATTGTTCCAACTCCCGAATTGATTGCCCGTCGAGGACAAAATGGCTAACGAAAACGACATCACCTCACCGGAAGAGCAAGCGCTGGCCGATGAGTGGGCAGCTGCCCTGGAAGAAACTGGCGACGCTGGCCAGGCCGATATTGACGCCTTGCTGGCGGCGGACGTTGGCGGCGGTGCGGGGTCCAATCGCCTGCCTATGGAAGAGTTTGGCAGCTCGCCGCGCAGTAACGAACAAGTCACGCTCGATGGTCCGAACCTGGATGTGATCCTGGATATTCCGGTGAGCATCTCCATGGAAGTGGGCAGCACCGAGATCAACATCCGCAACTTGTTGCAGCTCAACCAGGGGTCGGTGATCGAGCTTGATCGTCTAGCCGGTGAGCCGCTGGACGTGCTGGTCAACGGCACGCTGATCGCTCACGGCGAAGTGGTAGTGGTCAACGAAAAGTTCGGCATCCGCCTGACCGACGTGATCAGCCCAAGCGAACGTATCAAGAAGCTGCGCTAAGTGAAACGGCATCTGCACCGCGGTCTGGCAGTGGCCGCCGCCCTGTACATGGACGTGGCCCTGGCCACGGTGCAACCGGCTGCCACCGTGGTGGCGCCGGGCAGTGGTGGCAGTGCTGTCGGCCAGCTGACTCAATTGGTGCTCGGGTTGTTGCTGGTGCTGGGGCTGATCTTTCTCCTCGCCTGGCTGTTGCGTCGAGTGCAGAACGCGGCGCCGGGCGGTGGCCAGGTCATCGAAATCCTGGGCAGTCGCACATTGGGCCCCCGGGATCGTCTGTTGCTGATTCAAGTCGGCAAGGAGCAGATCCTGATCGGTCATTCGCCAGGCAGTATCGAGGCGTTGCATGTATTGGCCGAGCCCGTTGAAGTGCCGGTCAGTGCACGCCAGGCCACACCGGAATTCGCCCAGCGCCTGCTGGAGCTAATGGGCAAGGATCAGAAGGGTAAGTCGTGATGGGCGCACTGCGCATGATGTTGACGCTGCTGTTGCTGTTGGCAGCGCCATTGGCCTTGGCCGCCGATCCGTTGTCGATCCCGGCCATCACGCTGTCCAATGGGGCGGACGGCCAGCAGGAGTATTCGGTCAGTCTGCAGATCCTGCTGATCATGACTGCGCTGAGCTTCATTCCAGCGTTCGTCATCCTGATGACCAGTTTCACCCGCATCATCATCGTCTTCTCCATCCTGCGTCAGGCCCTGGGCCTGCAGCAGACGCCGTCGAACCAGATTCTCACAGGCATGGCGCTGTTCCTGACCATGTTCATCATGGCGCCGGTGTTTGATCGGGTGAACAAGGATGCCTTGCAGCCTTACCTGAATGAGCAGATGGTCGCCCAGGAAGCCATCGCCAAGGCTCAGGTGCCACTCAAGGATTTCATGCTGGCGCAAACCCGCCAGAGTGACCTAGACCTGTTCATGCGCCTGTCCAAGCGTACCGACATCGCCAGCCCCGACCAGGCGCCGCTGACCATTCTGGTGCCAGCCTTCGTCACTTCGGAGCTGAAAACGGCGTTCCAGATTGGCTTCATGATCTTCATTCCCTTCCTGATCATCGACCTGGTGGTCGCCAGTGTGCTGATGGCCATGGGTATGATGATGCTCTCGCCGCTGATCATCTCGCTGCCGTTCAAGATCATGCTGTTCGTGCTGGTCGATGGCTGGGCGCTGATCATGGGCACCCTGGCCGGCAGTTTCGGCGGCGTCTGACGCCTCAAGGAGAACGAGACCATGACCCCTGAAGTTGCCGTCGATCTGTTTCGTGATGCGTTGTGGCTGACCACCCTGATGGTCGCCGTGCTGGTGGTGCCCAGCTTGTTGGTAGGTCTGATGGTGGCAATGTTCCAGGCCGCTACGCAGATCAACGAACAAACCCTGAGTTTCTTGCCGCGCCTGTTGGTCATGCTGGTGACGCTGATCGTGGTCGGTCCGTGGCTGGTGCAGAAGTTCATGGAATACATGCTGTCGTTGTATGGCAGCATTCCGCATTTGATCGGCTGACCTGTGCATGCTTGAGCTGACCGATGCGCAGATCAGCACGTGGGTGGCCAGTTTTATTCTGCCGCTATTTCGTGTGACGGCGGTACTGATGACCATGCCGGTGTTCGGCACCACCCTGGTGCCGGCACGCATTCGCCTGTATTTCGCCTTGGCGATCACAGTGGTAATTGTGCCGGGTTTGCCGCCGATGCCTGAAGTCCAGGCGCTGGACCTTAGTGCGTTGCTGCTGATTGCAGAGCAGATCATCATCGGTGCGCTGTTCGGCCTGTCGCTGCAGCTGTTTTTCCAGATATTCGTGATTGCCGGGCAGATCGTCGCGATCCAGATGGGGATGGCGTTCGCTTCCATGGTCGACCCGGCCAACGGTGTTAACGTCGCGGTGATCAGCCAGTTCCTGACCATGTTGGTGACCCTGCTGTTTTTGGGTATCAACGGTCATCTGGTGGTGTTTGAGGTGCTGACCGAGAGTTTCACCACCTTGCCGGTAGGCAGTGGCTTGCTGGTCAATCATTTCTGGGACTTGGCAGGGCGGCTGAGTTGGGTGCTCGGTGCAGCGCTGTTGCTGGTGCTGCCAGCTATCACTGCGCTGCTGGTAGTCAATATTGCCTTCGGTGTGATGACGCGTGCGGCACCGCAACTGAACATCTTCTCCATCGGCTTCCCGTTGATACTGGTGTTGGGGCTTGGCATTTTCTGGATCACCCTGGCTGATATTCTTCCGCATTATCACTTGCTGGCTTCCGAGGCTTTGCAATGGATGCGTGAACTGGCACGGGCGCGCTGAGCATGGCAGAGAGCGAAAGCGGTCAGGACAAAACAGAAGACCCCACCGACAAGCGCAAAAAAGACGCGCGGGAAAAGGGCGAGATTGCGCGCTCCAAAGAGCTCAATACGGTGACCGTGACCCTGGCGGGGGCGGGGGCGCTGTTGGCGTTTGGTGGTGGTATGGCTCAGGCCTTGATGGAGCTGATGCGCAGCAACTTTATGTTGTCGCGCGAAGTGATCACGGATGAGCGGTTCATGGGTATTTTTCTCATGGCTGCAGGTAAAACTGCACTGATCACTATCCAGCCGGTGTTGCTGGTATTGCTGGTCGCGTCGGTCATTGGGCCGGTAGCCCTAGGTGGTTTTCTATTCTCCGGCAGCCTGTTGCAGCCCAAGTTCAGTCGCATGAATCCGTTTGCCGGGATTAAGCGGATGTTCTCGGTCAATGCCTTATCCGAGTTGCTCAAGGCGTTGGCCAAATTCTTTGTGATTTTGATCATTGCCCTGGTCGTACTCTCGGCTGACCGTGATGACTTGCTGGCAATTGCCAATGAGCCGTTGGATCAGGCCATCATCCACTGTGTTCAGGTGGTGGGTTGGAGCGCCTTGTGGATGGCGGCAGGCTTGCTGCTGATTGCCGCGGCGGACGTGCCGATCCAGCTATGGCAGACGCACAAAAAAATGTTGATGACCAAGCAGGAAGTGCGCGACGAATACAAAGACAGTGAAGGTAAGCCAGAGGTCAAACAGCGCATCCGCCAGCTCCAGCGTGAAGCGTCGCAGCGGCGGATGATGGCGGCGATTCCCGAGGCTGACGTGATCATTACCAACCCGACGCACTATGCCGTGGCGCTAAAATACGACCCGGAAAAAGGTGCTGCGCCGTTACTGTTGGCCAAGGGTGTTGATTTCATTGCCTTGAAGATTCGTGAGATCGGCAACGAGCACAAGATCCAAGTGCTTGAATCCCCGGCGCTGGCGCGCTCGATCTACTACTCCACCGAGCTTGAAGAAGAGATTCCGGCCGGGCTGTACCTGGCGGTGGCTCAGGTGCTGGCCTACGTCTTCCAGATTCGTCAGTACCGGGCAGGCAAGGGCAAGCCACCGGAACCGCTAAAGGATCTGCCGATTCCGCCGGACCTGCAGCGTTCTTAAGAGCTGTCCTGTAGCCGCTGCCGCCAGGCTGCGATCGGCTGCGCAGCAGTCGCCATCCAAGCACCGAGACGGTCGTCACTGACGGCCGCTGCGCGCCCGATCGCAGCCTGGCGGCAGCAACTACGAATGCTATTGTGTTCACCATTTCTCAAA
The DNA here is from genome assembly GCF_002845275.2 of Pseudomonas sp. S06B 330. Lineage (NCBI taxonomy): Bacteria > Pseudomonadati > Pseudomonadota > Gammaproteobacteria > Pseudomonadales > Pseudomonadaceae > Pseudomonas > Pseudomonas tussilaginis. The sequence continues at coordinate 4,174,417 of NZ_CP088149.1, read as the reverse complement.
GTTGGAAGGCTTCTTGCAAAGGCAGCGCTGCGCGCGTCAAACGCGTCAAAGTTTTGCTTGAGCTAGACGAGGAATACCGGTGGATCGCTCTCAGTTAATCAACAGTGCCCGTAACAACCTGGCCGGGTTAGGCCGGGGTAATCTGGGTGTGCCGCTGTTGCTGCTGGTGATGCTGGCAATGATGATGTTGCCGATCCCGCCGTTTCTGCTCGACGTGCTGTTCACCTTCAACATCGCCTTGTCGATCGTCGTCTTGCTGGTCTGCGTCTACGCCTTGCGCCCCCTTGATTTTGCCGCATTCCCGACCATCCTACTGGTGGCAACGCTGCTGCGTCTGGCCTTGAACGTGGCCTCCACGCGCGTGGTCATGCTCCACGGTCACGATGGCCACGCGGCTGCCGGTAAGGTGATCCAGGCCTTCGGTGAGGTGGTGATCGGCGGTAACTATGTGGTCGGTATCGTGGTGTTCGCGATTCTGATGATCATTAACTTCGTGGTAGTGACCAAGGGTGCCGGGCGTATTTCCGAGGTGAGTGCGCGCTTCACCCTCGATGCGATGCCCGGCAAGCAGATGGCGATCGACGCCGACCTCAATGCCGGCCTGATCGATCAGGCCCAGGCCAAGGCGCGACGTTCGGAGGTGGCCCAGGAGGCCGAGTTCTACGGTTCGATGGACGGTGCCAGCAAGTTTGTGCGCGGTGATGCCATCGCCGGTCTGTTGATCCTCTTCATCAACTTGATCGGCGGCATGCTGGTCGGTATGTTCCAGCACGGCATGACCTTCGGTGATGCCGGTAAGGTCTATGCCTTGCTGACCATTGGTGACGGTTTGGTGGCGCAATTGCCATCCCTGCTGCTGTCCACCGCCGCGGCGATCATGGTGACCCGTGCTTCCGGCTCCGAGGACATGGGGAACCAGATCAATCGGCAGATGTTCGATTCGCCCAAGGCGTTGGGGGTGTCGGCGGGCATCATGATCGTCATGGGCCTGGTGCCGGGTATGCCGCACTTCGCTTTCCTCAGTCTGGGCCTGCTTGCTGGCGGCGGTGCCTACCTGGTGTGGCGCAAGCAGCATCAAGCCAAGCTCAAGGTCCAGGAAGAGGTGCAGCGCCAGCAAGACCTGCTGCCTTCGCCGCAGCGCGCCATGGAAACCAAAGAGCTGGGCTGGGACGACGTTACGCCGATCGACATGATCGGTCTGGAGGTTGGCTACCGGCTGATTCCGCTGGTCGACCGCAATCAGGGTGGGCAGTTGCTGGCGCGGATCAAGGGGGTGCGCAAGAAGCTCTCCCAGGATCTGGGCTTTCTCATGCCTACCGTGCATATCCGTGACAACCTCGACCTGGCGCCTAGCGCCTATCGCCTGACCCTGATGGGGGTGATCCTGGCCGAGGCCGAGATCTACCCGGATCGCGAACTGGCGATCAACCCCGGGCAGGTGTTTGGCACCCTCAGCGGGATTGCCGCCCGCGACCCGGCCTTTGGTCTGGAAGCGGTGTGGATCGATGTCAATCAACGCAGCCAGGCGCAGTCGCTGGGCTACACCGTGGTCGATGCCAGTACCGTGGTTGCCACCCACTTGAACCAGATCCTGCACAAGCACTGTCATGAGCTGATTGGTCACGAGGAAGTCCAGCAATTGCTTCAGGTGCTGGCCAAGGCCTCACCCAAGCTTGCTGAAGAGCTGGTGCCAGGTGTCATTTCCTTGTCGGGGCTGCTCAAGGTCCTGCAGGCATTGCTTGCCGAACAGGTACCGGTGCGTGATATTCGCAGTATTGCCGAGGCTATCGCCAACAATGCCGCCAAGAGTCAAGATACCGCCGCGCTGGTGGCCGTGGTGCGCGTCGGATTGTGTCGCGCTATCGTGCAAAGCATTGTCGGCGTTGAGTCTGAGCTGCCTGTGATCACCCTTGAGCCAAGGTTGGAACAGATTTTGCTCAATAGTCTGCAAAGGGCCGGGCAGGGTCAGGAAGACGGTGTTCTTCTTGAGCCGAGCATGGCCGAAAAGCTTCAGCGTTCGTTGATCGAGGCTGCCCAGCGTCAAGAGATGCAAGGGCAACCGGCGATCCTGCTGGTCGCAGGACCGGTGCGGGCAATGCTGTCGCGCTTCGGTCGCCTGGCTGTACCGAATTTGCATGTTTTGGCGTATCAGGAAATACCTGACAACAAGCAAGTTACCATCGTTGCCACAGTAGGCCCCAACGGCTGAGGTAGTGGGTTATGCAAGTTAAGCGTTTTTTCGCCGCCGATATGCGTCAGGCCATGAAGCTGGTTCGAGATGAGCTGGGGGCTGATGCCGCCATCATCGGCAACCGACGGATTGCTGGCGGTGTCGAGCTGACGGCGGCGCTGGACTACAAGCTGTCCGCCCTGGCGCCACGGGTTCCGAATGTCGAGCTCGAAGATGAATTGCGCAAGACCCAGTCGCGCATCGTCACCGCCCAGGCCGAGCTCAGCAGTCGCAGCGAAAGTGAAGACGGTAACCGCCAACTGTTTGCCGGTTTGCCGCTGACCGCCTCGGAGCCGCTGGTCGAGACGCCTGTCGAGGCACCCGTCACGCCGGCCCCGGCCGCCGCGCCGGTGGACCCGCGCCTGTTCGATGCCATGCGCTCGGAGCTTACCGGGCTGCGCGAACTGCTTGAAGTCCAGCTCGGCTCGTTGGCCTGGAGCCAGTTGCAGGGCAATCAACCACAGAAGGCCAACCTTTGGCGGCGCCTGCAGCGTATTGGTCTGTCCGGCCCGCTGGCGCATGAGCTGCTGGAGCAGATCAGCGGCATCGAAGAGCCGCGTCATGCCTGGCGCATGCTGTTGGCGCACCTGGCACGCAGAATTGATGTGCCGGAAGTCGAACCGATCGAGGAAGGCGGTGTCATTGCCATGGTCGGTCCGGCCGGCATGGGCAAGACCACCACCCTGGCCAAATTGGCGGCGCGTTATGTGCTCAAGTACGGCGCGCAGAACCTGGCGCTGGTGAGCATGGACAGTTTCCGTATCGGTGCCCAGGAGCAGCTCAAGACCTTGGGGCGGATCCTCAATGTGTCGGTTACTCATGTGGATCCGGGGCAGTCGCTGGCCCAGGCCCTTGAGCCGTTGCTGCGCAAGCGCGTGGTCCTGATCGATACCGCCGGCCTGCAGGCCAGTGATCCAGCCCTGCGCATGCAGCTGGA